>JBKPSP010000001.1:0-8270 GCA_046735175.1 Acidobacteriota bacterium
TCAGAACGCGCTCCAGGCCAGGCGCGAGGACCCTGTTGCCTCGAACAATTTGGCGTATGTGCTGCTCGAAACCGGCGGCAATACCGACTTGGCGCTGCAACTGGCACGCACCGCGCGGCGTGGTCTGCCGGAACTCTCAAACGTCGCCGACACGCTCGGGTGGGCCTTCTATCAGAAGGGCGTTTATCGTTCGGCGATTGAAATGTTCCAGGAAGCCATCAAGCTTTCGGCCAAGAACAAAGAACCGGAGAATGCCGAGTATCACTATCACCTGGGGCTCGCCTACGCCAAGTCGGAACAGCCGGCGCTGGCCAAGCAGCACCTGGAACGAGTCCTAAAGCTCGACCCCAAGTACCCTGAGGCTGATGACGTCCGGAAGCAGTTGGCGGAGCTCAGGTCATAGCTCTGTTTTTCATCGGGCGCGGCTGAATAAAGAGCACAAAGGAAATCCTATGTGGTCTCGGCGGCGTGCGTTTTGTGCCGCGATTCGGCGATGAGAATCAACGATGGCAGCACGTCGCCCATCTCCATGCGCTTGTCGCCGAAGGCAAAATAGAGGCGGCTGAACAGGCGGTACAGATCGTCGTAGATACGCTGCTCGGCGGGATCGGGCTCATACACTCGGAACGGCGGACAGATTTTGTCTTGTGCTTCTTCGATGGTCTTGAATGTTCCGGCTGCGAGAAATGCGAAGATGGCCGATCCCAGACTTGTTACGCTCTTAGCTGGCACGAGCACCGGCCTTCCCAGAACATTCGCGTAAACACGGTTCAGAACTTCGTTCTTCTGCGGAATTCCCCCGGCGTTAATTACGCGCTGTACGCGAACACCGTTGGCGGACATGCGATCAAAAATGACGCGGGTATGAAGAGCGGTGCCCTCGATGGCAGCAAAGAGTTCGTCCTGCGCCGTGCCCTGAAGGTTCCATCCTAAAGTGATTCCGCGAAGGTTGGGATTCACAAGCACGGTGCGATCGCCGTTGTCCCAGGTAAGACGCAGAAGACCGGTTTGGCCGGCGCGATAATTTTCAAGGCCTTTGCTCAATGTGGCGACATCTGTTCCTGCACGGGAGGCAATTGCGTTGAAGATGTCGCCGACCGCGGAGAGTCCGGCTTCGATGCCAGTGCGCAGCGGATGCACACTTCCCTGCACCACGCCGCAAACGCCGGGCACAAGATTCGGTGAAGGCGTGATGCCGATGATGCAGGTTGAAGTGCCGACTACGTTGACCATGTCATCGGTGCGGCAACCTGCGCCGATGGCGTCCCAGTGAGCGTCGAATGCGCCGACAGGAATCGGAATGCCGGGTTTAAGGCCGAGCCTCTCTGCCCACTGCGGTGACAGTCTTCCGGCGACGGTTTCGGATGTCGCGTACTCGCCGTCTAATTTCTCGCGAACGCCTGCAAGCAGCGGATCAACTTTGGTGAGGAATTCTTCGGGAGGCAGGCCGCCAAGCTTGGCATTCCACAGCCACTTGTGACCCATGGCACAGATGCTGCGCTTTACTTTCTGAGGGTCAGTGATCCCGCAGAGAGTTGCGGCAACCATGTCGCAGTGCTCGAAGGCTGAAGCGAACTGCTGACGCTTTTCGGGATTGTGGCGCAGCCAGTGAAGGAGCTTTGAAAATCCCCACTCGGAGGAATAAACGCCACCGCACCATTCGATGGCTTCGAGCTTTTGTTTGTGCGCGGCTTCGGTGATTTCTGCCGCTTCGCCTTTGGCGCGATGGTCGCACCAGAGATAGTATTCGCCAAGCGGCTGGAGGTTCTGATCTACAGGGATGACCGAAGACCCGGTGGTATCGAGAGCGATGGCCTCGATTTGATCACCGGAGATGCCGGCCTGCTTGACGGCAGCGCGGGTGGCTTCGGCCAGGGCGCGCATGTGGTCATCATGGGATTGGGTGGCGTACTCGGGATCTTCGCGTTTGCGGTGCAGGGGATATTCGGCCACAGCTGACGCGAGCATGCCGCGCTCGCTGTCTACGATGGAGACGCGGACGCTGAGAGTTCCGAAATCTACGCCGGCGACGATGGACATGGGTTCCTGGTCTTCCCTGCGATCTCGGCGAAATCTCTGCGAACTCTGCGGTTACAGTTTTTTGAGAGCGCAAGAAAAAGCTTTTAACCGCAGAGAGCGCCGAGAACGCAGCGAAATTCTTGCAACCTAGATCAGCACGCGCCGTTCGGGCGTTCGTGCCAGTGTGTTTCCCATCCCAGATAGCGCGTGGCGGCCTCGTGTACCGCGCCCGCTACGGACGAGAGATTGGCCGCAACATGGTGCTCGAACCCGTTCTCGCAGATGTAATGCAGCAACTTCTGCATTCTTGGTATTTCGACCACGCCAGCTCCGCCGAAGGTGTTCAGAGGATCGTCGGTGAACCGCCCTTCGCCTACGTAGCCGCGCATCTTTCCCGCTGTGTCGTCGGTTGAGAAACGCGCGAAGCTCATTTTTTCCGGCTTGATCAGGCCCACGACCGTGCCGAAGGTGTTGTCCTTGCCAACGGTGCCCGCGATGATCTCCTGAAAATCCATCTTGAAGGAACGGAAGAAATGCTTGGGCAGATTGGCGCAGTGGAAGCAGACAGCTTTGTCAGGGTTTGTGCCGTAATTGTTGTTCCAGTCGAGCAACGCTGAAGGAGTTCCGGACGCGAGTTGCAGGGCATGCATGCCGATCACGCCCGCGATATCCACTTCGCAGGCGCTTGAGAGCAACTGGTCGCTCATCATACTCATGACGGTGCAAGGCACAACGCCGAAGTTCTCTTCGAGCGAAGTCCAGCATTGGATCGCGCTGATTGAGACTTCGGTCTTGGCCATCCAGCGGTCGATTACCGCGCCGAGCTTTGCCATCTTCATCAGCGAGGCAGCGGGCACATCCTTCGTATCGACATACTTTTTGATCGAAGCGAGCTTGGCCTGGGCGGCGTCGTCATTATCCTTCGTGCGGTCGATTGCGCCGAGAACTTCCGAAAGGTCGAGGGTTTCAATCGAGATGCCGTTGGCTTCGAGGATCTTTTCGCTATAACGGACGGTATTAAAGGCCGCGGGGCGCGCACCGATTGCGCCGATGCGAAGGTTCTTGAACCCGTTTACGATGCGGCAGACAGCGGCGAACCACTGCAGGTCGGCGACGAACTCGGGCGAATCGGGAGCTTCGGTATGAAGGGTCGTAATCGAATAAGGAATGCTGTACTGCTTAAGGTTGTTGCAGGCAGACATCTTGCCGCAGAAGCTATCGCGGCGGAAGGCGATGGTCATCTTCTTGGGATCGTCGGGCGTGGCCTGAATCAGCACGGGAACGCGGAGATCAGCGAGACGCAGCGTGTCGGCGATGGCTCGCTCTTCGCCGAAGTTCGGCAACGTGACCACGATTCCGTCGATGCGGTCGCGGTTCTTTTTGAATAGTTCGGCGCAGCGCCTGCTGTCTTCCCGGCTCTCGACCGCGCCGTACTTGCTCTCTTCCGGCGACAGCACGATCGCATCCATGCCGGCGCGTTCGAGCGCGGCGATCATCTCTTCGCGTCCTGTTTTAGCGAGGTGATCGGGAAAGAACCCGCGGTTCCCCACGATCACTCCCATGGTCATCTTCTTGGTTGCCATAACACTCCCTGATGGAATTGAATCATTGAATCACTGAGGGATTGAATTATCGCAAAGCGTCCCGGGTGAAGGTTCTAATGATTCAATGGTCCGATGGTTCAATGATTCAGTTCATGCATTCTTTTTCGGCCGGAACAACAGGCAATACACGCCACCTAGCACGATCAGCAACGCGCCCCACCAGATGGGTGCGTGCAGTTCGGACAGAACGGTATCCGGCGGATTCGTCCACTCAGCGATCCCGCTGATAAAGATCAGCACGCCGTACATCAACAACAGTAGTCCAACGAAGAACCAGACCGGAATAATGTGATGTTTTTCGCTCATGTCTCACCAGAAGATGATCTGCAGAATTACGAGCAACGCTAAAACCGCAAAGCCCCACACCACGGGACGGTGCCAAAAGCTGGTGTGTTCCTCGTGCGCGACGTCGGTCAGGCTGTAAACCAAGCCACGCAGTTCCTCATCGGGCTTCGGTTTAGTAAATAGAGTTACTAACACTGTTACCACAACGCATGTAACACAAGACCACAAAGACTGGTACATGTCCTGCGCAAGGCCTTTCGCGTGTGGCGAGAGCGCAAAGACCGGAACCCATCGTTGCGGATCGACCTTTTGCATCAGCAGGAACATCGTGATGGATGCAGTTGTGCCTGCCAGCAATCCAATAAAGCCTCCCCATCGCGTCACTCGTTTCCACAACATGCCGAGGACGACGGTGCCGAACAATGGCGCGATGAAGAATCCGAAGAGTGCCTGCACGTAGTCCATGATGCTGGCAAAGCCCATGACCAGGTAGGCCGTTCCGATGCTGATGAAAAGGCCAATCAGAGTGCACCATCGGCCCATGGAAACGTAATGCTTATCGGGGGCAGTCTTATTCAGGTAAGGACGATAGAGATCATAGGTCCAAACCGTGGCGAAGGCGCTGACATTGCCAGCCATTCCCGCCATGAACCCGGCTACAAGCGCTGTGATCCCCAAACCGAGCAAGCCCGGTCCGCAGTAGCGCGCAAGCATGAGTGGTAGAACTTCGTTGTAGCTGTGTTCACCCGGCGCTAAATGCGGCGCGTTAGGAACCAGGTGCATCGGAAGCACGGCCAAGCCCAACAAACCTGGCAGAATGACGATGAGCGGCACCGCCATCTTGAAAAATGATCCGATGATGGGCGCAAGTTTCGCGGAACGAATATCTTTTGCCGAAAGCACACGCTGAACCACGAGAAAATCCGTGGTCCAGTAACCCATGGACTGCACTGCGCCCAACCCGAACACAATCCCGGTCCAGTGGATACCCATGGGGTTGTTCGCGAATGAACCCATCGGCTCCCACATGTGGGTGAAGTCTTGTCCGGGGAAATTTGCTTGAATCCGCGCAACCATGCCGCTCCAACCGCCAGTCTCGATCATGCCGAGAATCGGAATTAGAAGCGCGCCGAACCAGATCAGGAAAAACTGCAACACCTCATTGAAGATGGCCGAGAATAGCCCGCCGGCAGCTACGTAAACACCGACTGTCAGTGACGACACCCAGATGCTGAAGTTAATGTCCCAGCCCAAAACCACCTTCATGACCACGGCCATGGCATACATATTCACGCCGGACATCAGAATCGTCATCACCGCGAAAGTGATCGCGCTCAGGCCCGCCGCTTCGGTTCCGTACCGAAGCTTCAAGTATCCTGGCACGGAGTGAGTTTTCGAGATGTAGTAGAACGGCATCATCACCAGGCCGAGAAACACCATGGCCGGGATCGCGCCGATCCAATACCAGTGCGCCGCCATGATGCCGTACTGATAAGCCGACCCCGCCCAGCCCAGAAGTTCCAGCGAACCCAGGTTCGCCGAGACAAACGCAAGGCCCGCCACCCAGGCGGTCATTTCGCGGCCGGCAAGGAAAAAGTCTTCGCCCGTGTTGGCAAACTTTTTCAGGTAGAAACCGATCGCCAGTACCAGCCCGAAGTAAATGACGATAATCGCGAGATCTACCGGCCGGAGATGTACCAGCCTTTCAGTGGAGGTCTCTGCAAGAAACATCGCGAGTGATACGTTCATTTCGCGTCCTTTTCTTGTCCGTAGTAGGCCTTGCTGCCGTGCTTGCGAAGATAGTGCCGGTCGTGGAGCGTCTTGCCGATCCCGCTTGCCTCTGAATCAATCGTGACCGTGAAGAATGCCATGCGCGCGATGGACTCAAGAACCACCGCGTTGTGGGCCGCGGCACTGACGGTTTTGCCCCACGTGAACGGACCGTGATTGGCAACCAAAACAGCTGGAATCGCGTTGGCGTTCAGTCCTTGAAATCTGCGAATGATCGCAGAGCCCGTGTTCTTCTCGTACTCGCCTTCAATCTCGTTGGCGGGCATAGGTTCAGTGACCGGAACCGGACCATGGAAGTAGTCAGCGTGAGTTGTGCCAAAGCATGGGATCTCCCGACGAGCCTGCGCCCATGCAGTCGCATATTCCGAGTGAGTGTGAACAACGCCGCCGATCTCCGGAAAGGCTTTGTACAACGCGACGTGGGTCGGAAGATCGGACGAAGGACGAAGATCGCCTTCGAGCACGTTGCCGTCGAGATCGGTCAAAACCAGGTGCTCGGGCTTCATGGTCTCGTAGGGAACGCCGCTGGGCTTGATGACGATGAGTCGCTCGTCGCGCAGAATGCCGCTCGCGTTACCGAAGGTGTAGAGCACCAGCCCGCGGCGCACCAGCTCGAGGTTGGCTTCGAGGACTTCCTCACGAAGCTGTTGCAGCGCTTTGGTCGGCATGATGGCGGAGTCAGTGGGCATTTAGCCGGAGAGATCTTATGAAAATCTTCCCAGGGCTTATGCCCTGGGCTGTAATCTGGCGCCGCTACGCGGCTTTCTAAGCTCGCACGCGCTGCTAGCGAGCCGAAAATCTGAACACCGTAACCGTATGGTACTTCTGGCCCGCCTTCAGCTCGGTTGAAGGAAACTTCGGGTGATTCGGCGAGTCCGGAAAGTGCTGTGTTTCAAGACACAGGGCCGCGCGATGCACGTACTTCTTTCCTTCCTTGCCGGTCAAAGAGCCATCCAGAAAGTTGCCGGTATAGAACTGCACGCCGGGCTCGTCGGTAAGAACCTGCAATACGCGGCCGCTGGAAGGATCGTAAACTTCCGCCGCCTCGGCGAATTTCTTGCCGGCACTGTCGAGCACCCAGTTGTGATCGTAGCCGTGGCCTTTCTTGATCTGATCGTTATCAGCCTCGATTCTTGCGCCGACGGCGGTTGCTTTGCGGAAATCGAAGGGCGTGCCTTCGACGGATGCCAATTCGCCGGTAGGTATCAAATTGTCATCCACGGGCGTGTAGCGGCTGGCGTTGATTTTTACTTCGTGCTTGAGAATGTCGCCGTTCCCTTGTCCCGCAAGGTTGAAGTAAGAATGGTTCGTGAGATTCACCACCGTGTCTTTGTCAGTCGTCGCGGAATAATCAATCTTGAGGTCCTTGCCTTCAAGGGTGTAGCGGACAACCGTCGTCAGCTTGCCGGGGAAACCCTGGTCACCATCGGGACTGACGTACGTCAACTCAACTCCGTGCGCGATCTCCTTCCCTTTCCACACAACCTTGTCGAATCCCTTGGTCCCACCGTGAAGTGCGTTCGTCGGCTCGATTTTCGGGATCTCGTAGGTTTTGCCGTCGAGCGCGAACTTGCCGCCGGCAATGCGGTTTCCGTAGCGGCCTATGAGCGCCCCGAAGAACGCGGGATTCGGCTTGGCGCCGCCGGCATACCCGTCGATAGAGTCGAAACCTAAGACGATGTCGTCAACTTTGCCGTTCTTATCCGGCACTTTCAGCGATTGGACAATGCCGCCATAGGTAATGATGTGGGCCTCGATGGAACCGCTCTTCAATGTATAAATCTCGATCGGGGTGCCGTCCGGGGTTTTGCCAAACGACTGTTTGGAAACCTGAGCCGATGAATCCGCAGCAATACTCATAATCGCAAGCACGAGCACGAGAGCAAAAAGCCTCATTCGCGCGAACCTCCGTTTAGTTTGTCTCGTCTTGGCCCAAGGTGGCAAGGGCCGAAACCACGATGTGAGGAACCGTCGCATTATCCCCGATTCGCAAGGATTTGTAAACGCTTACCTCTCCTTCTAATCCGTTTTAGTCGAATTTTGGTACGCCGCCCCGGAGCCCTCGTTACCTGAATCGCAACCTGCGCCATTCGCGGGCGAACAAATATACGTTGGGGGGGCGATCCCTGTTTGAGATTCGTATCGCCGGGCGACTTCTCGCGCAAAGAAGTCAGCCTGATGTGACTCGACAAGGTTCACCGTGCAACCGCCAAAACCGCCTCCGGTCATGCGGCCGCCATAAAAACCTGGCAGACCCTGGGCAGCGTCAACCATGATGTCCAGTTCCCGGCAACTGACCTCATAGAGATCTCGCAGGCTCCGATGCGATTCATCCATTAGTTTGCCGACGCCACGAAGATCTCCGGCTTGGAACAGTTGTGCGGCGTGCTGTGTTCGCTCGTTTTCGTCAACAACATGACGGCAACGCTTATAAATCACTGTAGGAAGATCGGCGGCATGGGCCTGCAGTTGTTCGCTGGTCACATCCCTCAGCGCTTTGATGTCAGGAAAAAACCTGGAGAGGATGTTCACGCCCGCTTCGCATTGCTGGCGTCGGACGTTGTACTCACC
>JBKPSP010000002.1:0-10339 GCA_046735175.1 Acidobacteriota bacterium
GACATGGGAGTGTATTGCATCAATGCTGCCCGCTATCTGTTCCGTTCGGAGCCGGTTTCCGTGTTTGCGACCTCAGCGAACAACGGCGAAGAACGATTCAGTGAAACGGAAGAGATGATGTCGGTAGTTATGCGTTTTTCCGACGAACGGCTTGCTACTTTCACCTGCAGCTTCGGCGCGGCGGATGTGAGCCGCTACACGCTCGTCGGAAGCAAAGGTTTGCTCACGTGCGATCCCGCTTATGATTACGCAATGGAGATTCAACACACGTTGACGCTGAACGGGAAAACAAAGGAGAAAACATTCCCCAAGCGCGATCAATTTGCGGCAGAGCTGATTTACTTCTCGGATTGCATCTTGAAGGATCAGGAGCCGGAGCCTTCAGGTCTTGAAGGCCTCGCGGACGTACGGATTGTCCAGGCGATTTACGAGTCTGCAAAAAGCGGCAAGCCTATCGAACTGCCGGAGTTGCCACAGAAAAGAAAGCCTGCGCCTTCGCAAGAGATACATCGGCCGGGTCACGACAAGCCGGAGACTGTAAAGACCAAATCTCCTTCTGGCGAGGCTGCATAATAAAATCGCCAGCTGCCCGGGTTTTCTTCGGCTCAGGTATGCTGTCCATTACTTCTCAGGCTCCTGGAGAGACGAATGAAGCTAATGCGGCACGGTATTCCGGGCGGGGAAAAGCCGGGTGTTCTGCTTGCGGATGGATCGCGGGTCGACGTTTCTGGTTTTGGGTCGGATTATGACGAGAATTTTTTCCGCAACGGCGGTCTGGAGTCCTTGTCGAAGTGGCTCACGGCAAACGCAGCCTCTTGCCCACGTATACCTGAAAACGTGCGGCTTGGCCCGCCAATTTGCCGACCCAGCAAAATCGTGTGTATCGGACTCAACTTTCGCGATCACGCTCATGAGACTGGAGCGAAGATTCCTTCCGAACCAGTGATTTTTTTCAAATCAACAACCGCACTCGTCGGCCCGAACGACGACCTGATGATCCCGAAGAATGGCACCAAGGTTGATTGGGAGGTCGAGCTGGCGATCGTGATCGGCAAGCGCGCGCTGAACGTGTCGAAAGAAGAAGCGCTGGAGCATGTGGCCGGATACGTTTTGCACAATGACTATTCCGAGCGAGCATTCCAGCTTGAGCGCGGCGGACAGTGGGTGAAAGGCAAGAGCGCGGACACCTTTGCGCCACTCGGGCCATTTCTCGCGACACCCGATGAAATCGCTGACGTCGGCAACCTGAAAATGTGGTTGAAGGTGAATGGCGAACTTCGCCAGAACAGCTCGACCGCGAACATGATTTTTGAGTTTGCAACGCTGGTCGCCTACGTCAGCGAGTTCATGACGCTGCTCCCCGGAGATCTGATCAGCACAGGAACACCCGCCGGCGTGGGATTGGGGATGAAGCCGCCGCAATTCCTGAAAGCCGGGGACACGATCGAGTTGGGTATCGAAGGCCTGGGTGAGTCTCGGCAGCGCGTTATTGATTTTTCACGAGGGGAACGTTATACGACTGCTGTTTGACCAGCGACATGCGCATCGACGCCCACCAGCATTTCTGGCGCTATAGCCATCAGGAATATGAATGGATAGACGACGCAATGTCGTCTCTGCAGCGCGACTTTCTGCCCGAAGACCTGAAACCCGAGTTGGACCGAACAGGTTTTGAGGGGACCATCGCAGTTCAGGCACGGCAAACGCTGGAAGAAACCCGCTGGCTGTTGCAGTTGGCTGACACGGCGCCTTTCATTCTCGGGGTCGTGGGCTGGGTTGACCTTCGTTCTACGGAAGTCAGAGCACAGCTTTCTGAATTCTGCGCAAATCCCAAGTTTGTGGGGGTCCGTCACGTGGTCCAGTCCGAGCCGGAGGATCGCTTTTTGCTGCAGCCTGAATTTCTTCGCGGCATTGCGATGCTCGAAGAACTCGATCTCACTTACGACATCTTGGTTTATCCTCGACATCTTCCGATTGCGACGGAGTTCGTGAAGCGCTTCCCACGCCACCGTTTTGTGCTTGATCATATGGCGAAGCCGTTGATTAAAGGCGGCAGTATTGAGCCGTGGCGAACCCACCTTCGCGAGCTGGCACAACAGACAAACGTGTGCTGCAAGCTGTCCGGGCTGGTCACTGAGGCCGACTGGAAGAACTGGAAGTCTGTGGACATTGAGCCGTATCTGGATGTTGCGTTTGAATCTTTTGGCCCGGATCGGCTCATGATTGGCTCAGATTGGCCGGTTTGCACGGTCGCGGGTTCGTATGCGCGAGTGATGAACATCGTGATCGAATATTTGGCTCGCTGTCCCGAGTCGGTGCGGAACGCGGTACTTGGAGCGAACGCGGCCAAGTTTTGGCGCTTGATGCCCGGACGTTAGCGTCCGGCCTCGCTGATCACTAAGCGCGTTCGTGTTCTAAAATCCAAGCAAGCGGTTTACGACCTGAATGCAAAAAGTCCTTCAACTCGATCGACGTGACAACGTACTCATCGCGCTCACCGATTTACAGCAAGGTGAGGAAGTCCAATTCAACGGGAGCAAATACACCCTGGCCACGCCTGTGGCTGCGAAACACAAGTTCGCGATCACTGATCTCGCAAAGGGTGCTGAGGTGATTATGTACGGGGTTTTGGTCGGCAAAACTTATGAGCCGGTCAAACGAGGTGAAGCCCTTACCCTCCGCAACTTGCGACATGAGTCCTCGGAATATCACGAGAAATCTTCTGCCTACGAGTGGAAGGCTCCGGATATCTCGCGGTGGCGCGAGCGGAGATTTCAGGGATATCGGCGCAGCGATGGCCAGGTTGGCACGCGCAATCACTGGATCGTTGTTCCTCTGGTCTTTTGCGAAAATCGAAATATTTTGAATTTGAAACAGGCTTTCGAAGAAGAGCTGGGCTTTGCAGCACCGCAGGAATACAGGCAGCAGGTTGCGGAACTTGCGAAGGCGTATCGGGAAGGAAACTCCGGTGAAACAAAGTCGGAGGCTATGCCAGGTAAACCAAAAGCGCCGCGAAAGCTGTTTCCCAATGTCGACGGCATTCGCTTCCTGCTGCACGAGGGAGGCTGCGGAGGCACGCACGAAGACTCAAACAATCTGTGCAGACTGATTGCGGGATACATCAATCATCCGAACGTGGCCGGGGCGACTGTGCTCAGCCTAGGCTGCCAGCATGCCCAGGTGGAGATTCTGCAAGAGCAGATCAATCGGCGCAATTCGAAGCTCGGAAAGCCGGTCCTCATTTTCGAGCAGCAGAAGAGCGGTTCGGAATATTCCATGCTATCCAGCGCAATATCTGCAACCTTTGAAGGATTGGTTGAGGCTAACAAAGCACATCGCGAGCCGGCCGAATTGAAGCATCTTTGCGTGGGACTGAAGTGCGGCGGCTCGGACGGCTTCTCCGGCCTCTCCGCGAATCCAGCGATCGGGCACACGTCGGACCTGCTTGCGGCGCTGAAGGCAAGGACGATTCTTTCTGAGTTTCCGGAACTGTGCGGCGTTGAACAGGACCTCATCAATCGTTCCATCACCAGTGAAGTCGGGAAACGCTTCATGGAACTCATGCGCGAATATGAGAGCCGCGCCCGGGCCGTCCGAGCCAGTTTTGCCATGAACCCCGCGCCCGGGAACATGCGCGATGGATTGCTGACGGACGCTATGAAGTCAGCAGGCGCAGCCAAGAAGGGCGGCACGTCTCCGGTCACGGCAGTGCTCGATTATCCCGAGTATTCAACCGAGCCGGGACTGAATCTGCTATGCACTCCTGGAAACGACGTAGAATGCGTCACCGCGCAAGTCGGCGCCGGGGCGAACATTGTCTTGTTTACCACCGGTCTGGGTACGCCGACGGGAAATCCTATTACACCGGTCATTAAGCTCTCGACCAACAAGGCCCTTGCTCATCGCATGCCCGACATCATCGACATTGATACCGGAGCGATCATTAGCGGAGAAGCATCGATCCAGCAGATGGGCGAAGCCATTCTCGATCGCGTGATTCAGGTTGCCAGCGGCGAGATCCACACCAAAGCAGAAGAAAAGAACCAGGAGGATTTCATCCCCTGGAAGCGCGGAGTTTCACTCTGAGCGCCGGTTCAGGAGAGTTCCGGCTCGACGGCAAAACCGCTGTCATCACCGGGGGCGGAAGCGGCATTGGGCGGGCGATCGCGCTCAAGTTTGCAGCGAACGGCGGAGTGGTTCGTATTCTGGATATTTCAGAGAAATCAGCGGCTGCCGTGGTGGCCGAGATTTCCCGCTCCGGTGGAATTGCGTCATTTAACAGCTGCGATGTCACCGATCAGAAAGCCGTGACGGTACTTTTTGAGGAGATTGCAAAGGCTGGACCGATAAACATTCTGGTGAACAATGCAGGTATCCCTCACATTGGTAAGGTGGAAAACACGAGCGAAGAGGATTTCGATCGCGTGCTCCGCGTTAATGTGAAGGGTTATTACAATTGCATCCGCGCAGCGATCGGGCATATCACCGCGAACGGAGGCGGGGTGATCCTTAATGTGGCTTCGGTTGCTGGCTCAACCGGCATTGCGGATCGCTTCGTATATTCGACCAGCAAAGGCGCGGTGATCGCGATGACTTATTCCGTTGCGCGCGATTACATCAGTCAAGGAATTCGCTGCAACTGTATTTCACCGGCCCGCGTGCACACTCCTTTCGTGGAGGATTATCTGAAGAAGAATTATCCGGGGCGCGAGCAGGAGATGTACAACAAACTTGCCGCGACCCAGCCGATCGGACGCATGGGTGAGCCGGAGGAAGTTGCATCGCTAGCGCTATTCTTGTGCTCGGATGCGGCGGCGTTCATCACCGGTACGAACTACACGCTGGATGGCGGATTCATGAACCTCCACGGATAACGAGAGACATTTGGACCTTCAACTCCAGGGAAAAGTCGTTGTCGTCACCGGCGGTGGCAAAGGCATTGGCGCCGCCATCGTTCGTGCGGTCGCTGCCGAAGGAGCGATGCCGGTCATAGTCGATCGTGATGCCGATGCTGCAAGGCAGCTGCACAGCGAGATCAAGACGGGCGAGGTCATCGTCGCAGAGCTTTCGGCTGCCGAAGGCTGCTACTCAGTGGTCGACCACACGATCAAGAAATTCGGACGTGTCGATTCCTTGGTGAACAACGCCGGGATCAACGATAAAGTCGGACTGGAGCACGGCAGCCCCGAGCAGTATGTAGCTTCGCTCGAACGCAATCTGCTGCATTACTACAACATGGGGCATTTTGCGCTGCCGCACTTAAAGAAATCGCGCGGCTCAATCGTGAACATCGCATCGAAGACGGCCATTACGGGGCAGGGGGGAACTTCCGGATATGCGTCATCGAAAGGTGCAATTCTTGCGCTCACGCGCGAGTGGGCGGCCGAGTTGCTTGGGTATGGGATCCGCGTAAACGCCATCGTTCCGGCAGAAGTCATGACCCCGCTGTACCGCCAGTGGCTGGACACGTTTCCAGATCCGGAAGAAAAGCTGCAAACCATCCTGTCGAAAATTCCACTCGAAAAGCGAATGACCACTCCCGACGAGATTGCCGCCACTGCCGTGTTCCTTCTTTCCGCGCGCGCGGGACACATCAATGGTCAGCACATTTTTGTAGACGGCGGCTACGTCCACCTGGATCGTGCGCTGACGTAAGCCTGATCGCGGCTTCTTCAACATACGTATTCCTCGACGGCGCATCTTAATCAGCCTTGGAGGAACGGAATCATGCGCAAGCAACAACTATGGAAGGGAATGGTGGCCGGGGGCGCCGCCGGATTGGCAGGCGCGGTCGCGATGAGTCAGTTTCAAAACGTGTGGAGCAAAGCATCTCAAAAGCTGAACAGCAACGGAGGCGCGCCGCCGCTTCGCCCCGCGGAGGAACCTGAGGACGCTACTGTGAAAGCAGCGGGAAAAATCTCGGAAATTGCGGGACACAAGCTTTCACGCGAGGAGAAAAAGAAGGCCGGACCGCTGGTGCACTACGGTTTCGGAGCGGCGATGGGAGCGTTGTATGGCGCGATCGCCGAAGTCGGCCCGCGCGAAGTACGCCGCCACGATTGGTTGAGCGGCATGGGTTTTGCTAGCGTACTGTTCGCCGGCGCGGATGAAATTGCACTTCCCGCGCTGGGGCTTTCAGGCAGCCCTGCAAGAACACCGGCCTCGTCTCATATCTATGCTCTGGCGTCGCATTTGATCTATGGCGCAACCGTTGGATCGGTTCGCAAGTTGGTTCGCTCGTCGATTTGATTGCCGAAGCAGCGTTCAGCTGCTAAAAGATGGTGCTATGCTCTTCACTCCTGAAGAGCATGGTCATCATTCTGATGGGAGTTGTGGGAGCTGGTAAGACCACGGTAGGGCGGCTGCTTGCGGAAAAACTGAAGTGCCGATTCGCGGACGCTGACGACTTCCACCCGCCCTCGAACGTTGAGAAGATCCGCAAAGGGGTTGCCTTAAACGACAATGACCGCGCTCCCTGGCTCCGTGCACTGCGCCAGGCGATCGATGGATGGAGCATGACTGGCGAGAACGTCGTGCTTGCTTGTTCAGCGCTCAAGCAGAAATATCGCGATGAACTTTGTGTGGGTCAGGTGCGGTTTGTCTACTTGAAAGGCAGTCGCGAACTGATTCTCAGCCGGCTGCGCGTCCGGCACGGGCATTTTGCTTCCGAATCCATCCTCGATAGCCAGTTCGCGGATCTTGAAGAGCCACGGGATGCGGTGGCCGTCACAGTCGACAACGCTCCTGAGGCGATTGCTGACGAAATTATCGACAAACTTCGGCAATAGCGTATGCTGATGCGGCGCCAATTGCATGAACACATCAACCGATGTCGAATTCGGCAACCGGGTTATTCGCAAGCTTTTTTGGCGATTACTGCCCTTCCTCTTTTTGCTTTATGTCGTGAGCTATCTCGACCGGATTAATGTCGGTTTTGCGAAACTGCAGATGCAGGAGCAGCTCAGGTTCAGCGAACGCACATTCGGGACCGGCTTCGGAATTTTCTTCGCGGGATATTTCTTTTTTCAGGTTCCGAGCAATCTGCTGCTGGAGAGGATGGGGGTGCGACGTTGGATTGCCGGCCTGATGGTGGCCTGGGGAATTGTCTCCTGTTCCATGATCTTCGCTCGAAGTGCGGCTTCTTTTTATGTGCTCCGTTTCCTGCTCGGCGCGGCTGAAGCCGGTTTCTTCCCGGGCATGATTTTGTATATGAAGCGGTGGTTCCCTTCGAGTGCGCGGGCTCGCGCCGTAGCGTGGTTTATGACAGCGAACCCCCTGGCAGGAGTGATTGGCAGTCCGATCTCTGGAGTCTTGCTCACTTTTCGGTCGGGAGGTCTCCAGGGATGGCAATGGCTCTTCATATTAGAGGCGGTGCCAGCCATTGTCCTGGGACTGGTCGTGGCATGGGTCTTACCTGAGAAGCCCTCTAAGGCAGGCTGGCTCTCGGAATCCGAGCGCTCCTGGCTCCTGGAGACGTTGAACGCGGAATCCTCCCAGGAAAGTCCGCTGGCGAAAAATGAACTGCTGGCTGCTCTTGGGAGCATCCGTATCTGGGTGCTTTCTCTGGTGTATTTCGGTTTGCCAACCTGCATGTATGGAGTTACCCTCTGGCTCCCCAGCGCAATTCATGGTCTGTCTGGTGTCGGCTACGTTGCTACAGGATTGATCGCGACTCTCCCATTTGTCGCTACTACGATTACGATGGTGCTAGCGGGCATGCACTCGGATCGGACCGGCGAAAGGTCCTGGCATGTTGGTCTTGCTGGGTTCGCGGGAGCCGCGGGATTGGTAATGGCAGCCTTCAGTACCGAGCCAGTCCTGGTCATCTCAGGTATGTCGTTGGGGATGATGGGCGCGCAATCGATGGCTGGCCCGTTCTGGGCTATGGCAACCGTCCAGATTGGCGCGCGTGCGGCGGCGGGCATCGCTGTGATCAATTCGGTGGCCAACCTGGGAGGCTATCTTGGGCCCTACATCATTGGGCTATTCCGTTCATCGGGCGGGCAATACCGTGGGGGGCTGCTGGTGATCGCGGCAGTCATGGCCTTGAGTGGAAGCCTGGCGCTACTGGTGGGGTCGAAGTCGCAGAGAATTCAGGATGCCATAGGGTCATGAGTACCGTGATGGAAAGCTTAGACAGGCTTTTCCGCACGTCACATCCCCGCAATCCTTTACAATAAACAACTTCGCGGCCTTGGCGGGCGTGCCTCGGCCTGATATTTTCTTGCACGAGCTAGGTCAATACTGAGTGCACTCGGATCCAAAATCCACAAAGGGTCGCGTTTACTGGCGGGCCGAAGGCAGCCTGCTGGAATTGACGACCGTTCGCTCGATTGCCTTTTTCACCGGGAACGCCCAGACTTTCACGGAGCGGAGCCTTCGCCGTGTTGCGGTGCTTCTGATGGCCCTGCTGCGGCCGTTGCTTTATCTCGTGAACCGCACGTTCGCCACACGGTTGGTGCATTCGATCCTGCGCGGAATCAGCCGGGACCGCCTCGATCTTCTTGGCGAAGAGTACTTTCAGTACAAGTTGAAGCCGCACTTGAAACCCGAAGGCGTGCGACGGCTCAAGGATGTAATAGGTTCCGGAGCGGAAGTTGTCCTGGTGAGCCAGGGTCTCGAGTGCGTGATGCGGCCGCTGGCCCGGCACCTGGGAGTGAAGTGGATTATTGCGAACCGTCTCGATTTTCGAGACGGGATCGCCACTGGACGACTGCTTGAACCGATCGTTCGTCCCCGGGGAATCTTTGCGCGAATCTCATCGGCCGGCCCTGACGGCTCGTGCACAGCGGCAAAATTGGCCAAAGACATCCGTGTTTCCCCTGACACTTTGGAGAGATCGGTTTCTCCGGCTCAAAGAACTGCTCCAGCGATCGAGCACCCACTGGTTTACTTCGAAGGTCAGCGGCAGGACTCACCCTTGTCCGTACGCTCCGCATTTCGCGAAAAACACATTCTGCTGATAGGCGTCACTGGGTTTATTGGCAAGGTCTGGCTGGCAAACACGCTGATGGACCTTCCGGATGTTGGCTGTATTTATCTTTTGATTCGGCGGCAAAAATCGAACCCAGCGGAACGCCGTTTCGAAAAACTGATCGAAGAATCGCCCGTTTTTGATCCACTCTACGAGCGCTATGGGCAGCGCTTTTCCAGGTTCCTGAAAGATCGTGTGCGAGTCATCGAAGGCGATGCCATCCTGCCGGGGTTGGGCATCGCTGCGGCTGTATCAGAAGAGCTGCGCTGGAAGCTCGATCTGATCGTGAACAGCTCAGGCCTGACTGACTTTAATCCAGATTTGCGCGACGCGACTGCCTCGAACATCGATGCAGTCCTCAATATTCTGCAGTTTGTGCGTGAGTCGGACCACGCCGGACTGCTTCACCTCTCCACGTGCTACACCGCCGGCGCGCGCGACGGCAGAGTCAACGAAAAGGCCCGGGCCGAATACACTCCGGCGCGGGTTCCGGGATTTGATCCGGAAGTGGAATTGCAATCGCTGCATCGGCGGATTGACGAAACTGTGGCGCGTGCGGAGAGCCCGGAGGTCACGGGTGAGCTGCGTCAGCAAGCGATGGCGAAAGAACACGCCGCCAAGGATCTCCACGGCGCCGCGCTCGAGAATCAAGTTCGCAAGAATCGCGTCCGCTGGCTGCGTAATGAATTGACCGAAGCAGGAAAGAGGCGCGCAAACGAACTGGGTTGGCCCAACACTTACACGCTCACCAAGGGCCTTGCTGAGGGGCTGCTGACGAAGCTTGGAGCGGGACTGCCGATCGCGATCGTGCGGCCGGCAATTGTCGAGAGCTCGACCGCGCAGCCATTTCGAGGCTGGAACGAAGGAATTAATACATCCGCGTCGCTTTCCTATCTTCTGGGAACATATTTTCGGCAGCTACCAAGTAATGAGCGCAAGCGCCTGGATATTCTTCCGGTGGATGCAGTTTGTCGAGGCATGACCCTGATTGCTGCTGCGATTCTGGAGCGGCGGCATGACCATGTGTATCAGCTGGCAACCTCAGTGACGAATCCCTGCGATATGCGGCGCTCGATCGAGTTGACCTCGCTCGCCCATCGCAAACATTATCGGGCGCAGGAAGGAATGGAATACTGGCTGCGACTGCGCTTCGACGCGATTCCCGTATCGAAGGAGCGTTACAACCGCATGTCGGCGCCGGCGCAACGTGCGATCATCAAGTCTATCCAGCGTGCCGCGGCGACGCTCCCTTTGAGAAAGACTCCTCTTGCACGGGCCGACCGAAACCTCGAAAAGGTTGAGAAGCTGATCGGACTCTTCGAGCACTTCATCCTTCACAACGAACACGACTTTGTCGCGGAAAAC
>JBKPSP010000003.1:0-44773 GCA_046735175.1 Acidobacteriota bacterium
ATCTTTCCCCTTCCTGAGATCATGAAGGCGATCAAGGGAGTATCGTCACATGCGATCAATCGGCGGCTTCGTTCCCACGAGCCTAATTGGCAGGAAGAATCGTTCGATCACGTGCTGCGCTCGTCCGAGAGCCTGGATGCGAAGGTTGACTACATTCTGCAGAATCCCGTTCGCGCGGGATTGGTAAACGTGGCAAGCCAGTATCCGTGGTCGTGGCGCAAGCCCGACTGAGAGCCCATATTCGCCAGCGATTGTTCCGATTGCTCGCCCATAGCAATGGTGTCGTCGGCACCACGAACCACGTAGGCCCGGACGCCCTCGCCCGGGCGTCCGGCGCGGTTTGTGCGCCGGAGGTGTTCCAGGCGGCTGAGTGCTGATCCCCAACGTCGTCGCGGAGCATTCGCTCCGCCGGGCGGGTGAGGGCACCCGGCCCTACGTGGGTCGTGGTAGTTGAAAGAAATCGTGGAAAGGAATAGTCGAGATTCCACCGTTCGCCAAAATCGGGCGGAAAAGGTGGGGCAACCTGCAACCTGGTCTTCACATAATTGTAGCTGCGAAGGTCATTTGAAGGGCGGGGAACGCAACAAAATGTTGTAAAACACGTCATCGAGATTTCGGTGCCAGAGGGTGAACATGCCCCTTCCGATCCTCGTCTTTGAGATATGAGTTTGGGTTAACTGGTCGATCAGGGCGCTCTGCCTATCCGCGTAGCAGGCAGCGAATGCAAAAGACGCTTGGGCTTGGTTTATCTCCGCCGTCGTTGGTTGCGCGATTCGGCGCTCGCGTGGCACCCGCGGGCAAACGTGTAAACATGTTGTGGGCGAAACTGGCAAAATCACTTCTACATCTGGACGTTGAAAGCCGATCCCCATAGGAGAGTTGTCCGTCAGCGAGCCGTTCCCAAGTAATAACTGGTGAGTCCGAAAGTATAAAAGGATTGTCCGGTTCCGTTTTTAGCAAGTTCCATTGCCCCTGAAGCATTGCGCCGTCCAGTCTATTCAAGGAAGCTTGAATTGCGACAACGAAATTGGCCTGCTCCGAAGATGAGGTACGACTAGGCTCGAGTAGGCGCTTTGCAATTCTTTCAACATATCTCGTTCCCACCCACATCGGATTGCCTTTGAAAGTTTGCTCTAAGCTCCATTGGGCTGCCACGGTAAGAATCTGGCTTTCATTTGCCAAAAACAGTTGCAGTGCGATGCCGATCAATTCTTGAACATGCTTGCTCCCTTCCCGTCTGGCCCGTGATCGACTGAACAGTAGTGAGATGTATCGCGTCATCGCCTCGCGCTGCTGGGGGTTCATCCTGAAGTCGGGGTCTCTCAGCTCGCATAAAAACCGATGCACTGGGTCTTCGATCTTCTGCGCGATCGCGCGTTCTGTCTCCTCCTCCAAGGTTGGTTTGTGAGGGTGCTCGAAATAGTGTTCGAAAGTCGTCGCACTCTTGGGCGCAGCCTTTGGATAGGGGGACTTGTTCTTTTCGTACCTCCACAACCTGAGGGATTGAGTAGGCGTGTGGAAGTACGCAAACTGCTCCAGCAATTTTCGAGGGACACTATGCGAGAGCATTTTCCAAGGTAGCGGCAGCCTTTCGACCTTAAATCTTCTCAGGCGGCGGTCGCGGGACTTCGCGCCCTATTGCCCGGTTCCAGCATCTAAAACATTGACAACAACTCACTCAACTCCCATAATAAAACTGAGCGCAAGTGTGAGTTCATTGATTATACAGCACTTATAAGTTCCACAAGGAGAGCAATATGCCCAAGATTATCGGAATTGACCTCGGCACCACCAACTCCTGCGTCGCCGTTATGGAGGGTGGCGAGCCCAAGGTCATTGCCAACGAAGAAGGCGGCCGCACTACCCCGTCGGTGGTGGCGTTCACCAAAACCGGGGAGCGGCTGGTCGGGCAGGTGGCCAAGCGCCAGGCCATTACCAATCCCGAAAACACGGTTTATTCCATCAAGCGGTTCATGGGACGCCGCTTCAACGAAGTCAGTGAAGAAATGAAGATGGTCCCGTACAAAGTCGTGCAGTCGGGCGACCACGTGGCCGTGGTGGCGCAGGGGAAGGAATACACGCCTCCGCAGATTTCGGCCATGATTCTGCAAAAGCTGAAAAAGGCAGCGGAAGACTACCTCGGCGAGAAAGTGACCGAGGCGGTCATCACCGTGCCCGCCTACTTTAATGATGCCCAGCGCCAGGCGACCAAAGATGCCGGGCAGATTGCCGGGCTCGACGTGAAGCGAATCATCAATGAGCCGACTGCAGCTGCGCTAGCTTATGGGTTAGATAAAGGAAAGGATGAGACCATCGCCGTCTATGACTTTGGCGGCGGCACGTTCGACATTTCGATTCTCGAAGTCGGCGAAGGCGTGATCGAAGTGAAGGCCACGAACGGCGACACGCACCTCGGCGGCGACAACATCGATCAGCGGCTGGTTGACTGGCTCATCGACGAATTCAAGAAAGACGAAGGCCTCGACCTGCGCGGCAAGGGCAACGAGATGGCGCTGCAGCGTCTTCGTGACGCGGCCGAGCGCGCCAAGATCGAGCTCTCGACCACGATGGAGACGGAGATCAATCTCCCATTCATCACCGCGGACGCGAGCGGTCCGAAGCACCTGGTGAAGAAACTCACGCGCGCCAAGCTCGAAGGCATGGTTGAAGACATTCTGCAGCGGTCAGTTGGACCGTCGCGGCAGTGCATGAAGGACGCGGGCGTCGATCCCTCGAAGATCAACGAAGTCGTGCTGGTCGGCGGGCAGACGCGCATGCCGCGCATTCAGGCAATCGTGAAAGAGCTGTTCGGCAAAGAAGGCCACAAGGGCGTGAACCCGGATGAAGTCGTGGCGGTCGGCGCGGCGATCCAGGGCGGCGTGCTCAAGGGCGAAGTGAAAGACCTGCTCTTGCTCGACGTGACTCCGCTGACGCTGTCGATTGAGACGCTCGGCGGCGTGGCGACGCCAATGATTCCGCGCAACACCACGATTCCGACCAAGAAGACGGAAACGTTTTCGACCGCGGCGGACAGCCAGACGTCGGTTGAAGTTCACGTGCTGCAGGGCGAGCGGCCGATGGCGGCGCAGAACCGGACACTCGGCAAATTCCATTTGACCGGAATTCCGCCGGCGCCGCGCGGCGTACCGCAAATTGAGGTGACGTTCGACATTGACGCGAACGGAATTCTCAACGTCACGGCAAAGGACAACGCCACCGGCAAGGACCAGAAGATCACGATTACGTCGTCTTCGGGTTTGTCGAAAGAAGAAGTTGAGCGCATGGCGAAAGACGCCGATGCGCACGCGGCGGAAGACAAGGCGCAGCGCGAGACGATCGACGCCAAGAACCAGCTCGACTCGATGGTTTACCAGATCGAGAAGATGCTGAAGGAGCAGGGAGACAAGATTTCCGGCTCCGATCGCGGCGACGTCGAGAACGCAATCGCCGATGCGAAGAAGGCGCTCGAGTCGAACGACAAGGCGCAGATGGACCGCGCCCGCGAGACTCTGACGCAGGCTTCGCACAAGCTGGCCGAGCAGATGTACAAGTCGGCGCAGGCGCAGACTCCGCCTCCGGGTGGTGATGCAGGCCCGAGCGGCAGCGCCGGCGGTTCACAACCCGGCAACGGTGAAGCCAAGAAAGACGAAGGCGTGATCGACGCCGAGTATGTGGATGTGGACAAGAAATAAGCTGCTAGCTACTAGCTTCTAGCTCCTAGCAAGCAACACGTAGGGGCGGGTGCCCTCACCCGCCCAGTCGAGCGAAGCTCGACAAACGTTTGGCCACGGATTTACGCGGATCACCACGGATAAAACCAGATCCGTGAAAAATCCGCGCGATCCGTGGCTTGATTTTAGGTTCGTATCAGGGCACGACTTCAAAGCCTGCCCTGAGCGAAGTCGAAGGGTGCCGAAACGAAATTTTAAGCTACGGGCCTTCAGGCCCTGGGGCAGTAAAGGGGTAAACGAATTGCAGTTTAAGATCAAAGATCAGGATTACTTCTTAGCTTTCGTAGAACAGGAAAAGCGCTACTACGTCTTCGCGCCCACGGCGCAGGGAGTGCACCGCATTCCCGTGTACGTGGATGCGGTGAAGTACGAGAGGCCGGGAACGTTGGCAACCGAAACTCTGGCATCATAAAGACGAAAACCTTGCACCACAGAAGACACGGAGAGCACAGAGGAATGCGGCGGAAACTCCCCGTATATTTCCTTTGTGAAACTCTGTGGCCTCCGTGGTTGAGATTTCGATTAAATGCTGATTGCTAGCTTATGCCTCCCACCACCAAAAAAGACTATTACGAAATCCTCGGCGTAAAGAAGTCCGCCTCGGTGGACGACATCCGCAAGGCGTTTCGCAAACTTGCGCGCAAATATCATCCTGACGTCAATCCCGGAGACAAATCAGCCGAAGAAAAATTCAAGGCCATCTCCGAGGCAAACGACGTACTCAGCGATCCCAAGAAGCGCAAAATTTACGACCAGCTCGGCTTCTATTCCGACAACATCGATCCCGCGACCGCCGAAGCCTATGCGCGTGGCGGAGCAACCGGAGCCGGCGGCTTCGGAGGATTTTCAAGCGGGCAAGGCGGCGCAGGCCAGGGCGTTCCCTTCGACTTCAGCGGATTCGATTTCGGCGATATGTTCGAAGGCGCCCGCGGACGCACGACTTCATCCGGCGGAGGCGGTGGATTCCGCGACATCTTCTCTGGTATCTTCGGCGGCGGACGCGGCGGCGGATTCACGCACCAGCAAGGTCCCGAACCCGGCAGCGATCTGGAATATCAGGTAAACGTGCCATTCTGGACAGCAATCCGCGGCGGCGTCATGCGCCTGAATATCACGCGCCAGGACACGTGCACGAACTGCCACGGCAAAGGCGTGATCGAGCAACCCGGCGTCTGCCCGCAGTGCAAAGGCAAAGGCACCATCGAGCAGAGCGCCAACCGTATGAAGTTCAACCTAACCTGTCCGCGATGCGGAGGCACCGGCAAGAATGTTTCGCCGTGTCCGGTGTGCCACGGAGAGGGCGTGGTCGGCCGCACCGAACCACTCGAAGTGCGCATCAAGGCCGGCACGCGTGACGGCCAGCGAATTCGCATCGCAGGCAAAGGTAACGCCGGCACGCACGGCGGCCAGTCCGGCGATCTCTATGTCATCATCCGCACGGGAGACCATCCCGTCTTCAATCGCGACGGCGACGACATCCGCATCACCGTTCCCGTCACGGCAACCGAAGCCGCCCTGGGTGCAAAGATCGAAGTGCCGACCATTGATGGCCGCGCCCTGCTGAAAGTTCCACCTGGCACTCAATCCGGACAAAAACTTCGGCTCCGCGAAAAAGGCGTTCCCTCGGCCACAAGAGAAGGCGCCCGTGGAGATGAAATCGTGGAAGTAAAAGTGACCGTCCCCATGCCGCGCGACGAGAAGACGAAAGAGCTTCTGCGCGAACTGGCAAAGCTGAACCCGGAAGACCCGCGGGCGGAGTTGTTCAAGAACGTTTAACCAGGAGCATGTCCACGTAGGGGCGGGTGCCCTCACCCGCCCAGCCGCGCCGTGCGCGGCAGATCCGGCGAGCGAAGCTCGTCCGCCCGGGTGAGGGCACCCGGGCCTACGTGAACATCTCGGCGCCCGCATTTTCTTTTTTCGCAAATTCATCTTAGGATATTCCCCGGCCTCCCCATGCCGAACTACACTCTGCAAGTCAATGGCAGTGAAAAGAACGTCAACGTCGAAGCGGACACCCCGTTGCTCTGGGTCCTGCGGGACACACTCGAACTCACCGGTACGAAATTCGGCTGCGGCGCCGGCCTTTGCGGCGCGTGCAGCGTTCACGTGAACGGCGCGCTGACTCGCTCGTGCATGACTCCCATTTCGCAAGCCGCCGGGAAAAAGGTCACAACAATAGAAGGCCTGGGCGCGAACGAGCTGCATCCGCTGCAGAAGGCCTGGATTGCCGAAGACGTTCCCCAGTGCGGATACTGCCAGAGCGGCCAGATCATGGCGGCCGCTGCGCTGTTGGCAAAAACACCGCATCCCACAGACGCGCAGATCACCGAATTAATGTCAGGAAATATCTGCCGCTGCGGCACCTACGATCGAATCCGCAAAGCGATTCACCGCGCTGCCGGAGGTGCCAGGTGACACTCTCACGCCGCTTATTCCTGCAAACCTCGACGGCGGCCGCGACTGGACTGGTGATCGGCTTTTACCTTCCGCGTGGACTCGCCCAAACCAACTCGTCATTCGCACCGAACGCTTACCTGAGCATCACGCCTGACGGCAAAATCACAATCGTCGTCGCCCGCTCCGAGATGGGGCAGGGCGTCCGCACATCGCTTCCGATGATCCTCGCCGAGGAACTCGAAGCCGATTGGAAGCTGATCGAAATCGAGCAAGCCGGCGCCAGCAATTTGTTCGGCGATCAAACCAGCGGCGGCAGTGCCAGCGTCCGCACTACCTGGGAGCCAATGCGCAAAGCCGGAGCCCAGGCGCGCGAGATGCTGATCAGCGCCGCGGCGCAGCAGTGGAACGTCGGCCGCGAAAGCTGCAAGGCGGAAAACAGTTTCGTTGTGCACGCCGCCTCCGGCCGCAAGCTGAGTTACGGCGATCTGGCCACGGCTGCCGGCAAGCTTCCCGTTCCCGACGATCCGCCGCTCAAAACCAGCGGCTACAAGATCGTCGGCAAGCCCATCCACCGTCTCGATACGCCTTCGAAGGTGAACGGCTCAGCAATTTACGGGATCGACTTCCGCGTGCCTCAGATGAAGTACGCGGTGCTCGCCCGCGCCGAGGTGATCGGTGCCAAGGTCGCGAGCTTTGACGCGAGCGCAGCCAAACAAATGCCGGGTGTCACCTTCGTTGACAAGATCGGCGACTCAGCTGTGGCAGTCGTTGCCGATAGCACCTGGAACGCGATCAAGGCCCGCCGCGCCCTGAAAGTAATCTGGGACGAAGGCGCGAACAAAGACCTGGATTCCGCGGCGATCTCAAAGTCCCTACACGAAGCCGACGAATCGAAAGCAGTGAAGTTTTTTTCGGCTGGCGACATCGCCAAGGCAAAGGGCAAAAAGGTCGAAGCCGTTTACGAACTCCCGTTCATGGCGCACGCGCCCATGGAGCCCGGCAACTGCAGCGCGCACTTTCGCGAGACGGAATGCGAAATCTGGGCGCCCACGCAAGTTCCTCAGGATTGCCGCGATACGATCGCTCCTCTGATCGGCCTTAAACCCGAGCAGGTCAAAGTCAACGTCACACTGCTTGGCGGAGGCTTCGGCCGCCGTCTCGAGCACGACTACGCGGTCGAAGCCGCGCTGCTCTCGAAGGCCATCAACGCGCCGGTGAAGATCACCTGGACGCGCGAAGATGACATGCGCTACTCGATGTATCGTCCGGTGAGCCTGCACAAACTCACCGCCACGCTCGACGCGAACGGCTGGCCAACTTCGTTCACCCACCGGATTATCGGGCCTTCCATCAGCGGCCAAAAAGGTACGCCGCCGACTCAAGGCGTGGATCCCGATTTTCCGGACGAAGCATCCTTCCTATATCCGGTTCCGAACGTCTCGCTTGAGTACGTCATGACTGAGACGCCGGTCCCTCTCGGCTGGATGCGCTCGGTCTATGCCCTGCAGATGGCGTTCGCCAGCGAAAGCTTCATCGATGAACTGGCCGCAGCCGCTGGAAAAGATCCGCTAGCATATCGGCTTCATCTGCTCGCAAGAAACGCGGACATCAAGTACTTCGACGCTACCTGGCGCACCTCGCGCCTGCGCGCCGTGCTGCAGCTTGCAGCCGACAAAGCCGGGTGGAAGACGCCGTTACCACCCGGACATCATCGGGGAATTGCCTGCTTCGGCTGTTTCAGCAGCTATACCGCCGACGTTGTCGAGATCTCGATGGCCAACGGCGAACCACGTGTCCATCGCGTAGTCGCCGCGATGGATTGCGGAACTGTGGTAAATCCCAACATTCTCGATCAGCAGATTCACAGCGCCGTCGTGTACGGGCTGGCGAACGCTCTGCGCGCGCAGATCACGATCGAGAACGGCCGCGTGGCGCAGGCGAACTTCAACGACTATCAGCCCATCCGTATGAATGAAGCTCCGCGCATCGAGCCGCATTTTGTCTCGAGCACCGAGCCGCCGACTGGAGCTGGCGAGCCGCCTGTTCCGCCCCTCGCGCCCGCGCTATGCAACGCGATTTATTCGGCAACCAAAAAGCGAATTCGAAAGTTGCCGATCTCGTCGTAACTCCTCTGTGAAACTCTGTGCCCTCTGTGGTTAAAAAGCCTGGACCACAGAGGTCACAGAGGACCACAGAGGAGGCAGTCAAGCAGACGCATGCGCAAATTATTCCTGCTGTCCGTAGTCTTTGTTTCCCTCTCCTGCTTCGCCCAAACGAATACGTCTCTCGCCACGCGCCGCGCCGCCCACCTTCGCCACGGCATCAACCTCAGCGAGTGGTTCGCACAGGTTTACGATCCGAAGGGCTACACCAAGGATCACCTTCTCAACTGGGTGACGCCCGACGACATCGCTCTCATCAAGTCCATGGGCTTCGATCACGTGCGCCTCAGCGTGAATCCCGAGCCGATGATGCGCCACAACATGGCCGACCATCTGCCCGCGGAATACGTGGGATATCTCGATGCCGCCGTGAAGATGATCCTCGACCATGGCCTCGCCGTAATCATCGACATGCATCCCGAGAGCGAATTCAAAGCCAAACTCGTTCAGCACGATGACTTCGTCGAACAGTTTTCCGACTACTGGCGCGCCATCGCGCAGCATTACTCCACGTACGATCCCGAGATGGTCTATTTCGAAGTGCTGAACGAGCCGGAATTTCGCGACCGCTTCCGTTGGGCCGGCGTGCAGGCCAAGCTGGCAGCTTCAATCCGGGAAGGCGCGCCACAGCACACGATCATCGCGGCCGGAGCGAACTGGTCAGACATTGACGACCTCCTGTGGCTAACTCCGCTCTCCGACACCAATGTGATTTACAACTTCCACTTTTACGATCCGCACACGTTCACCCATCAGGGTGCGACGTGGGGCGCGAATTACTGGCACTTTGAAAGCAAGCTGGCTTATCCCGCTACGCTTGAAGGTGCGCAGAAGGTCGCCGCGCAGGAGCCGGACGCCTATAACCGCATGCAAGTCCTCCGCTACGGACTCGACCACTGGGACGCGAACCGCATCTCCATCGAAATCGGCCAGGCTGCCGAATGGGCCAAGCGCTGGAATGTGCCGCTCACCTGCAACGAGTTCGGCGTCTACCGCAACGATTCCGATCCGCAGGACCGCGCCCGCTGGATTCACGATGTGCGCAGCACGCTCGAGCACTACGCCATCGGCTGGAACATGTGGGACTTCGGCGGACGGGATGGCGGCAAGGGTTTTGGCGTCGTGAATGGGCCAAGAGAAGGCCCGAACACGGCGGATGCTGTGACTGTGCAAGCGCTGGGGTTGAAACCGTGAAACGTATCGTACGAAAATACGCAGAGCCTGGAGTGTGGCTCGTTGATGAATTAATCGGCGATAGGAGAGCCGAGGCACGTCGAGAGTCAAAAAGGAGCTACGGTCGAAAAGCACCCACCCGTTCTCTCGCGAATTGACAACGTGTAAACCTCAGCCCGGCAACCCAGCATCGGCATCCTTCAGCTCTGCATCCTCGTCTCGATGCCCCAATTGCCCCTGCATGCGGGTGTTCCCCTCTTGAGAATTCTCCTCCTGTTCCGTCGCACCCTTACCCTTGTCCTGATCTCTCGATGTGTGGGCGCGAGGCGCTTCTTTACGGTTTTCGGGCAAACGAGCGGATTCTTTGCGTGTCATAGCCGCGTTTTAGATTACGGAAATCCGCGTTTCTGTTGCCAGCAGGCGATCACCTGCAGCCTGGCAGACCACCGTCCTCCCTAATCCGATCACTCTTTGATTCAGGCTTAGTCTCCCCCAAAAGCCAGTGGCGTCAAACCAACGAATACTTCCCCGATCTGCGAAATGAAACGAGTAGTCCTGTTGTCTTTTGCAGGGATCGTGATTTGCCAGATAGGGAAATAGCGGCTTTTCACCTGCTCTGACGGTTTGTAGACAAGCTCAGCCGTGATGTTCTGCGGTAGCCGCGCCGACTTTGTGCAGAGAGGGACGGCGCGCGTAGAACACAGCGCAATCTTAATGGCACTCTCCCTGGAGAGAAATTCAACCGGATGCGGAAAAGCCGCCACTTCCTCAAATTCCCCCGTGTACGCGTTCAAGAGCATGGCGGCGGGACTTTTCTGGTCCCGCGACTCGAAGGGGACGATGTAGTACGCTTTGTGTTCCCTGTTTGCAAGCAAGGCTCGTTTGGGAGACGTTTCCCGCAATATCCTGAACTGCTTCCTTTCAAACAGGTTCCGTTCTTTCAGGTATCTCATCGCGCGCTGCACTGCCTGTTCCGCGGGAATAATCGTCCCTTCCTCTACTTCCATTTTTGCCGTAACCCGCCCCTTGACCTCAGGCGGCTCAACAATCGCGACATAGTCATTGAGCCATTTCGTTCCGTATCGGTTGGCATTCTGGAAGTCGTTGCTGAACCATGAGCTGCCGCTTACAAACCGCACCGTGCCGCCCTGGCTTCCCTCGATCGCCGCAGTGCATGGATCGTCTTGCGGGCTCGCAGGCACAGGCAAAGGGTCATTCACGTCGATGCTCTGCAATACAGCATTGCCGGTCCTGGGGTCTATATCCGTCTGATATCCGGTGACCACTACCCAGTGGTCGCCGCCGTTAATGAGCGCGGCCGAGGGATAGTTCCGTTGCGCCATCCAATAAAGCATGCTGTGCATGACCGCATCGCGATTGGTGTCGCTGAAGATCGCAAAGTGCCCAGCCGCCGGCGGAGGATTGAGTTGCATGATCGCATCGCGCAAACCATCCGGGTCGGTATAAAAGCCGTTATCCTGCTTGTGGCTCTGGATGCTGGTATAGATAGTGGTCTGCTCCTGGCAAACCCTGCTGGCGGCATTCGGGTATCCATTCATGATCATCTCACCGCTCGCCGGCCCGCAGTAAAAACTTGTGGATTGTCCATATAAAGGCGCCTGCAAGGTGAGCGTAAATTGCGCGCCCGCGCGTCCTGCCTGAAGTAGCAGAATCACAACACTAAGAATGATTCGCTTGTTCATTTTTCAACCCCTTGTGTGTAACGCGATAACAGCCGTTCTCTATCTCCATACAGCGTAAACAAGTGGCGTTTTCCGCCACCGGCTGCAACAATTCCTGGCTCCATGCGGCGGGGGCACCGAAGAACTCCGTTCGCGTACGAGAATGTGACGGCGCTTTACCTTCCACGCGCGACATTATTAGAATTCAAGGCCGACACCATGCTTAAGGAGAACTATGCCTAAGAGCCGCTCGCACACAGCTTCTTCATTGCGCCCGTACCAGGTTCTTTTTGAAATGATCGTCGGCAAGTGGATCAGCCAGGCGGTCGGCACCATCGTTGAATTCGGAGTGCCCGACCAACTCGCGAAGGGTGCGCGCTCGTGCAGAGACCTGGCCCGTGAGGCCGGAGTGTCAGAGGACGGTCTCTATCGCTTGCTGAGAGCGCTGGCAAGTGTCGGCCTGTTCAGCGAAAGCACCGACCGGCGCTTCCGGCTTACCGCCATGGGACAACTGCTTCGCAGCGACCATCCGCAGAACCTTGCAGGCTACGCACGCTTTACTTCCCATGACATCACCTGGCGGCCCTGGGGACAGCTCAGCTACAGCGTAAAGACAGGCATGCCGGCTTTCGATCACGTCTTCAACATGCCTATCTTCGAGCACTTCTCGCAGAATCCGGAGGCATCGGCGGTTTTCGACGAAGCGATGACGTCCATCAGTGCCATGGAAGCGCGCGCCGCCGCCGACGCATACGACTTCAAAGGCATTGGGACCCTGATGGATGTTGCCGGTGGACATGGACTATTGCTCGCCACCGTCCTCGGTCGTCATAAGAAAATGCGTGGCGTGTTGTTCGACCTCCCGCATGTCGCAGCCGGCGCGACTGCGACATTCACTCGTGCCGGCATCACCGGCAGAGTGCGAATCGAAAGCGGAGATTTCTTCAAAGAACTGCCGTCGGGCGCCGACGCCATTATCATGAAGCACATTATTCACGACTGGGATGACGACTCTGCCACGCGAATTCTTCAGGCATGCCATCGAGCCCTCCCCGCGCGCGGCAGGGTGCTAATTGTGGACGCGGTTGTGCCCTCGGGCAGCACCCCGCATTACGGCAAGCTGCTTGATCTCGAAATGCTGGTGCTGACGCCGCGAGGCCGCGAGCGGACCAAAGCCGAGTTTACGAAACTGCTGCGTGGCGCCGGGTTCCGGCTGTCGCGCGTAGTTGCGACTGAAGGTCCGTTGTCGATCGTCGAAGCCGTTAAAGCTTGATCGCCGCGATCGTTCTTGGTTGAACAAGCTGCGCCACTCACCTCAGCGCAGCTTGGTGGCTTTGAGAAGCCAGTCGGCGCGCGCAGGGTCGCCAATGATGCGTACGACCGTTTGTCCAGGAACGCCTGCAACCGGCGGCAATATCACCATCAAGTCGGTGTGCGGATTGCCATTACTCTCCTGGTAATCCTGTCGATAACCCTTGCCGACGGCGGACGCCATGGGCTTGTAGGCGCTGCTCGTCGCGACGTTGGTCTCGCCATAGGTCAGCGTGAATTGCGCCGTTTGATCGCGGGTCACTTCAGCGTCGATTGCGCTCATCTCCGTCTCAGCCGCGCTGTCGGACATCAGCGTCTCGCGTTCAGCAACCAGCTTGTTGTTCTCCTCCGAAATGGCCGCGAGCGCCGAGAGGTTCTGCGCATTGGCGGCGGCTTCGAGCCGCTTGGCCACCTCTTCCTGCCGGCGCTCGAGATCTGCGAGCTTCGCTTCCTTGGCCTTGTTGCGTGCCTCAGCTCGCGCCCTTACGTCCTCTGTCTTTTTGAGCGCGGCATCGCCGCGCGCCTGCATCTCAGCCTGGCTTCGGTTGAATGTTCGCGAGAACGTCCAACGTTTAAAGTTATACAGAGGGCTGTCGCAGATGAAGGTGATGACGGGTTCCTTGGTGCTGTCTTCCGCGGTCCATCCCGCCGGGGCCTTCGGCGCGACGCGCTGAAACAGCGCGAACCCGTCCGCATATGCCTTTGCTTCGGCAGCGGTGGGCGGCCTCTTCGGCCCCCCTTCGCACTGAGCGGTTGCCATTCGCGCGGCTGAGAGCGATACGATGCTCACTACTGAGACTGCCCAAATCGCAGACGACGTTCGCCAACTCATAGGCACCTCAATTTACGGATTTTTGGGGTTTAGTTTTCTGAGCTGGATTGTAGATCAAAAACGGAAAAACAGCGCGATATCACTTTTCCCGTCGTCGGATGGTAGAACTAGCGTGGTGCGAACGCTGGTCGGTTGTCGATTATCGAAGCATGCTCCTTCGCCCTTTAGGGAATTTCTTAGCGTTCTTTGCAGTTAAGAGCTTTTAACCGGAGAGTGCGCCAATTACCCTCACCTAACTGGCCCGCTGCGATTGCCTGGAACCATCGGGCATGGCGATCCGCTGACCCCGGCATCGTAGATGCCTTTGACACAACCAATTGCCGGTGGAGGCAGTGGAGTTGGAAGCTGGTTGGATCCGCGGAGTTGCGCAGTCGAAACTGGTGCAACCGCCTGCGAGTGCCGCACAATCTCCGAAATCATCGCTTCCTCACGCTGGGGTTGAACACTCATCTGGATCGCGAACCTCACCGCAGCGGTGGTAAATTTCACCGCATCCCACTCTCGCAGAAAAAGCGTCGCAACACCGGTTCTTGCATCCAGGCCGAAGCGCTCCTGTTCCTGCCCGATCACCAGATGCAGGGGAAATTCAGCATTCGTCTTTTGTCCTGGACGAAGCTCCTTGGCGACGGCGTGAAGGCTCATCTGGTACAAGACTCGCGCCTGGGCTTCAGGAATTTCCACATGCCTGGGGTTTTCGATCGTCAGTTGCGGAAATGCGCACCGGGTTGCGAGTGCGAAAATAATTGTTGCGGCGCATGGTCTCATGTCGCGGTTTGACTTGCGAATGCATGGCTGGTTAGCGCACACGGTGATCAGTAGCCACTGGCGAGGTACGAATCGCACCGGAAGGGCAACGAGTGATATGTGTACAATTTCCCGTCTGAGAATCTATGGACTACGGAGCGAATACCATGCCAGGATCGTCTGAACTCCAACCAGGCTTCCATTCCCGTCGCGGCTTCTTTCGATGGATCAGCTCGCTGGCCGCGGCCATCAGTGCGGTGCCTCTGCTTTCGTCCACCAAAGCTCTTTCGCAGCAGGCTCAAACGTCAGAGGGCGAGGACTACTATGCGAAGCTCGGCGTCTCGCCGATTATCAACGCCGCCGGCACCTACACGACGCTAACGGCGGCCTGTATGCCCCCCGAGGTTCTGGCCGCGGTGCAGAAGGCTGCTCTTCATCCTGTGCGATTGCACGATCTGCAGCAGAAGGCAGGTGAATACATCGCGCGCCGGCTCAAGTGCGAGGGAGCAGTCGTGACCTCGGGAGCTTCGGGAGCCATCAGCTTGGCGACAGCCGCCTGCATGCAGTATGCAAACAACCTCAAAGTTGTGGACATGCCACAGGCAATCGACGGTATGAAGAATCAGGTCATTGTGCAGCGCGCTCACCGCTATGAGTATGACCGCGCAATCTATCTCTGCGGAGCGCGGGTCACCGAGGTAGTCACGCTGGACGACTACAAGCGGGCATGCGCCGCAGGCAATGCGGTGATGACGAATTTTTTCAATGCCGCGGAAGACGAGGATGGGATCGCAGGCAGTGCGCAGATCGGCCGGGAAGAGTGGCTGCAGGTGGCGCACGAGCACAACATTCCGTGCCACCTGGATGCAGCGGCCGACATGCCGCCGATTTCGAATTTATGGAAATACACCGGCATGGGCTTCGACCTTGTAGCTTTTTCCGGCGGCAAGGGGATACGCGGTCCGCAAAACGCCGGTCTTCTGCTGGGACGAAAGGTCCTGACAGATTTAGCGCATGCGAACAATAATCCCGGAGACGGCATCGGCAGGGGAATGAAAGTAGCAAAGGAACAAATTGTGGGAATGGTTGCCGCCGTCGATTGGGTTCTTTCGCATACCGAAGAGTCGATGCAGGGCGATTACCAGAAGCGCGCGGATCTCATCGCCGCCGCCGTCAAGGGCATCCCTTCGGTCCGGACGGAAACCGTGGTTCCTAAAATCGCCAACCATGTTCCGCATCTGCTCATACGTTTCGACCCGGCAGTCACCGGCGTCGACACTCGCCAGATCGTCGAAACTTTGCGCAACGGGACGCCCTCCATCGAGCTAAATCCCAACACTGGCCAAAAGCCCAACCAGGGCATCCCGGCGGATGCCAACACGCTCGTGGTAGGAGTCTGGATGTTGCAGCCCGGCGAAGACGCAATCGTGGGACAACGAATTCGCGCCGCTCTCACCAAGAAGGCCTGATACTCAGCCACGGTGATTGTCGGTAAGTTTTGTGCGCGGCGGAGCTTTCCTTCTACGCTCCCAATTCAGTTCGGCAAACTGGCGCTGGGAAGGCCCATATGGGCACGCAATTCCTGCCAGTACTGGATCACAGTTGAATTTTTGGAGAGGGTGGCTGCGCGATGCAATGAGTCCTCGCCGGCGACCAGATTGTTGAGCTGGACATAGCAATTCCCCTGGGCAGCCCAGGCCTTCCAGTCCTGCGGGAAATCACGAATCACTTGTTGCAGAATCGGGATCGCTTCGTTGCAGCGCCCTTCGTCCCCCAATTTGATAGCTGCTTCCACATGGGTATCAGCCAAATTCTGGGCCACAACCTGGTTGTTGGGAGCAATTTTGTGAGCAATGGCGTAGACGGTCGCATCATCTTTCCACTGCTTCTCCTGGGCAACGGTGGAAACCGAAAACGCAATGGCCAACCCGCCAGAGGCAAATAGAAGCCCGCTGCGAAACTGCTTTGCCGCGCTCAAGGCAACGGCAAGCAGCAGCATCAAACCGAGCAATGACAAATACGTGTATCGGCCGTGCAAGAAGTCCCCGGGATTCAGTCCATTCAAATTCAAAGCTGGAACCAGCGGCAGTATGAGCAAGAAGATCCCGATCACGATCGCGGACCTTACCCTAACGGCTTTCTCCCCGGACAGATTCCTCCTGGCACTTGCCAATGCCCAGAGCGAGACCGCCGCCACGAGCGCCATAGCACCCACCACCTTGATGGTCGGCAACAAGACCTCTCGGGCGGAAAACGTGCCCACGGTGATGGGATCAGCGAAGGAATACGGCCGCCACGGCCAGAAGATCGCCTTCGTATAGAACCACAGAATTGCGGGCCAGGAAAGAATGACGCTCGTCGGTGGTATTTGCTGCGTGTTTGCAGCCACAGCAACGCCCAAAGCGTTGAAACGTAATAGAAGATATAAACCGGTTGCCGCAATAAACGGCAACGTGTGACGTAGCAATCGTTTCCAGGTTGCGCCGCCTGCGACATCCTTAGTGGGCTGATCTTGCGAAGCTGACTGCTGGGCGGAGGAACTCAAACTGACAGCAAAGATAATCACCGGAAACACAATTGCCGTTTCTTTTGCCAGTAGCGCCGCAAAATACGCAGCAGCCGAAACGACCAGCCATTTGCCCGATTTGGTGGTCTCCGGTTTTGGCCTTTTCCTGGTTTTAGTCCGGTGTATCTGGTCATTCACCGGCTGCACGTACTGGAAGTAGCTGAGCAGAGCAATAAGCAGCCCAGCGCCAACCAGCGGATCTGGAACAGTGACCCAGCTAACCGATTCTGTCTGCGCAGGATGTAAGGCAAACAAAGTTGCTGCGGACAATGCAGCTGTGGAATCTCGGAGCAGTTTCCATACCAGCCATCCAAGTAACACCGCTACAAGAGTGTGCTTCAGGATACTGAGTAAATGCCAGCCCCAGGAATCCAAACCGTTCAGTAGAAAATTGAACCTCATCCATAGCAGAAAAGCTGGCCGATAAAAACTATTCGGTCCTCCCTTAAACTGCGCCCAGACAAAACTTGTAAAGTACTCCCAGACGTGGCCTGCATCTCGAATCCTTGCGTCCGCCGTGTAACGGTGGTCATCGATAATGAATTGGAACCCGAGAGACGGGCTGTAAACGGCAAACACCGCCACCACCAGACACAACGCCAATACAAGGAACACGCGTCTGGAAACCAACTGCTTTTGAGCAGGTAGACTGCTTTGGCGAGTCACGGCGGAAGGCGACATCGGTGGTCTCGAACAGGGATTTTCTCATAACCAATAGTCGTAAGTAGCAAGTGATACGGAAACTTATCACTAGCTCGGCCGAGCGCACAGGGATCAGCCTGCATTCGGTACTACTATCGGCGGGCTCACTCGTACCGTAACGCGGCGAGTGGATCGATCTTGGTCGCGCGGCGAGCGGGGAAATAGCTCGCTAACACGGCAACACCAGCTAATAGCCCAAACGAGATGGTGAAGCTGATCGGGTCTGCCGGAGTGACGTCGAACAGCAGAGCGCGCATCGCCCGCGTGAGTACCAATGCCGCGATTAGCCCTGCGGCCATACCAAAAGCAGACAACACCAGCGCCTGGCGGATCACCAGCGCCAGGATTTCGCGAGGCCGTCCACCTAGCGCGATGCGGACACCGATCTCACGCGTGCGTTGGCTGACGGAATACGACATCACTGCATACAGCCCGAGGCAAGCCAGCACGAGTGCGAACCCTGCAAAGGAACCGAGCAATAAAGTGCGGAAGCGCTGCTCACCGACGGACTGGCCCATACGCTCATCCATCGTCATCAGGTCCGCCAGCGGAAGGTTGTGGTCAAGCGACGCCAACTCTGCGCGTAATTCGCCGGCCACGGTGCGCGGTTCTGCCTCAGTACGGACCACTACGAACATCCCGCGACAGAAATCGGCCCATCCTGAGGCGTAGGTCTTGTAGGCCTGCGGCGCTGGTGGAGAGTCAAGCCCGGAATACTTCACATCCCCGACCACGCCGATAATCGTCTCTTTCGGTGCCTCCGGCCGTGGATCGCCCGTCTGCAGATGCCGGCCAATAGGATCGGCGCCGGGGAAATACTTCTCCGCCAGCGTCCGGTTGATGATGATGGGATCGAGTGTACTGTTGCGGTCCGAGTCGTTGAAATCACGGCCGGCGAGAATGGGAACGCCGAGTGTAGAGAAGTACCCGGGAGCGACCGGCATTTCCTCCGCGAGTTGCAGTGGGCGCGATCTGTCATAGCTCTGTCCTTCGGCGGTGAAGGGATTAGTGAGCGCAAGTTGGTCTGGCGGCAGGCTGAGCGTCAGCGACACCGACTTGACTCCGGGCAGGCCGTTGGTGCGGCGCAGGAATTCATCCCAGAAGGCAATGACCGCTTTGTCATCTCGATAGAGAGCGGAAGGCAACGTGATCTGTGCGGTGAGGATGTGGTCGGTATGGAACCCTGGATTGACCTCCTGCAGGTGCATAAAGCTGCGGATCAGCAACACGGAACCGACCAGCAGTACTAAGGCTAGCGAGAACTCGGTCGCAACCAACACACGCCGCGCACTCAGTCCGGCTGCGCTCGAGCTGGTTCGCGTAGAGTCGCGGAGGGAATCGTTCAGCGATCCACCTTGAGCATGAAGCGCAGGCGCGAGCCCGAACAGAACGCCCGAGACCACACTGATGCCAAACGTGAACAGCAGTACTCGCGCGTCGATCGCCGCCTGGTACGCCATCGGAATGCGCATCATGCTGCCCAGAGACACAAACGCCGTTTGCGCCCACGCGGCGAGGAGAATACCGAAAAAACCACCGGCGCCTGCAAGCAGGAGACTCTCGACGACAAGTTGTCGGACAATGCGAGCTCGAGAGGCGCCCAGCGCGACGCGGATGCCGATCTCCTTCTGGCGGGCGGTAGCTCGCGCCAGCAACAGGTTACCCACATTCACCAGCGCGATGAGTAATACGAAAGCGACCGCAGCGAGCAACACCCACAGCGCGGTGCGAACGTTCTGGGTCATGCGCGCCTTTAAAGGTTCCACGCGGCCGGCCCACGCCGTCGAGGTCGGATACGTCTGCTCGACTCCTTGCGCGATTGTGCTGAGTTCGTCAGCGGCCTGGCTCGGATTCACTCCCGGCTTCAGCCGCCCGAACACCGCAAGATAGTACGGAGGCCGCCCTTGGGGGCTCTGTATGCGCATGAGCGGCCAGACATCTACCGATTCATTCTGCGGGAACCGGACGCCGGCTCGCATGACGCCGGTGACCACGTACGAGCGACCATTGAGTTTGATCGTGCTTCCAATGATCTGCGGGTCACTGTTCAATTGTCTCTGCCAGAACTCGTGACTGACTACCGCAACGGGTGGCGCTTCGGCGCGATCGTCCTGGGGCTGAAAGGTACGGCCGCGTTCGGGAGTGATGCCGAGTGTCTCAAAGAAATCCGCTGTTACTGCCGCGCCTCGGATGCGCGTGGGTTCGCTGCCGCTGCTGAAGTTGAATTCGCTCTGCCCTAGAGCATAGGCAGCCACATGCGAAAAGCTCTTCTGCTGGTCGCGGAAGGCAATGAAGTCCGCGTCGCCGAATGAACCAAACATATCTTGTTTCGGGTCCGTGAGCCGGACTGCCATCAGGCGCTGAGGATCGGGAAACGGAAGCGGACGCAGCAAGACCGCATTCACCAGGCTGAACACGGCTGTGTTAGCGCCGATGCCGAGGGCAAGGACGATGATGGCGGCGATAGCGAATCCCGGTGACTTGAGCAGTGTGCGGAGCGCGTAGCGCACGTCCTGATTTACGGTGTTCATGGATAACATTCTCAATCGGGGATTGTGCTTCGTTATCGCCTGACCACGTGCAAGCCTGTGACCATCGACGATTCTGCTAACCGACTGATTCCGTTGAGAGAAGCTGATTGCTAGCTACACAGAACTGTCCGTGCGTAAGAGCGACCGTTCGTTTCCGGACAAATGTCCGGTAACGAAACGGCATTGCCGTCAGTGTGCGCGGTACTACTCCACCAGCGACATGGTGATTTAACGTCAACTATGGGCGTGGGATTTCGAGCAGACGGTCTAAAATAAGGCAAATCGTTGGCCGCATGATGCTTTCGACGTAGGCGAGGAGGACCTGATGGGTGAGTATTCCGCCGAGGCACTGCTGAATGTAGTCAACACGAAACGTAACGCTCCAGCCAACGAACGGGTCCGGGCCATAACCGCCCGGATCGTTGGCGACCTCTTCCGTGCCATCGAAGATTTCGATATCACGCATGAAGAATTCTTCACGGCGATCAAATGGTTGAATGAGGTGGGGCACGGTGGCCAGTTCGGACTTGTCGCGCCGGGCCTGGGATTCGACCGCCTGCTCGACATTCGCGCTGACGAGGCAGATCGGCGCTCTGGCCGGCAGGCCGGTACTCCACGGGCGATCGAAGGGCCACTATATATTCCGGGCGCTCCTCTCTCGAAACATGAAGCGCGCCTCGACGATGGCACCGACCCAGGCGAGCCACTCATTATGGAGGGCCACGTTTTCAACACCGGCGGACGTGCGATTCCGGACGCTATTGTCGACGTGTGGCATGCGAATTCGAAAGGTGGTTACTCCCACTTTGATCCATCGCAGAAGCCGTACAACCTTCGGCGACGCATCCAGACCGATAAGCAGGGACGCTACCGATTCCGCAGCATCATGCCCAGCGGTTACGCCGTCCCGCAGAACAGCCCTACTGAACGTTTTCTAACGGCACTAGGCAGGCATGGGCACAGGCCGGCCCACATCCATTTCATGGTGTCGGCGGACGGTTACCGGACATTGACGACGCAGATCAATATTCCTGACGACGAATATCTCAACGACGACTTCGCATTCGCGACGCGGGATGAATTGATCGTAACCCTAGACAAAGTCGACGATCCCGCAAGCATCGCAGGAGCCGCGGCAGACCGACCGTACACGCGGATTCAGTTCGACTTCACGTTGACGCCGGCGTGAGTGCGCCACCACAGGTTCCATACACGCAGCGGCCGTTCTCCGAACCGGCCCAGTATGGCCACAGCCTGCGCGCGCGAGTTAAAGAGTGTTCAAGAAAGCGATCAGATCGGCTTTCTCCTTAGCGGTAAAGGAAATATTGAATCGCATCTCATAGAAGCGAATGACATCCGCCAACGTTGCCGCGGAGCCGTTGTGAAAGTAAGGCGCACGGCTGGGAAGCCCTCGCAAAATGGGCCCCTTCAACTTTCCGATGTCCGCCCACTTCCCAGTAATTAGAGCGCGACCAGGATCGGTTGTCTCGACCGTTTCGCCAGTTGCGTTATTGACCAACGTGAACACCGGGAGATAGCTGACTTCGAGCGGGCTATTCACATCTGCCACACCGATGTTTAACGGCGCAGAAACCGAGTGATTGCCTACATTCGGGGAGTCATGGCAAGTTCCGCATGTACCTGTAAAGGATGTAGGCAATCCGGTCATATCATTGATTCCGGCAACGCCGGAGATTGTGATCGGCTTCGAATTGAAGATGGCCTGACCTCTGGCGATGCTGGCTCGAGCGGATGATCGAGAGTCCTTCCAAGAATCGAACAAATCGAAAATATTGGGATTGAATGCCGCCCCGGTGGGATTGAATCCAAAGCTCGCGGGAAACGAATCGTTAATGCCGATGAAAAATTCCTGCGATGCCAACGCCACAGGACCACCCGTCGCTCGGCCGCTGTTTAGAAAGCCAGCCCGTCTATCGATTGCCTGGGCAGTTCGCAGGGAGGTCTCGAAGTTCACGATATCTTCAATCTGTTCCGGCGTGGGAGCCAAACCCTGAGCATGCCCAGTCGTGGCATCCATCGCCTGGTGAGCCAGGTCCGCCAGCAATTGCCCGGTATTCGGATAAGTAATCTTCTGTGTGCTCGGTGGCGTGGACTCGCGCCCATCCCACATCAAAGTGCTCAGGAATCCCAGATTTGTAGCAGGAAGTGGGCGGCGGTACATCGAAAGCGTCGACGTGTCATCGCATCCGTACGGGTTTCTAACACTTTGAACTCTGAACTCAGCATTTGCAGGTACGGACAAAGCGATCCGAATCAAGCCCCTGCTAAGCAACAGGCTATAAGCTTGGCGCCTCCCTTCCAGAGTCGAAGTATCGATGTTCTGATCGCAGTTGGAACCATCGTTTGTACGGAAGATCGGGTCCAAGCCTTGGGAAAGAAGAAATCGCAGTTGTATCCCAGAGGCAGAAACCGTCCAGCCCTCGTTCGGAACATGGCAGGACCCGCACGAGCGTCCATTAGTGCCCAGCGATTGAAAAAACGCTCCACTTAACTTAATAGGAGCATTGTTGACGTTGTACGTTTCCAGCCACCCACTCGAGTTTGGGAGTGGGAGTAAATTCGGCAACGATTGGCTCGTTGCTGTAGTTGTCATCAATCCTATCGCCATCATCGCCGCAACGATTCTGAGTTTCATGGCTTTTATTTACTCAAGTACGATCTTCTCTCAACGCATTCGAACCTGGCCGGAAGCTCATGGAGCTTGTCCTAAAAATACCGCCCAGGACATCCGGATGCCAGCTATTTCGACAGCCTGCCAATAAGCGCCGAGAATGTCTTTGAGGAGTTCTGAAAGGTTTATTGATAAGTTCTTCCGGCGGGCATTCCCTTGAGAGCAAAGCACTTGCAGCGCGGGTTCCGCAGCTGCGCTTGCAAGTTCTTCGCCAAGAGATACGAAGCCACCTGAATGAAGAACTGCTGTCGCCCATAGCCTGGGGTCAGATGTCTCTTACGCCTGAAGTCCGTCCCATGACCAGTGCGGGATGCTGAGACCGCTCGGGACATCGTCGGCGGACTGGTGATAGCGCGACATCGTCGTCATGGTCGCCCATGCGAAATAATCGTGCAACACTTGTCGCAAAGGATCGTCGTTGGCTAATCCGACATCGGCCAGAGCCAGGTCGAAGCAGGCGATTGCTCGGCGATTCATCTCATCGTGCTCACCGTTGCCACTGTGCATCTTGACCACGGTGGTCTCGTCACCATAGGTTTCGGAATACGTGTTCGGCCCACCGAGTGCCTCGGCCCAGTAGGCCGCGAGTCGCTCGACATGCTGGGGATGGAAGCCGTGGCTGAACGCATGGCCGACAATTTCATCGGCCATCACCCGGCGGTGCCAAGCCTCGGCAAGGCTGCGCAGCCCTTCGTTACCACCAGCTGCCTCGAAGACGGTTCGCATTCGTCCATCTTAACAAGGGCGGCATTGCGTCCTGAGAGGTCAATGACTGATATTGCGCGACGGCCGAGGTGTGGCTTAGTCTTACAAACTTTAGACAGTAAATCGGAGGGGTTTGATGAAAATCCATCAATCGCTAGGAGTGTTTTCGTTTGTCGACTGCACATTCAAAAGGAGCGCGGGGAAATTTCTGACGATCGCATCCCTAGCCCTGGTCGTGTTGTGGCTAATGGTCCCGGTTTCGGCTCAATCTGTAGACCTCCAGTCGCTCGATGTTGCTACCAAGTCTGCGCAAAGCGCGGGAGACAACGCTTGGATGCTCACAAGCACTGCATTAGTGCTGATGATGACTGGGCCAGGCTTGGCGCTTTTTTACGGAGGGCTTGTCCGAAAGAAAAACATCCTTGCCACGATGATGCAAAGTTTTGTGCTCATGGTTGTAATCACAGTTCTTTGGGCACTTGTCGGATACAGTCTGTCATTTGGTGAGGGCACTTCGTTTGTAGGTGATTTCCGCTACCTGTTCTTGCATGGAGTCGATGCTTCACCCAACGCGGACTATGCCCCCACAATACCGCAGCTGACGTTCATGGTGTATCAGCTGATGTTCGCGATCATTACGCCGGCGTTGATCACTGGTGCCTTCGCCGAGCGTATGAAGTTCAGCGCCATGCTGTTGTTCATGACGCTTTGGGCCGTCCTGGTGTACTTCCCGATGGCTCACATGGTTTGGGGCAAGGGAGGTCTTCTCAATGCGTTCTTGGGCGGGAAAATTCCCTGCTTTGATTTCGCGGGGGGAACGGTGGTCCATATCACTTCAGGCGTTTCGGCATTGGTCTGTGCGCTCTACATGAATAAGCGCCTCGGATACCCGACGGGAATGAAACCACACAGCCTGGTGCTCAGCTTCATCGGCGCTTGCCTGCTATGGGTTGGCTGGTTTGGTTTCAATGCTGGGAGTGCGTTGAGCGCGTCTGGCTTAGCCTCCAGCGCTTTTGTCGCAACCCACTTTGCGGCGGCCACTGCAGCACTCGGGTGGATGTTGGCTGAATGGATAAAGATCGGAAAGCCAAGTGTTCTGGGTGGGATCTCTGGCAGCGTTGCTGGATTGGTGGCAATCACACCTGCATCAGGGTTCGTGAAACCAATGCCCGCTCTGTTGATCGGGTTCATGGCAGGTCTGGTTTGCTACTTCATGGTCACCGTGGTGAAACAGAAGTTTAACTATGACGACTCTCTGGATGCCTTTGGCGTGCATGGCGCAGGTGGAACTCTAGGCGCGATTCTCACCGGGGTATTCGCGACCAATGCAGTGAACACCGGCTTGAGGGATAGCTCGGGAAATCCGCTCCCTCTCGGCCTCGTTGATGGCCATGCAGGCCAAGTGCTCAATCAGGCTGTAGCCTGCCTGATTGCCTGGGGGCTGGCCATTGTCGGAACTCTCATCATTCTCAAAATTTGCGATCTCGTAATCGGACTCCACGTCAGCCCAGAACAGGAGACTGAAGGCCTCGACCTTGCTCTGCATGGCGAAGAGGGTTATGCATTGGAGTCCTAGAACATCGTCCACGCCAGTCAGATACACCGACCAAGATTTGGAGGGATGAAAATATGATGACAAAGATCGAAGCAATCATTCAGCCGGCAAAGTTGGAGTCACTGAAAAACGCTCTCGCTCAACTCGGCATTCAGGGAATGACGATACTCGAGGCCCGCGGTCACGGGCGACAGAAAGGCCACACGGAAGTCTATCGCGGTCGCGAATACTCAGTTGATCTGTTACCCAAAATCAAAGTTGAACTGGTTGTGCCGGAGGAAATGACAGAAGCGGCAATCGGGACGATTGTGGATAGCACGTCAACCGGGAAAATCGGCGACGGTAAGATTTTTGTGTCCAAGGTCGAAGAAGCAGTGAGAATCCGCAATAAAGAGCGAGGCGTGAGTGCGCTCTGACTTGCAACTTGCTTGGGCTGCAAAGTTGGAGAAGCCGAGAAAGCCAATATGGTATGCAGCATTTCGCATTGCCATCAATTACGCGGAAGGAATTCGCGCACCAACTCCAAACGGCCACCTCGGCGTAGGCGGAGACATATGTACTAAGGAGCGTTCGGCCCTCAGCAATCGGCAGTTAATAAAAGCAAAGAGTCCCGGCTCGCCGGCTTTTTTGTCACTCCATTAAATCTGCGGGGGCTGTGTGTTCTGCTGGGAATTGTTCGGTGGCGGTGTTCCCTGTTCGGGCTGTGGAGCTTGCGGGTTCTCCGAAGGCTGCGCGCTCGGGGCAGTCTGTGGAGGTGGCGCGTTCTCCGGTTGAGAATTCGGCGGATTATCAGGCGGCTGCGAATTCTGCGGTGTCTGAGAATTATCCGGAGGCTGGGCACTCTGCGCTGGGGCCGGCTGAGTATCCTGCGGTGGCGAGGCTGGTTGCGTGCTCTGCTGATTCTGTGCAGGCGGAGGGTTCTGGCCGCGTTGGTCTGAGTTCAAAGGGACCGACTCCATCTCCAAGTCCTGCGCGAGTTTGAAGCTGAGTTGCGTCTCGGGGGGCAACTCCTTCTTCTTTCCGGTATAAACTTGCGCGCCCGCACCCCCGGCGCCGCCCAGGATTGCGCCAATCGCGGCTCCCTTACCACCGCCTAGGATCGCGCCCAAGATTGCCCCGACCGCAGCGCCTCCGCCTACGTATTTGCCCGTGCGCTTATTGGCGCCAAGTCCGCCGGGCCGTGAGCTGCCCGACGACCCCTTTGTCACCAACAAATATTTGTGGTCATTCACAATGACTGAGCGCAGGTCCAGATTCGTATCTTTTCCATCGTCGGTGGGCACGGCCACCAACTCTGCGCGGGCGCTGCGGGGAATGGCCAGTTCACCTCTGCTGCTGATGACATCACCGCTTACGGTTGCGCTGTAAGTTGCGTCCGCCGGAGGCTTGGCGGGAATTGCGACATCGGTTCTAACCTTGATCTCGGCGCCTGAGGGCAGCACAGTCGCATTCTGAGCAAGCGCAACTGCCGTCAGACAGATAGGGACTGCGAAAAGCCACTTTTGAGATTTCATGGGAATCCTCCCTGCGTTGCAAGAGATGCGTTTCCGCTTTGTACAGTTGTCGCGGAAAACTGTGTCGAATGATTTACGCGCGAAAGCATCGAGTGCTCAACACGGTATGTGCGCCAAGCATTCGTAGTGTCACCTCTCTGGTTTGCTGGTGTTCAATGTAATCGCCAGCGAGAATCTCGCGGGTGTTCGAGAATGGACATGCTCGACGAAGACTGGTCAACGGCCAGCCGGACATGGAAGCTCTCGCGCAAGCTATATCGCTGATCAGCACCATCTTAGGTTTTGACTTTCTTTGGCCCACTGCATGCTGACATACCACGCAGTGCTCTTGTACTTTTAAGAACAATCTCTCTGGAGGCGCCTGTGGCAGGACTGCTTCGGGATACACGCTTTGCCGTGAGGCAACTGCGCAGGAATCTCGGCTTCACGGTTATCGCGACGGTGATGCTGGCTGTTGCCATCTGCGCCAACAGCACGGTTTTCAGTTGGATCAACGGAACCATGCTGCATCCCGTTCCTGGAGCGCGGCATACCGATAAACTGGTCAGCGTAATGCGAGGTGCGTGGAGTACCTCGCCGACGCCGCCCCTCTCTTATCTCGACTACCGCGATCTAAGAGATCAGAATCAGAGCCTCACAGGGCTTCTTGCCTATCACGCTGACTGGAGCGCATTGACGAGCGCCGGGGCCGCGCCCGAGCGGATCTACATCGGGAATGTGTCGGCGAACTACTTCGAGGTGCTGGGAGTGAAGCCTCTGCTGGGGCGCTTCTTTTTGCCTGAGGAGGAAACGCGGCCGGACGCCGTGCCGTACATCGTGCTCGGGTACTCGACATGGCAGACCCGCTTTGCGGGCGACCCTCAGATTGTGGGCAAGACGATCGAGATTGCCCGGCATCCTGCGACCGTGATCGGCGTAGCGCCGAAAGGATTTATCGGGGCCGCGCCGGGGCTTCGGGACGATGCCTGGCTGACGCTGAATCCCCTTGGGGCGAACGAGTATCGGATCACGCACCGCAGCCACGCCTTTCTAATTGTGTTGGGAAGGCTGCGGCCTGGAATGGGCCGCGAGCAGGCGACGAACGACCTCGAAACCATCATGCGGCGCATCGTGGCCGCCTATCCGAACGACCACCTGGGAACGAACACCATCACGCTCGACCCGATGTGGCGATCGCCGTTTGGCGCGAACAATTACATGTCTGTCACGCTGCCCATCCTGCTGGCCATCGCCGGAGTGGTGCTGCTGCTGACATGTGCCAATGTGGCTACGCTGATGTTGGTGCGGCTCGTGTCGCGCCGGCGCGAGATTGCGATTCGCCAGTCGCTGGGGGCGCAACGCGTGCAACTGGTGCGGCAGATGGTGCTGGAGGGCGTCATTCTCTCAGCCGGTGCGGGAGCGGTTGCTCTGTTGCTGACTTCGTTGACCGCGAAGACATTCGCTCGTTTCTTTCCCGCAAACTCGAACCCCATCGCGCTCAACGGAACCGTGGATCAAAACGTGGTGATTGGGATCGTAGTGCTGGCGGCGCTGGCCAGCGTGCTGTCCGGGCTGTTTCCATCATGGCGGTCGTCGAATGTGCCCGCGGCCGAGGCGCTCAAGGATGAGGCGGCCAGCATCTCGGGCAGCTCGCACAACCGGCGGCTGCTCAGCGGCCTGGTGGTCGCGCAGATCGCGCTTTCGCTGGCGCTGCTGGTGATTTCCGGGCTGTTTCTGCAGACGCTGCGCAATCTCTCGGCGGGCGATCCCGGGTTCAAGGAGGATCATGTATTGACCGCGTCTGTGGGACTGGCCACCGCCGGCTACTCCAACGATGAGGTGGATGCGATCTGCCGCAAGATTCTCAATCGCGTGTCGGCATTACCGACGGTAACGGTTGCGTCGCTCACCGATTGGGTGCCGATGAACTTCACCCGCAAGACGGAAGACGCCTATCCGGAAGGCTACGCGCCGCATCCGCATGAATCGCTCGAGGTGCAACATGCCGACGTGACGTCCCGATACTTCGAGACGCTCGGCGTGCCGATTCTTGAGGGACGCGACTTCGCACTGTACGACAACAGAACGGCGCCGCTGGTTGCGATCGTGGACCAGACGACCGCAAAACGGTTTTGGCCCGATCAGGACCCCATGGGGAAGAGGCTCCATATAGGGAACAGCGTCTTCGCGGTCATCGGCGTGGTGAAAAACACGAAGCACGAGTTTATGAACGAACGCCCCACGGCGATGGTCTATCTGAGCTACTTCCAGCGAGGTTTCGAGACCATTGTGCAGGTGAGGACGCAAGGCAATCCCAGCGACATAGCTCCGGCGGTAGAGAACGCAATTCACGAGATTGATGGGCGGCTGCTGGTGTTCGACGTGCGCACCATGCGCGAAACCACGCAGATGGCGACGACTTTTGCGGTCTTGCAGAGCACGTTTGCGGGCATCCTGGCCGCGATCGCGCTGGTTCTCGCTACCACCGGCATCTATGGTCTAGTGGCGTACCGCACGGCACTTCGCACGCACGAGATCGGCATCCGCGTCGCACTCGGCGCTTCACCCGGCAACGTTCTGGGGCTTGTGCTGCGGCAAGGGATTTCGCTAACCGCCATCGGGCTAAGTTTAGGGTTGGCGCTGTCGTTCAGCCTCGCGCACTTTATTGCCGCATTCCTCTACGGGGTGGGCGCCAACGATCCTCTGACCGTCCTCCTGGTTGTGGTATTGCTTGCAGCCATGTCGCTTCTCGCATGCTACTTTCCCGCGCGCCGCGCGACGCGCGTGGATCCCGTTGCTGCAATACGCGCGTCGTAAAACGAGTCGTGGCCCGCAAGACCTCCTGTCCTTCAACAGGAAAATCATTCAACTCTTCAGCCAACCTGTAGCGGCAAAACGCATATCGCGCCGCGCAGCAGGAACGATTATTTTGTCTACACCAAGAAAGCACAAAGACGTCGTGAAATGCGGCTTACTTAGCGAACTTTGCGAGTCCTTTGCGATCTTTGCGGTCAAAAGCTTTAACCGCAAAGGGCGCAAGAAAATCCGCAAAGAGCGCAAAGAAAAAGGGCAGCTCGACAGCTGCCCTTCTGCTTGCAGGTGCTTGGCAAATCGTGTTCACACTGCGGACTGATCTCTGCGCATCAAAGCGCCGCATCCCGGGCTCCGAACGTCGCCTCCGACGCACACTTGAAACATTCTTTGGAGTGTCTCGTCTGGGCTACGAATCAGGTATGCAGTTCCACCGCTACATGGCGGAATATCGCGAAGGCTCGCGGGTTCCGACAGGGAAAAACGGAATTATCACCTTCACAAACGTTTTCGAGGAATCGCAGCAGCCGAGTTCATTCGCTATTGCGCGAACTTAAGGAGCATTCGCAGCGTTGCCGTTGCCGCGTACTTTCTGTAGCCGTGCCTCTTTTTCGTCCAGTAGTTTCGTAATTTCTTGGGCAAGCTCTAGGAGTCGTTCTGGGTCTTGCTCAACCGCAGCCTGCTCACAAAGCTTGCGCCAGCTTTCGCCAGTTTCGCCTTGCATGGGAAGCTTAGAGTACTCTGGTCGGCCTCAAGGTAAAGCGCCAAGAAACGTCAAAGAAGTGGCCCCCGCGCGGCGTTCGATACGTTTCTGGCAAGTCGAGACGCAAGCGCGGCAACGAGGGCCGTTCTGCTACGGCACGTCATTTAGGATGTCGGAATTCGCCTTGTGGGTGAAGCGTCAACAAATGCTACTCTGGTTTGTGAAGGTGATAATTCCCGGGAAAAAGTTTTCCATTCAGCGAAACCCTCTCTAGCCGGCGCGTGTCTCCTTCAAAGCCATCTTCCAGCTAAATCTAACATTCCTCAGATGTTACGCCCCGGCAATCGGGCACAATTTGGCTACTAATTTGCTCAGTTAAAATGCCTCCGGTTGGCCCGTTAGCCGGAGCACTCTCCCCTCCGCTGAGTCGCAGACCGCAGCGAAAATCGTTATAGATAGGATCGACACTGTATGGCATCCCAGACGACCGGCCTCTTAAATGGTGAAACCACCAAGCGTGACGTGGATAACTGGATGGAAGATCTGCTCATACGAATTCAACTGCGTACCATGCATCCCCACGACGTCATTCACCAGGACGGCACCGCAACCGAGGAAGAACTTCCACTCCTCGAACTGCCCGAAATCAGCTTGAGTACGCTACTGCAGGAATAAGCAAGAAACATCTGCACAACTCCCGGAGAACGGACCCGGGGCGAACAGTCGAGTCCGCGCAAACTGGTTCATTTCACACTGCTCACGGAACGCGCGTCCGCGGCGCGCATCAGGAAAGAAATTCCGCCTACCTTATACAGCACTTTTCCCGGAGAGTCGGGCGATGGCTGGACTTTCCCTTTACGCACCGCATCGAATGCGGCAACCAATCGGGGAAGTACGCTCGGTGGCGCGACCGGAACGTTGTGAGCTCCCATGACCACCTTGACGTGAGGAGCGAGCACGGCCAGGCGGCGGATGGAAGCGGCGTAGGCATCGAGATCAGTTTCAGGCCGGAAGAGCCAGATGGGCGCGGGATAGTAGGTGTCGCCAGTAAAGAGGAGACCGTTTTCGCGATCTAGTAATGTGATCGCGTCAGGCGTGTGGCCGGGGGTTGCGATGACCTCCAGGCTGCGCCCGCCGAGATCGATGCGGTCCCCGTCGTGAGTGTAGGCCGTGATCTTCCACGGCCGCGTGGCATAAGCCTTCGAGTCGAACCCTTGCGGCAGCACGCCGCAGATCTGGTCCCGAGTGATTTCCGTCTGAGCGTCCAGCCGCGACCCCCGCGCGTTCTGCCGCGTAAAGTCTGTGTCCATTCCGTAGATTGTCGAGAATTCCCAATTGTCGCCGACATGATCGTCGTGAGTGTGCGAGTTCAACACCACGATCGGCAGCTTGGTCAGCTGAAGAATGACCTTCTTCAGGTCGCTGATTCCCATCCCGGTATCGAAAAGCAAAGCCCGCTTCTCGCCGACAACCAGATAGCTGATGGTCTCCTCTGCCTGGTGCGGTTCGTAGACGGCGAAAACGCCCGGCGCAGGCTCATAGACTTCGAACCACGGATCGCTGATCGCGACGCGCTCTATACTTTTGTACTCTGGTCGCGGCAATGCCCGACACCAGTCCGGCATTGGAGTCTGAGACAATAGGACCGGCGAGAGCAAGATGAATAGCGCAAGAACTGCCGGATACTTAGTCGTTGTCATTCGCATCCCCAGTCCGTGCACTCATTGGTTGGCGGGATCTACTCGACCGCGGTGATCTGCCTTCTTCCGCGCATCGCCCGCTTGCGTTCCAGCAATATTTCCAGCGCCTGTTTGGTTTCTGGCGATAGGTGATACGACTCGCTGTCCGCCGGATATTTCCGCGACTGCACGTCTGCGCGGAACGCCTGCACCGCGTGGGTGATCTCGGCGGCGGCATCGCTGTACCGGCGCACGAATTTTGCCGCCGGGCCGAAAGTCAGGTTCAGGATATCGTGCAAGACCAGCACTTGCCCGTCGCAGCCCGGGCCTGCGCCGATGCCGATGGTCGGAACTGACACTTCACCGGTAATCATCTCGGCGACGTCCCGCGGAATTCCTTCGAGAAAAAGGCACGCCACGCCTGCCCGGTCGAGCGCGGTCGCGTCGCGCATGAGCTGCTCAATATCGGATAACGATTTCCCCTGCACCTTGTATCCGCCCATGCGATTCAGCGATTGTGGAGTGAGGCCGATGTGGCCGGCGACGGGAATCTCGGCGTCAATGATCTCGCGAATGAGATCGGCGCGCCTCTCCCCGCCTTCGACTTTCACCATCTCCGCTCCGCCCTCTTTCACAAAGCGCGTGGCATTGCGAATGGCTTCCTTAGCATCAACGTGGAACGACCCATACGGCATGTCGGCGATCAGCACCGCGTCCCTGACTGCTCGCCGAGCGGCCTTCACGTGGTGGAGCATCTCATCGACAGTGATCGACAGCGTATTTTCGTGCCCGAGAACGGCCATGGCGACAGAATCACCCACGAGCACGATGTCGATACCGGCCTCGTCCACCAGCCGCGCAGTCGGGTAATCGTAGGCAGTCAGGCAGGTGATGGGTTCGTGTTGAAGCTTCTTTTCGCGAAGAGATGAAACAGTGATTTTGTGGCGCGGAGCGCCAATCGGAGTGAGACTCACGATGTCCTCCAGTGCCCCTCCCGCCCAGCGGGATAGAGCCTGCGTGCAGCGTCGGATCGCTGCTGAACACATTCTACGCTTCGACCGGGGTGCTGTCGATGAGTTTTCGCTATCAGCCGTCAGCCATCAGCTATCAGGTAAATCCCTGAAAAACGTGCCGATTTCTGCAGCGATTTTGCACCCATCGTCAGGGACGTAACAAGCTCCGTCTCTACTCCAACATCATCCGCCAAATAGCAGCGTCGGGTTTTCCTGACGGCTGACGGCTTCGCCCTGTGCAAAACGCACCAACTTTTCTCTATCTATTATTGCGGCGATGAAGTTATAGTGAATTTGCTCAGCGATTTCCACGACAACTGGCCTGTTGGCGCGCAAAGGAAGTTCTGCCGTACAGGAAGAGTTGTATTCCACGCCCGACGAATCGGCGCGCGAAGAACTTGATGACGCTCGCCTGCTCGATTTGGACGCGGAGAAGGAATCGCCATTTCTGCGGGCGCAAAAGCGTGTCCCTGCCCGCCGTGGCCCACTCCCCAAAAAAACTGCCGCCCGGCTTTTCTGGGCAATAGTCGCCATCGCGGTTGCTGCTTTCGTCGCTATCGGTGCCGCCGCCCTGTACCATTACGGCGAGCACTCCTGGCGCTTCCGGTTGCAGTCGAGTGACGACATCGAAATGGCCGGTCTGACCAACGTCACCCGCGCCCAGATCATGGAAGTCATGGGCGGCGATATCGGCCGCAACGTCTTCTACATCTCGCTCGATCAACGGCAAAAACAGCTCGAGCAGATTCCCTGGGTGGAATCGGCCAGCGTCATGCGGTTCGCGCCCAACCGTCTGAAAATCCAGATTCAGGAGCGCACACCTGTCGCCTTCGCGCAGGTCGGATCGAAGATTCAGCTGATCGATTCGAGCGGCGTGCTCATGGACCTCTCCACCAAGAAGAAATATTCGTTCCCCGTGATCGTCGGCATGAACTCCGGCGAGCCGCTTTCCACCCGGGCACCGCGCATGAAGATCTACAACGAACTGGTTGGCCAGCTCGATTCCGGCGGCGCCCACCACTCTCAAGATCTGAGCGAAGTTGACCTGAGCGATCCCGAGGACGTGAAGGTCACCACCAATGATCCCGATGGCGAAGTGCTGGTGCATCTGGGATCGGCGAATTACCTCGATCGCTTCAAGGTTTACGTTGCGCATCTCCGCGAGTGGCGCCAGCAGTTCGCGAAACTCGAGTCCGTCGATCTCCGCTACGACCGCCAGATCGTGGTCAATCCCGATCTGCGCGGGACCGCGAAACAGCCCGCGCTCTCAGCCAAAGCCGCGAAGGCCGCCATCGCAGCAGGGGTAAAGCCGACGGCGCTGGTGACGAAGATCCCGGTCGCGCACCCGGCCGCGACAACCCCCACGCCCAAGGCCCACAAGGATCAGATATCGCTCGCGGTAGGGAAGACCCAGGCCACCGCGTCCTCGAAGATTCCTCCGAAAAAAGATTCGCAAAAGGTCTCGCGCTGGCACAAACGCTGGACTCCCAAGAAGCAAGCGACCGCAGCAACACATCAGCCGGCAGCCGGCGCCAAGGCGCAAATCGCAACCAGCTCGCAAAAGCCCAGCCCGGCAATCAGGAAAGGACTACAGAGCCAGTAACAATGCCCAAGGCGAACGACAACTTCTTGACCGCAATCGACGTGGGAAGCGCCAAAACCTGCGTTCTGGTTGCTGAAGCGACCGACAGCGGCCTGCGTTATCGCGGACACGGCCTCACCGACTCGCGCGGTTCGCGCAAGGGCATCATTGTCGATCTCGAGAAGGCAGTCGCTTCGATCCAGAAGGCGGTCGAGAAGGCTGAGGACAGTTGTGGTTTCCCCATCGAGCACGCAGTTCTGGGCGTTGCCGGATCGCACGTTCGCGGGATCAACACCCATGGCGGGCTGATCTTCAACCGCGCGCGCGAGATCGGGCGTGAAGAGATTCGCATGGCCGTGGATAAGGCCCGCGCCGTACCACTGCCGCCGGACCGCGAAGTTCTGCACCTGCTGCCGCAGGAATTCATTCTCGATGAGCAACACGGCGTGCACGATCCGCTGGGAATGATCGCCACCCGCCTCGAAGTGCGCGTGCACATGATCACTGCCGCAAGCTCGGCCACGCAGAACGTGGTTACGGCGGTAAATCGCGCGGGCGTGCATGTCGACGACACCGTATTCGAGCCGCTCGCCTGCGCCGATTCGGTGCTGCGTTCCGACGAACGTGAAATGGGAATCTGTCTCGCGGACATCGGCGCGGGTTCGACCAATGTCGTCGTGATCCAGGAAGGCGCGGTCGCGCACAGTGCCGTGCTTCCGGTCGGCGGCGACCACTTCACTAGCGATCTCTCGGTTGGGCTGTGCACACCTCTGATCGAATCCGAGAAGATCAAGAAACTCTACGGCAACGCCACCGTCACTCTGATCCCCGAGGGCAATGAAGTCGAGGTGCCTTCCGTAGCCGAGCGGCCGTCGCGCCTGGTATCGCAGCGTATGGTGGGAGAGATTCTCGAGCCAAGAGCGCGTGAGCTGTTCGAAATGCTCCGCGAAAACCTGAGGCACGCGGGAATGTTAGAAATCTGCGCTGCGGGTGTAGTCCTGAGCGGCGGCGGATCGCGCCTCCCAGGACTGATGGACATCGCCGATTCCGTTCTCCGCAAGCCGGTGCGCATGGCCTGGCCGGCGCCGCTGGCGAAAATGCCCGCGTCGCTAGCAGAACCGGAGTTCGCGACTGTCCTGGGAATGGTCATATACGGACATCGCGCCCGCACCGCCCGCGGCGTCCAGGACGCAAGGTGGAGTTCGAAACTGAAAGCAATGTTAGTGGGATAAGAAATGATTCACCACAGAGGCACAGAGACAACAGAGAAAAAACCTTTTTTTCTTGAATTTCCCTGTGCCCCTTGTCCCTGTGGTGGACAAGGGTTTTCTCCGCGAACTCGGCGAATAACTCGGCGATCTCTGCGGTTAAAAGCTTTTGACTTTTGCGAACGAGCAACGACAGATGATTCAGGAGCGAGATAAGAGGCTTGGTTCACCACAACGACAAGAAGCCATGGAAGAGTTTTTTTGAATTTCCCTGTGCCCCTGTGTCCCTGTGGTGAAAAGGGTTTTGGCGAACGACGAACGACCAACGACGCTTTAGGAGTGCTTCATGAAAAAAGAATCCAACGAAATCCGCATCGCTTACACCGACGACAGCCGCAATGACGCACGCATCAAGGTCATTGGCATCGGCGGCGGAGGCGGGAACGCCGTCAACCGCATGATCGAAGCCGGCATGGACGGCATCGAGTTCATCGTCGCCAACACCGACCTGCAGGCCCTTCGCATGTCACGTGCAGCCACAAAAATTCAGCTAGGCGTAAAGCTGACTAACGGTCTCGGCGCCGGCGCCAATCCGGAAGTTGGCCGCAAAGCCGCGCTCGAAGATTCCGACAAGATCATTGAAGCCCTCGAAGGCGCCGACATGGTCTTCGTGACCACAGGCCTCGGCGGCGGCACCGGCACCGGCGCGGCCCCAATCATTGCTTCGCTCGCCAGCGAAATGGGCGCGCTGACCGTCGCCGTCGTGACCAAGCCATTCGCTTTCGAAGGCAAGCGCCGAATGCAGCAAGCCGAGCGCGGCGTGGCGGAATTGATGGACTCGGTCGACACCACCATCGTGATTCCCAACGAAAAGCTGCTCGCCGTTGCTCAAGACGCCGGCTTCTTCGAATCCTTCCGCGTCGCCGATGACATTCTCCGCCAGGGCGTGCAGGGCATCTCCGACATCATCACCATCCCCGGCATCATCAATCGCGACTTCGCCGACGTAAAGGCGATCATGGCCCGCATGGGATACGCAGTCATGGGCACGGCCACCGCAAATGGCTCGCGCCGTGCAATCGAAGCCGCGCAAAAAGCCATTGCCTCTCCGCTGCTCGAAGCCGGCGCGATCGATGGAGCTCGCGGAATCCTCATCAACATCACTGGCTCAGCTTCTCTGAAACTCGCCGAAGTTCAGGAAGCCTGCAGCATCATTCAGAACGCCGCCCACGAAGATGCCAACATCATCTTCGGCGCGGTCCTCGACGAAAAGATGAAAGACGCCGTGAAGATCACGGTCATCGCCACCGGTTTCAAAGACGAAGACCGCCCGCGTCGCAGGACCGAGTCCACCGGATTCACCGTCAACGTCGGCGGCGACGACTTCGACTCCGAACCAGCGCCTCCGCCCATGGTGATGGAATCGGCCCAACCGGCGCCAGCCGCCGCGCCCGCCGAAGTGATCTCGCTCGACAACATGCGCACCGCAATGATCGCCAACTTCGAGCAGGCAGACCTGGACGTGCCGGCATTCTTGAGGAAGAGAGGCGACGCAGTTTAGGTGCTCGGTTAGTTCTTGAGCCACAGCATCGGAAAGCCATGCCCTAACTTGCGAAAATCGGAATCGCTGGTGACGAGCGTGGCTTTGAATTCAAGGGCGAGAGCTGCGGCGAAGCTGTCGGCATAGTAAAGACTGTAGGTTGCTTTAACATCGGCCGCGCGAAGCGCACGTAGAGGCGTCGCATCCAATAACTGAATCGGAAGTGGGCGCACCGCGCTCATGAGGCTTCGCGCGCGATCAATTCCCCTGACGCGAAGGAGGCTGCCGTATACCTCGCCGTAATTGACTGCAGACATCATGATTTCCGCTCGGCGATAGTTCGCTTCCTTCAGAATTTCATTCACCTTTCCGGCAGATGGAGTGTTCTCCAGATAAGAGAACAGTGCGCCGGCATCAAGCACGTAAGCTTTCACTTGTCCCGCTTGCCTTCCCGGCGGTGTTCTTTTTCCCAGTAAGCCAATACACTCGGCCCATCCGCCAAGCAGCCCATCAATCGGTCAATGTATTCGTCCGTGATTGGCTGCAGAACGATGCGGCCAAACTCGTCTTCAGAGAACTTCACCTTAGTTCCTGCCCGAATTCCGTGTTTGCGTCGAATTTCCGCCGGAATGACAAGTTGGCCCTTGGATGTGAATGTTGCACTTAGATCATTCATGTCTTACATTATAGCAGAATGTAAGACAGAGGTGATTTCAAAGAGGAGATGCTCGATGACCGCTTCACGAACTTTGCGGTTGATGCTGTGCGCTTGGCTTGCTGCTACTCATGGCTATCCTCGCGCGGGGGGCTGACTGGCGCGAATCCGTTGCGGTGGATGAGGGGACTCAGTCTAAATTAGGAACGGTTTCCCCAAAAGAGGATTCGGCTCCCGAACGAGGCATTGCCGAGAGGGCCAAGAGCCAACAGCCAAGAGCGGCCTTTACGCGCTGGCGGCTTCCTGGCTCCCGAGCGGAAGGAAATACTGCGTGCCCTTGATCGGCGCAGAGACCTTGCGCAGCAGCTCCTGCAGGTCCTCATTCCGCTCGACAAAGTCGATGTCCGAGGTATTCACAATCAACAGGTCTGACGAGGTGTAGTGAAAGAAGAAGTGCTCGTAGGCTTTCACCACCTCTTCCAGATATTCTTCGCTGATCGCCTTCTCGCCCGGGGCGTTTTTCTTCTTTAATCTCTTCTTCAGCACATCGGGCGTCGCCTGCAGATAAATCACCAGGTCCGGCGTGGGCAACTTCTCGCGGAAGTAGTTGTAGTAGCGATTATAGGTATCGAGCTCCTGATCGTTGAGGTTCAGATACGCGAAAATCTTGTCTTTCTCAAAGATGAAGTCCGACACCACCACCTTCTGTGAAGGCGCCGCCATGTCGAGGTCGCGAAGCTGCTCGAACCTCCGCACCAGAAACGCAAACTGCGCCTGAAATGCCGCACCCGGCTCGCCTTCGTAAAACGGAGCCAAAAAAGCATTGCTCTCGGGATCGGTTACACGCTGGGCATTCAGCCGCTCGGCAAGAATGTTTGAGAGCGTGCTCTTGCCGACTCGTATTGGGCCTTCAACTGCAATATACCGGGGAAGATCGAAGAGCTTGGCCATGGAAGGTGAGGGATCGCATTCGAGAATATCCCGAGAAAGCGGAGAGCGCAATTGAGGGAGAAGTTAACAGCAGCACTCAGCATTCAGCGAAACACTGTGCCGGAAGGTGTCTTCGAATCCCGCGAACCAAGAGCCCTCTGAAACGCCGCGCTACAAATCGCGTCACCTACGTTGTCGGCTTCCAGTTCAGCTCGACGACCTCCCGATCGGGAAAGTATTTTCGCTCGCCCTCGATATTGCTGCGGCGGGCACTCTCGGCACTGCTCATCGGGCCGGGCAAGACGCACTGCGCGTGGTTGTCCTCCTCTGGATGCAGCTTGCGGAGATATACGCCGAATTGGCCGTCGGGCCGCGTATTCGACGCAGAGAAAACGTTTGTGATGTAGTAGTGCGACCGCGCCGTGCCCCGATACGGACTTCCCGTCGAATAGCAGAACACGTACATCTCGGTCGCAGGCGCAGGCGCAGGTGCAGGGGCAGCCGCGGCGGCAGTGTGCACTGGTGCCGGAGGTGGAGTAACGCTCTTTTTCGCCGGCATCGGCTGGTCGTCAGGATCAGGCACCGGCGTTTTGGGTTTTGTACCGGCAGACGCGACCGGCCCATTCGGTGCTGGTCCGGTAAGCGCCGGTGCGCCGTTAAGTGTCCAGCCGGTCTCAACAATCTTCTTTCCCTGGCTCCGCCACTGCGCAACCATGGCGTTGTGACTCTGCTGCATGTGTGCGATCGTGGTAGTCGCCTTGTATTCCACACTGCAGCTCGTCGATCCCGTGTATCCATATTTAGTCTTCAGATATTGCATGAACACACGGTCTTCATTACTACTTGCGCCCTCCCACGTCGAGCTGTAATAAATTGTGTCCTGGCTCGCGGCCGACTGACACGAAAGATATCCGCTGACGGCCGCTTCGCCTCCGAAAGCCAGCGCTGGCGCGAGCACAAGCACCATCAGCCACAAAATCTTCATTCAGCACCCCCAGAGACGAAAGTTCGCAGCATAAAAGCCACTACCGCTGAATCACGGGAAGGCATCGTAGCACAACCTTCCCCTGAGCGGTACTTCCGTAACTGACCCTTCCTGAATTGGCTAGGCCCGCGGGCCCACCCGGCAAATACTTTTATCATGAGGAATCTATCTATCGCCGCGGTGCTCGTTTGCGCCTTCGCCGTCACCGCCGTAGCGCAAGACAATCGCGTCTTCGACTGGACGCCCGCGAACTCCGAAACCATTCCCATGGAGCCCGCCAGCCTGCACGCCGGCCGCACCTATCATCCGGCAGCCGGGGGCGGCAACATGCACGTCAACATCGAGTCGCGATATCCAGTCACCGTCGCCATGACCTGGGCCGACTCATGGAACGCAGCCATGCAGAATCCCAGCGCGCCCGTGGATTTCGATTTCCTCTGCGTGAAAGAGCACGTCACCAGCGCGATTTACGAGTGCCACCTGCCCTCCGAGCGGCCCATGATCATCACCTTCCGCGACGAGCGCAAACCGCCGAAGCCGGTAGTCGCGACCATCGGCGCGATCCTCGGGCCTGCCGCGCAGCAATTCATTCCCGCCAGCAACGTCCACATCCAGTACTACAGTTGGACTTGCGTGGACAATTGCGTTCAGCCCTATTTCGAATGGCGTCGCATTCTGAACGAGAAATATGAGGTGACCACAGCACCCAAGGTTTACAGCCTGATGACTCCCGACCACGACGGCCAGGAGCTCAGCGTGAAAATCAAATCCCCGATTCCGCTGACAGTCGCTCTGCTGCCCTCGCATCTCGCCGACCAGGTTTACGACAAGACCGTAACCCTGACCGACGCGCTCAACCAAACCGGATGCAAGGAGCGCGGCGTCCAGAAAATGAACTTCAACTGCAATTTCAACGTCGCCAACGGCACCCAGACCCTGCTCATCCTCCCGGACATCACCGTCTCCGGCAACAAGAAAGCCAGCGTCGAAGTCCACACCGTGAAGTGCGTGAACCACTGCGATTTGCTGCCGCCGACCCCGTAACCTAGGTACAAAACGTGTGGCGCGGGCGCCCTCGCCCGCGAACCTCTGAGTTAGCTATGAAAGAGGGGTGGCTATGCGCTGTTCGTAGGTGAGACATCACATCCGGCGAAAAGACGGAGCAACCTGCTGTTTCTCTCCGCTCAACCACGGGTCATCTTCCCAGCTATTGCCCGCCCACCCCAATCGTTGTACATTCTTCCTGTTTCACATCTGTTTGGGGCCCATCCCATCTAACCTCGAAATTTTGGAGCAGATTCATGAACAGCACGCAGGCTGTCGGCAGGATCTCCCTCGTAGCGCTCGTGGCCATGACGCTCGCCGCCGTTCCCGCGCATGCCGCCGTTGAGGTCAACGACAAAACCGACATTCTTCTTCAGGTGTTCGTTCCCTGCGCCGCTGGCGGTGCAGGCGAACTCGTCGACCTTGCCGGCCCGCTGCACACACTGATTTCTTACACCATCAACGGCAACAACGTCAGCGGATATTTCCACTTCCAGCCGCAGGCCGTCATCGGCCTCGGAGAAACCACCGACGAAAAATACAAAGCCACCGGCGTCACTCAGGAAAGCTTCAAGACCGCCTTCGTCAACCTGCAGGCCAATGACACCTTCGTCAACAACTTCAGAATCATCGGGCAGAAATCCGGCAACAACTATCTGATACACGAAACCTTGCACCTCAACTTCAACGCCAACGGCACCCTGACGGTCGTTCACGACAACTTCAGCGCCACCTGCCAATAATCCTGCGGGATTCGGTAAATTCAAAGGGAGGCCCACCCTTCTCGCGCCGTTTGCGAGAGGGTGGGGATTTTGACTTTCCTCTAACGAGAATTCCCTCGTTCTATCGCTTCGCCGAAGATCACTAAAGCCCTCCCTGCAGCTCCGAGCCCCGCTTCGCAACCAATCCCGCGCATTCGGGTTGGATTAAGCAGGAGGAAAGACCATGTCTTCTCGTCTCGGAGTTAGCGGCCTGCTCGGCAGCGCTTTGATCGTGCTGGCCCTCTTTACGACGGGCTGTGCGACTCATCGTTACTACGATCCCTACTACCACGACTATCATCACTGGGACTCCAGCGAGACCGTCTATTACAACCAGTGGATCGTCGAGTATCACCGCGATCCCCATCGCGACTACCGGCATCTCTCAAGAGAGGACCAGCGGCGCTATTGGGACTGGCGTCACCATCACGATCACGATCGTGACCGGGACCACGACCGTGATCATGACCGCGACCGCGATCGCCGCCACTGAGCTGACTGACGCTGGATCGGTGAAGTTTGGACGGTTCGTACCCGGCAGGGAAGACAGGTGCCCCACCCCTCCCGCGTTCTTTGCGGGAGGGTGGGGATCTGACTTTTGGCGAAGAGAAACCTCTCAGGAGTTTGCTAAACCAGATTCTCCACCTTCAAACTCACAGTCCCGCCGTCCCAGTAATCCCGGAACTGTTTCTCCACAAACTGCGCGTCGTGGTCCCGGCCTTGCGTCTTAAGCGCTTCATGCAGTCCGAATAGCGAACGCGGATTCCGCTCGTTCTGGTTCAAATCCTCGCGGAAGACCTTCTCCGCCTCGGCAGCCTTGCCCGCCATCAACAGCGCACCTCCCAGCGATTCGCGTACTGGAAAATACCAATCCGGCGGCTCGCCATAGTTGAGCGCGTCCTGCACCGAAACCGCATTCCGATAACGCGCGATCGCCGCATCCGTGTCCTTGCGGGCCATCGCAACCTTCGCGGCAAGCACGTCGTCAGCGATCTGCAGAATGTCCTTCGTCTTGTTATTAAAAGGAGGCGCGAAAATAGCGTCCGCCGGCGTAGCTTCTTTCACGGCAACAATGGCGGCATGTTCTTTCTCCGCCTCATCCGCCTTCCCAGTTCCAGCCAGCGCCATGCCGCGAGCATAGTGCCAGAAAGTAGTAACGATCTTCAGATTCGCATCCGGCTGCGGCATCTTCAGAATCTCATTCCACTTTTCAAAACGCACCTGCACCGCGATTGGGATCGCCATAAATCCTTCCAGCATCGGCATGTCTTTCAACATGGGCTGCACATGCGCCGCCAGCTTGTCCGCTGCCTGCCTGGACTGCGCATAGTTCCCCTTCATGCTCGCCGCGATCGCAATGAAGTGCAGGTTATGGCTGTAATACATTCCGCCATACATTGGCGCCTGCACGCCTCTCGCCGCGCTCGCCTTCAGGTAGGCCTCATCCGCTGCCGCCGCCTTTTCATTCGTCTTGACCGCGGCATCATAGTCTCCCGTCCGGATGTACACATGCGCCGGCATATGCACAATGTGTCCGGCCGCAGGCGCCAGCGCCGCCAGCCGGTTCGCGCCCGCCAGCGCGCGCTCCGGACTGCGCGAAGCCTCCACCGCATGAATGTAGTAATGCACCGCCCCCAAATGATTGGGATCCCGCTTGATCACCGACTCCAGCGTAGCCACAATCTCTTCCGTCCCTTCACGGGGCGTGCCGTCATGCATCCACAATCCCCACGGATGCAAATTCATCCCCGACTCCGCAAACAGCGTCGCCGCATCCAGGTCATCCGGATACTTATTCGCCAGCTCGCGCATGGCATCGCGATAATCCTCGGCAGCCTTGCGACGGTCCGCCCCCGCAGCAGGGAACCGCTTCGCCATTGCCGCGATGTAATCCCGCTCGGTCTCCGACGCCCCGCTCGCAAGGCTTCCCGCCTTCTCGATCGCCTCGTGCGCCTTCTGAAAACGCTCATCGCTCGCCGGATCGTTATAGTTCGGCCCAACCGCCTCCGCGATCCCCCAGTACGCCATCGCCATCTTGGGATCAAGCTCCGCCGCGCGCTGGAACGATCGCGCAGCTTCATCATGATTGAACGCATAAATCAGCCGCAGCCCCTGATCAAAAAACTTCTGCGCCTCGGCATTTTTGGTCGTGACCGGATGATGCAGGTCGCTGATCCCCGACATCAAAGTAGCCGGCTTCGCCGCCATATGAGCAGCATGTTCCTGAGCCATAGTTGAAAAACAAAGAGAGAAAGCAAGCAGCAGCAATCCCAGACCCTTCATCCGGATGTCCCCCCTTAGCCAGAATTCTTATCGAGTTTCGAGACGGACAAAATTATACGCGGCAACCACCCGTGTGGCGCGGGCACTCCTGCCCGCGAAAGGTCGTGAAGTCGGAACCTCGAGCCCATCTTCTCGAGGGTGCCCCACCCTTCTCGCGCCTTTTGCGAGAGGGTGGGTATTTTGACGTTTGATCAAAACAAGACGCGGTGGCCCACACAAGCGCAGTTTGCTTGTGTGGGAATTCCTGAGGACCGACACTGCCCACTCAAGCCAACGGCAGGCTTGAATGGTATTTTGACTTTTGATTGAAACAAGACGCGGTGGCCCACATAAGCGCAGTTCGCTTGTGTGGGAATTCCTGAGGACCGACACTGCCCCACTCAAGCCAATGGCAGGCTTGAATGGGCCACCCGCCGTTAAACCCAAAAGGAAAAGGCCACGCTGCTTTCGCAACGTGGCCTTTATTTATGCCGGCAATGACCTACGCTCCCACACACTTTCGCGTGCAGTACCATCGGCCCTGCGGGGCTTAACTTCCGTGTTCGGGATGGGAACGGGTGGATCCCCCGCGGTAAGATCACCGACAACTTGAGGCGCTTGCGCGGCGTCTGAGCCGCGCGCCGAAATCCCGAGCGAAGTCGAGGGATCTCTGCGCCATCTCGGTGTCAGAACATCTGATTCGTAATCAGACGCTCTAACATTTCTCAAAGATCCTGAGGTCCGAAGCCTCATAACTGAATAGATTGGTTTGGCTTACTTTCATATCTTGTTCTTTCCGATTTCAGCCTTACTACTGCGGCTTACCGTCGGCGCGAAGCTCAAAAGCCAGCTTCCAGCTTTTGCTCAGGTTCTAGCTAAGAGCTAAAAGCTATTGGCTAAGAGCTTCCATGCACCGAGTAAATTTTATGGTCAAGCCGAACGGGCGATTAGTACAGGTTAGCTACGTGTGTTACCACACTTCCACTTCCTGCCTATCAACCAGGTAGTCTTCCTGGGCCCTTCTTATCCCTTACGGGTTGGGAGATCTCATCTTGAGGAGTGCTTCCCGCTTATATGCATTCAGCGGTTATCACAACCGAACTTCGCTACCGAGCGGTACCATTGGCATGATAGCTCGATCACAAGAGGTTCGTTCATCCCGGTCCTCTCGTACTAAGGACAAACCCTCTCAAATCTCCTGCGCCCACAACAGATAGGGACCGAACTGTCTCGCGACGTTCTGAACCCAGCTCACGTACCGCTTTAATAGGCGAACAGCCTAACCCTTGGAACCTTCTACAGCTCCAGGATGCGATGAGCCGAC
>JBKPSP010000004.1:0-28750 GCA_046735175.1 Acidobacteriota bacterium
GATCCAGAGTATTCGGAGCAGGCGCGGAGCGATAAATATCAAGGAAAATGTATTCTTCAGTTGGTTGTCGGTCCGGATGGCAGGCCTTATGACATTAAACTCAGCCAGCCTTTAGGCCACGGGCTTGATGTAAAGGCAGTGGAAGCAGTGCAACAGTGGCGCTTCAAGCCTGCGATGAAGGATGGCCAAGCGGTAGCCGTCGCGATCAACGTCGAGGTTCAGTTTCGCCTCTATTGACACGTGCTTCGCTGAAACTACTCTGCCCGTCTGCTCGCCGTCGTACTCGTTACCCCCAACTTCCTCAGCCGGTCCTTCGCCTGCATGGCTTCACTCGAGCGCGGATAGCGCTGCACCACATGACGCAACGATGAAATGCCGGCGTCTTTCTGACCAGATTCGATCAGCGCGAAACCTTTCTTTAGTTCGGCTGAGGCGGCTTTGTTGCCGTCGGGAAAACTTTGCAGGACCTGGTCGTATCCCTTGATCGCCTGCGGGTAGTTGCCTGCGCGAAAATCCATTTCCGCGAGATAGAAGTAAGCGTTGCCGGCCAGGTCGGTGTTTGGATAGTTCTTGATGTAATCCGAAAAACCCTGCTTCGCAAGATCTCCATTCCCGCCGTTGTAGTCCCTTAGAGCGTTGTTGTAGAGCACGTCAGGAGGCGGAACGGCGGCAGCTGCCTGCTGCTGTTGTGTTATCTGCGCCTGCTGGCTGGCCTGCGCGGCGAGTGACTGCTGCGTGGCCTGCATATCTTCGAGGGACTTCGTGACCTTGCCCAGCCGTGCCTTCAGTTCATCGAGGCTGTCATTCAGCGACTGCAGCTGGCCCGAAAGCTGGTCCACGTGATTATTGGTATCGCTCTGCTCTTTTTGCAGCGAGGTCTGCATGTTGGTGATCGCGACCGTGACCTTGTTGATGCTGTCGGTGTTCTGGTCCATCAGGTGGCGAAGCACGCCCATGCGCTCGTCGAGCGACTGCTGCATCTGCGTGAGCTGCTGCTGCAGGTTCTGCACCTGGGTCTGCAGTTCGACGATATCGCGATTCACGGCCCAGGCGGGCGCAGTGCACGCCAGGCAAGCAGCGAAAATAATTATGGTGCGGAGGTTTTTCATATCAGTTCCTGGTGTTGGACGAATTTAAGATGCGAAAAATGGCCTTCTGGTAAGTGCAACAGAAGACACGTGTTGGGTCAAGTTCGGGGGAGTGGAAACCATTTGCGAGCTTGGTGCCCCTGGAATTTGAGAGGGTGCGGCTTTCAGCCGCACCGTCGGTCGCACCGGGCGCTTTTACGGCACGGCTGAAAGCCGTGCCCTTTCAAAGCTTCGCTTCGCCTCACCTCACAGATAGCTTAACCAGTTCCAGTCGCGCTGGCGGGCCTTGAACTGCATGTACCAGCGGCAAGGCAAATAGAGGATCGCGACAATCAGAATCCACATGGCATAGATAAACGGCAAGCCGTGACCATATCCGGGCGGAGTGGGTTGCAGGAATATCGCTCCATGCCAGAGCCACGAGACAGGCTGGTGAGTCGCGTAGGCAGCGAAGATTGCGGTCAGATGGACTAGATAAAGATGGGGGATGTAATAGAACATCGGAACGCGACCGTAGACGAGCAACACTTTTCCCACGCCGTGCTCGCCCTTCGCGCCATCGAGCAGGCCGAGGAGAATCAGGGCCGGGCCGAGCGTCATGAGCAAGTAGTCAAGCGACGGCGGATATTTTTCGGTATTCAGAAACGAAATGATCGTGTGCGAGAGCGTCGGTTGTGCACTCCAGAGACCAACCGAAAATGGAACACCTGAAGAAGAGTTTCCATAGAGATTGAATCCGCGAAGAACGAGAAAGAGCAAGGTTGCGGCAATTCCCAGACTGAAAATCCACTTGCGGCGGTCGGGGCGAACCAGAATTGCTCCGAACGCAAACCCGGCGGCCATAACACCGACCCACGGAATCAGGACGTAAAGGACCACGAAGGTGAAATGCGGCGTTATGGGAATTGCTCCTGGTGCGTGCAGCAATGTCCACAGCCAGCCAAGTTTTCCGAACTGCTCGGGCGTGAACCGATCCAGAAGATTGTGGGTCGCGATCATACCGACGCCAAACACGGCAATCCAGCGGACAGGAAGCCACACGATCAGGGCCATGCAGACCATGCTCCAGCCCAGAATCCAGATGACGGCGGCAGCCGCCCAGGGCTTGAACGTCCAGGCAAAGTCGATGATGGTTATCTCAAGCAGCACTAACCAGAGGCCGCGTGTGAGAAAGAACCAGGACACCTGCTGCGTAGATTTTCCCCGCGAAGTCGCGAGGTATGCGCCGGTGCCGGCGAGGAACGAGAACACCGGCGCGCAGAAGTGGGTAATGAACCGCGTAAAGAACAGCGCCGAGTTGGTGTTGCTGACCAGTTCCGGAGGGAATGGAACGTTGGTGATGTAATCGCGCGTGTGGTCGAGCGCCATGATAACCATGACAAGTCCACGCAAAATGTCGACGGATGCTAGGCGCGCGACTTTCGAAACGACGGGCGAACCTTTTACACTTTCGGCGAGACCGGTGGAAGTGGCGGTGAGTGTTGCCATTGTGTCCTCGGCAAACGGATGATGCAGTGTAGCATCGGGTCGCAATAATTCTGATCACGCGCTAACCAGTTGCTGCTTGCTCCGTCTCACACTGCGGAAAACTCTGTCTCGCAAACGATGCGTTGGCTTCCCGCCCAGGAGATCACAATGAGGATACGAACAGCGTTGGCGATAGTTGTGCTCGCTTCGCAAGTGTTGGTCGCACAGTCCACCTTTCACGGAAACGCAGCCCGAACCGGCGTCTATGAATCTGCGGGACCAAAGACCCTAGGCGGCGTGAAGTGGACCTTCAAGACCGGTGGGCCGATCGTGGCATCGCCCGCGATCGCGGACGGCGTTGTTTACATCGCCAGCATGGATACCAACCTCTACGCGATTGATCAGGAGACCGGAAAAGAAAAATGGAAGTACAAATCGCGCATGCCAATTGCGTCCACGCCGGCGGTTGCAAACGGTCTTCTCTACTTTGTGAGCTCAACCGGAGCGCTCGGGGCAATTGATATTGCAACCGGAAAGATCAAATGGGTGTTGCCGACGGAGTACGAGCGCAGATTTGAAGCCAAGAATCTTCACGGCTACCCCTCGGCGGCGCAGACTATACCTGACGCGTGGGACATTTATACTTCGTCTCCGGCGGTCGCAAATGGCAAAGTGTACTTCGGCAGCGGCGATGGCGGCGTTTACGCCGCCGACGCGCAGACGGGCGTTCTACAGTGGAAGTTTTCGACCAATGACGTTGTGCATGCTTCACCCGCGGTTATCGGAGGCACCGTTTACGTGGGAAGTTGGGACAGCTATCTATACGCGCTGGATGCGGAGACCGGTGCGGTGAAGTGGTCGTTCAAAACCGGTGAAGACCCAACCATTCACAATCAAGTCGGCTTTCAGTCTTCTCCCGCGGTCGTTGATGGGACCGTTTACGTCGGCTGCCGCGATGCGCATGTGTACGCGATCGACGCCGCATCGGGTCGCAAGAAATGGGACTATCCGACCAGCAAAGGATGGGTTGTCGCAACCCCCGCCGTGCGAGATGGACTGGTGTACGTCGGTACATCGGATGGAGCTCGGTTCATGACCCTGGATGCAAAAACCGGGCGCCTCCGTTCCAACTTCGACGCCAAGAGCAATGTCTTCTCTTCTGCAGCTCTTGCAGGCGACTTCGCCTACTTCGGCTCTTTCTCCGGGCGCATGTATGCTCTGGACACCAAGTCTGGAAAGCTTGCATGGGAATTTCGTACGGAAGCCGCGAAAGCTGACCCATTCAAGATCTTGAATGATGACGGCAGCTTGAAACAGGAGCTTATATACGCTCCCCTGTTCGGAGACTTCGAGGATATGTACGTGGGCTTCTACAAGTTCACTACCATCGGCGCGATCTTGTCTTCGCCGGTCGTCGATAAGGGCGTCGTCTACTTCGGCAGTATGGATGGGAATCTGTATGCGCTGGACTAGAGGATGCGCGGCTGCGTGCATCCTGCTTTCTTCTGCACTGGCAAGCGGGCAGCAGCGGCACGACAGAGACTTTTGGCGTGATATTGCGAAACACCATTACGAAGTTCCCAAGGGCGAGTCGGCAACAGCCCTCGCCCGCGAACTCAGCGCCATGCTGGCGTCGCCCGATCCCGAACTGCGCGATAACCTCGCGTATTCGATTCTGGCGCGCTGGATCTACCGTGGAAATCTGAACGCGGACGATCTGCAAAAGTTGGCTGACGAATGGGTGGTCAATCTAAAGAACGGGATTGGAGAAGCCGGAACGAACTCGGTGTTGAAACGGTCGTTTTCGGCATTGTGCCTTTCCTCCATTGCCGAGCGCGACATAAAAGCTCCTTTCCTGGGCGAGTCTAGATTCCATCAACTGGTGGCGGCTGCTCTCGACTACCTGCGGGCAGAGCGCGATCTGCGCGGCTATGACGCCAAACTGGGCTGGATTCACGCGACCGCACATACGTCAGATCTTCTGCAGGCTCTTGCCAGCAATCCCATGCTCACTGCCGCTGAGGAAGCACGAATACTGGACGGAATCGAGGCACGCCTGGCATCCGCGCCGGATGTTTATAGCCAAGGCGAACAGGACCGAGTGGCTCAGGCGGTGGTTGCGGTGATCCGCCGCCCGGATTTCAAGTCGGAGCTCTTTGAATCCTTGTTGGCTCGTTTGAAGGACGAGGATGAAAAGACGTGGGCCGAACCGTTAACTCCGCAATCGCTGGCCCGATATCAGAACCACACTTACATGCTGCAGGCGCTGGCTGTGCGGCTGGAATTGGAGCCGGAGTCTTCGCGGATTACTGCGTGGCGACAGCAGCTTCTGACTTTGCTAAAAAGCCGATGACACGGACACACTTTTAACCGCTAAGCACGCAAGGGACTCGCGAAGTGCGCACAGAAACCCAATCGATTTGCGACCTTGGCGGCAGCTTTGCGCCCTTTGCGGTTAAAATCTTTAACTTCGTCCGTGATGGGAACTTCAGCCTATGGAGAAAATGTGAATCGCTTACTCTTGCTAGTCGGTGCGGCTTTATTCATTCCGATCGCAAACGCCCAGCTCGATGATTCCACGAAGCAGCTTTCTCACGACATCTTCAAGCAGTTGATCGAAATCAACACCACAGATTCTGTTGGCAGCGTCACAGCTGCCGCGGAAGCCATGGCGCAGCGTTTTCGAGACGCTGGATTTCCCGATAACGACATCCACATGGGCGGGCCTAACGACCGAAAAAAAAATGTAGTAGTTCGGTTGCACGGGTCAGGCAAGCACAAGCCCGTACTGTTGATCGGCCACCTCGACGTAGTCGAAGCTCGCCGCGAAGACTGGACGACCGATCCGTTTCAATTTGTGGAGAAAGACGGCTATTTTTATGGCCGTGGGACACAGGACATGAAAGACGGCGACGCGATCATGACTACGACGCTGATCCGGTTCAAGAAAGAGGGTTTCGTCCCCGACCGCGACATCGTTCTTGCGCTGACAGCGGATGAAGAAGGCGGCGAGTCAAACGGTGTGGACTGGCTCATCAAAAATCATCGCGACTGGATCGAGGCCGAGTTCGTACTGAATCACGACGGCGGAGGCATTCTTGCCCAGCACGGTGTGGCCAAGATCATGACCATGGATGCGTCAGAAAAGCTCTACGCCGACTACACGTTGAAAGTTACGAACCCGGGAGGGCATAGTTCCCTGCCGGTGGCGGACAACGCAATCTACCACCTCACAGATGGGTTGGCCCGTCTTGAGCATTACAAGTTTCCGGTTGAGGTGAATAACATTACTCGCGCGTTCTTTGAGCGTATGTCGAAAGTTGAAAAAGGTGAGAAGGCGGCGGAGATGAGAGCGGTCGCAAGGCAACCGCCGGATTTGCAGGCAGCCGAGCGGCTCTCGCAGGATCCGATTTACAACTCGATCCTTCACACGACCTGTGTGGCGACAAAACTGAACGCCGGTCATGCGAATAATGCTCTGCCTCAAATGGCTTCAGCGAATGTCAACTGTCGAATTGAACCTGGACATTCGCCAGAAGACATCAGGCAACAGTTGGAGAAAATTGTTTCCGATCCAAAAATTTCCATCGCCTACGTTAGCCCAGCCGCCGGTGGCGCCAAGACCAGGGCCGTAGTGCCTCCGCCCTTGCGTGAGGACGTGATGAGCTCCCTCGACAAAATTACCGGGGAGATGTGGCCGGGAGTGCCGGTGATTCCCGACCAGGCGAGTGGAGCGTCAGACGGGGTTTACACAAATGCTGCCGGTCTTCCCACCTATGCCGTCTCAGGAGAAGCGATTGACCGCGATGACATTCGTGCGCATGGGAAAGATGAGCGGGTGCGGCAGGAGTCATTCTATAAGGCGGTGGATTTCTATTACCGGTTTTTGAGATTGCTGACGAGTACTTCGTAGAGAAGTAGCTCTGCTACGTCTCTGTTTCCTCCCGAGATGCTTGCCGCTCCAGGCGAGACGTTGCAAGCAACATCTCTACTGCAGGTCCGTAATTCGATATAACGCGCTTGCGTGGGGACGTAGTTCAGTCTCGATGCCGCTCTTTTTTCCGAGCGTTTTCTTTGCCCAGAGGTCGCGGACTTCTGCGGTCCGACCCATGACAAAGAATTTGCTCCAGGGGAGATTCACGGTGGTTGTCTCGTCACCGAGATTGAACACAGCGATGTAGTAATCCCGTGTTGTGGGAGAAATGCTGGCGACCCACGCACGAACGTTCCCTTCGTCGACTGCCTGGTGACCGCCACGACCATGCTGGTCCACATCGAGGACTTCGTCATTTGTGATCAGAGCCAGCGTCTTAGGATCGAGGCTGGGCAAGTCTCCTCCGAAAATCAAAGGCGAGCGAAAGATCGACCACAGCGTCATGACGGTTTGCTGCTCGTCGGCGGTGAACTTGGTCGGTGAACCGCCGCCTTCTTTCGCGGTGACTCGTAGTTTTCCGAGCGGAAGCATGTCCGCATCGGGCCAGGTGTTGTTCTTGCCCACGAACTCCGCCCAGTCGCGCGTGAAGTCGAATTGCTTTCTTAGGAGCTTCCAGTCGTCCCAGAAATCATCGGAGATACGCCACATCTGCGCGTACTTCTCAAAGAACTCAGATTCAGAAAGCGGGGCCGGGCCGGGAGAGATGCTAAGCACCATCGCTCGGCCGGTCTTGCGGATCGCAAGCGCGAGAGCTTTGATTTCCGCTGGCTGATATAGATGGCTACCCATATCATCGGCTTTGATGAAGTCGACACCCCATGAGGCGTAGAGTTCGGCAATGGAGTCGTAGTAGGCCTGCGCGCCGGGCTTGGTGGTGTCCACTCCCCACATGTCAGGATTCCAGCGGCAGTGATTATCTTTCTCGGCGACATCGGCTGCGTGATACCGCGTACCCTTGATGGGAGTGTTCTTCTCGATCGCCTGGCGCGGGATTCCGCGCATGATGTGAATCCCGAACTTGAGGCCCTTGGTGTGAACGTAATCCGCGAGAGGCTTGAAACCTTTACCGTCCGCCGAAGATGGAAAGCGATTTACTGCCGGTAGCAGGCGTCCATATTCATCCATCGCAAGCTTGGCCCCGGGAGCATAGTCGTGGCCCTGCGCGTTCGGCTCGTACCACTGGATATCGACAACGATGTATTGCCAGCCGTGGCTGGCAAGATCGCGGGCCATCACATCTGCATTGGCTTTGACTTGAGCCTCGGTGACGGTCGTGCCATAAGAATCCCAGCTGTTCCAGCCCATAGGAGGCGTCGGAGCCGGCGAGTTGCTAGCCTGCGACCAGGCTCGCGGAACCACCGTGAGTAGAGCAAAAAATGAAATTGTCCAGGAAAGTGGCTTCATCATTGCGAGTCGTTCTTTGCGAACTTCGCGGATTTTCTTAGCGAGCTTTGCGGTTAAAAGGTTGGCCTAACGCAAAAACTCTTTAACGGTAACGAACGAAGGTCCCGCGAAGACGCCATCTCGCGCGATCCGATTATGACGCGCCAGCCGACAATTTGTGCAAGGTCTTGTTCTGCGCAAGCCCGTACTGGCGAATCTTGTACAACAGCGCCTTGTAGCTGATCTGCAAAAGCGCGGCCGCCTGCTTGCGGTTCCAGTTGGTTTCGTCGAGAGCCTTCGCAATCGCTTCGGCTTCCGCTTCGTCCTTCGCGCTGCGTGCAACCGACTTCAAGCCTCCACCGGGTTCCGAACCATTTCGCGGGGCGACAGGATCGAATTGCGCTCCTGAACCGTCCGTCCTCGGCTGCAGTTCGTTGATGGCCAGCTTCTCGTCTCCGAGAACCAGATACCTCTTAACGAAGTTTCCCAGCTCGCGAAGGTTTCCGGGCCAGTGATAGTTCAGGCAGGCCCGCAACAACTCCGGCGAGAACGGCAACGGCGGACGCGCATACTGTTCCGAGAGCTGCGTCATGAAGTGCTTGAGCAGAATCGGGATTTCTTCTTTGCGTTCCCGCAACGGCGGGATCTGCAAAGTGAACGCATTCAATCGATAGTACAGATCTTCACGCAGCCGCTTTGACGCCAATGCTTCCGGGATATTGATGTTCGTAGCCGCCAGAATTCGAACGTCCGTTTTGATCACCGATCGGCTGCCAAGGCGCGAAAACTGCTGGTCCTGCAGAACGTGCAGAAGCTTCGCCTGCAGCGATGGCGGCATTTCGCCGATTTCGTCGAGCAGGATCGTGCCTTTGTTGCAGATCTCAAATTTTCCGGGCTTGGCGTGCGTAGCGCCGGTGAACGCCCCGGCTTCGTAGCCGAACAATTCGCTCTCCAGCAGGTCTGCGGGGACAGCCGCGCAATTCACTTTCAGAAATGTGCGATGCGCGCGCGGCGATAGCTTGTGAATCAGCCGCGCCATCACTTCTTTGCCGGTTCCGCTCTCTCCCAGCATGAGCACGGGTATGTCGACATGCGCCACCAGCGCCGCCTGCGAGCGCAGCTTGCGCATATTCGGGCTGGCGGCCACGAAAAATGTTTCGTCGCCAAGTTCCTCGACTTCGCCGGCATAGTTCTGCTGATTTGTTCCCAGGCATTGGTCGATGACCGCGTCGAGCTCAGCTTTTTGGAACGGCTTGGTGATGTAGTCGGTTGCGCCCAGGCGGATTGCCTGCACGACTTTCTTCGTGTCGTTCACGCAGGAAAGCATCACGACCCGGATGTTGGGCTGCAACTTGCGCAGCCCTTCGAGCGTCTCCAGTCCATCGATCCCAGGCATGAGAAGGTCCAGCAGGACCAGATTCGGCTGAAATCCTTTCTGCACCAGTTCCAACGCTTCTTCGCCCGTGGATGCAGTCTGCACCGCATGGTCATCCACTTCAAGCAGGGTCCGAATGTAACGCAGCATGCCCGGCTCGTCGTCTACCAACAAAATTTTGGCTTTATCAGTCATTTACTGTCGTCCCTCGGAATCGCCTGCTGGAGGCTTCAATGGAATGATGAAAGAAAACTTGCAGCCCGCCGCTGGCTCGCTCTCCACCCAGATCTTTCCGCCCATGCCGTGGACCAGCCGGCGCGCAATCGCCAGACCCAGGCCCATGCCCTCAGAGTTCACGGAAGTCGGCAAGCGGAAAAAGTCGTCAAAAATTTCAAGATGATACTCGGGTGGAATTCCCGGCCCGGTATCGGAAACGCTGATCTTTACGGAATTGGCCTGCGTCAGCGGACGACGGCGTCGCTCCTGCCCCATTGGTTTTGCGGTTGTACGGCGCTCCCACATGTAAGGCTCGGCGTGCAGCCAGACGCTGCCACCCGAGGGCGTGAATTTCGACGCGTTCTCCAGTAAGTTGGAAACGATGCGCTCGACCTTGGGGGCATCGAACGAGAACTCTGGCACTTTCTCATTGGCGAGAAAATAGAGTGCGAGTCCCCTTTCCTGAAAACGCGGCGACCACAGGCGGCAAACTTCCGACAGGCACGCACTCATGTTCCCCGGCTCGAACCGCATCTTCAGTTCGCCGGTTTCAAGTACGCTGAAGCTCAGAAAGTCTTGAATGTAGTGCTGCAGGCGCTGACCATTGGCGCGCATATCGCGAAGAACTTCCCTCTGCTTCTCGTTGAGCCCGCCCAGCTTCTCGCTTTGCAGGAGCTCCACGTATCCGTTCAGGATCGCCAAAGGGGTCTTTAAATCGTGCGCCGCCGAAGCCAGCGCGTTAGTCGTGCGGAGATACCGCTCCCGCAGCTGCGAGTATTCCTGCAACTCAGGGACACTGACCGCCGGCTGCCGGGTCGCAGGTGCAACTGCAGAGGCAGATTCCTTGGACATAGAAGACACTTCCGCCATGTTCGGGATCGCTACTTCTAGGGGAGGGAAAATCGCGAGCCTGGGGCTGGACTACGTTACGACCAACCACTGCCCTGAATGCTAGGCTACGAAGCTGTGGAGTGTCAACGAAAAATGCAAAATATTAGTCACTTTCGGTAAATGCTTTCCAATCCTTAACCGCACGTTAACCTGAAATACCCGTAACAGACTGGCACCAAGTGCCGATGATAAAAGGTGAAATCTCGCCCCAGCTTGTGGAATTCCGGCAAATCATGCACGAAAGTCTGTTAATGCCCCTGATTTCTGTTATTTGTTTGGCCCCAAAGGTGCGGAAGATAGGCCAAAATCGATTAAGGGGCGTGACAGTTTGGATCGCAAAAAGCCGGAAATGGAACGACGTGCGTGGGATCGTCTGCCGCTTGCCGTTCCGGTTTTCGTCCGCAGTCATGGTGAAAACGGCAAAGACTTTCTGGAGTTCGCCACCGCGGTGAACATTTCTGCTGGCGGAGCGCTGGTTGCCGTAAACCGCCCTCTTCGGCCCCTGGCGCAGGTTTCGCTTGAAATACCCAGCGCCCCATTGGCCGCCACGGCTCCCGTCCCAAAAAGCTCTCGCAATCTCCAGGCGAAAGTCGTTTACGTCACTCACGCAGACGGTTACCACCTCCTCGGAATGAAATTCAGCCAGCCGCTCTCTGCACGGACTACCCATCCTCAGGCTGCACGAAGGAAAGCTGTTTCTTCAGTGTGAAATATATTTCCTACTGTTCCTGACCTCAGCAGCTCTCATTTTGGTTACTGTTACCGTCAGCAAGCTTTTCCCTGCAATTGATGTATTTCACTGTAAGTAATGCCTTTAGGCGAGAATTCCTCCTTTGGGATAGGACCGCCTCTGGTTTGGTTCCTGGGATGCACATTTCGCCGTAGCTTAAGGAGCCGCAGCACGCAATGTCCACCGCAATGACGACGACAAATTCTGTCAGTTCCCTGGTGCAGTCCGTTGGAGAAATCCCACCCGAGGCAGTCGTCTTCGGCCAGTCCGAAGCCATGCAGGCGCTTCGCAGCCGCCTCGATCGCGTCGCCTCCGCCAACGTCCCCGTCCTGATTCACGGCGAAAGCGGCACCGGCAAGGACATCATCGCCCGCATGGTCCATGCACTTTCGCCCTGGAAGTCGGGCCCATTCGTGAAAGTGAACTGCCCCGCAATTCCCGGCACCCTGCTCGAAAGCGAACTCTTCGGATACGAACGCGGAGCCTTCACCGGCGCTTATGGCTCAAAGCCCGGTCGCGTCGAAATGGCCCACCGCGGCACATTGTTCCTAGACGAAATCTCCGAGCTCGACATGCCTCTGCAGTCGAAGCTGCTTCAGCTCCTGCAGGACGGCCAATTCTGCCGCATCGGCGCGCAGGCCGACAAGAAAGTCGAAGTCCGCATCGTCTGCGCCACCAATCGCAAGCTCGAAGAAGAAATCGAGAACGGCACCTTCCGCCAGGACCTCTTCTATCGCATTAACGTCGTGAACTTGTACATGCCGCCGCTCCGCGAGCGCCGCAGCGACATCGACGGCCTGGTCACTTACTTCCTCGAGTACTACAACCGCAAATACAACTGCAAAGCCCGTCCGCTCTCACTCGACTTAATGGAAGTTCTTCGCAAATATCATTGGCCCGGCAACATTCGCGAGCTTGAAAATCTGATCAAGCGTTACGTCATCCTCGGCGCCGAAGACGTCATCAGCAACGACCTTCAACCCCGCGATGCCGACTTACTCGCCACCGACGACATCGACTTCGACGGCCCCATCTCGCTCAAGAAACTCACGCGCCAGGCGACCCGCGCCCTCGAGCGCAAGATCATCTTGAAGGTCCTGCACAACCATCACTGGAACCGCAAGCAGGCCGCAAAGACCCTCAACATCAGCTATCGCGCGCTTCTCTACAAGATCCGCGACGCCGGCCTCCCACCCAACCGCGCCCGCAAAGCAGCAGAGGCGGCCAATAGTCAGGTGGCGGCGGACTGAGAAAAGAGCACTCTGCGTCCGGTTCGCGGCATTCTTATTGACTGAGACCAGTCTTCGTACTATCTTCATTCAACTTCCCCGCGCAGTCAGGTGGACATGTGTGTCCAATTGCGGCGGTTCGCGATTCCCACCGGAGGAATGGAATGAACTCAGCGCGCCAGCTTGTGTCGATTGTGGTATTCGCCTTGATCGTTGTCGTCAATTCCCTTGCCGTTGATTGGCCGCCAATCAATCCCGAAGATCTCTCCATGACCACCCTTAAGGAACAGCCCGGCGCTCCAGCTATGATCCTGCTGCGCGAGGAAACTGACGACGACTTAAATTCATTTCATTCTGTGTATGAGAGGATCAAAATTCTTACCGACGCCGGCCGCGAGTACGCGAACGTCGAAATCCCATACAGTCGTCGCAATTTCACGATCGCCGATACCAGCGGACGGACCATTCACCCCGATGGTTCGGTCATCCCGTTTCAGGGCAAGGCTTTTGACAAGACCGTAGTTAGGGGCAAGGGTGTACGCATCAATGTGAAATCGTTCACGCTTCCCGATGTGCAGGTGGGGAGCATTATCGATTTCCGCTACAGCGTGCGATATGACGACCACAGCGTCTCCGCCCCGGAGTGGCAGGTACAAACTGAACTTTTCCAACGCAAGGCCACGTTCAAATTCATTCCCTTTCAGAACAACGGCCGAGTTGAGATCATGCTCGATCACGGCCAGATTTCGAACGGGATTGCGTGGACACCCTTTCTTGGCGAGGGCCCGCAACCTCAGATTCACGATAACCCACCGAAGTCACTCACTACGGTGCACGATGTTTCTTACTGGATCGACTTGACCCGCGAGAATATCCCGGCCTTCATCAACGAGCCGTTCATGCCGCCTGCTTCGATACTGAAGTGGCGGGTGTATTTCTACTACCAGCAAAACCTCAAGCCTGACGATTACTGGAAAGCGGAAGGAAAGTATTGGAACAAGACCGCGCAAGGCTTCATAGAAATCGACAAGGGCGTCAAAGATGAGCTAGCGAAGATTGTGTCGCCATCGGATACTCCGGAACAGAAAGTCAAGAAGATCTACGCGTTTGTATCATCCTTGCAGAACGAAGATTACATCCCAGAGCGCACCCCGCAGGAACAGAAGGTCCTCGAAGTGAAAATCAACAAGGGCGCCGATGACGTGCTCGCGCACCGCGGCGGGAGACACGACGAACTCAACCGGTTGTTCGTTTCGATGGTCAGGTCGGCGGGAGTTCCCGCATCGCTAATGCTGGTGCCCGACCGAAGCGAAGAAATTTTCGTCAAGCAGTATATGAGCATGCGCCAGTTCGATGCGGAAATCGCCATCGTTCAGCTCGACGGTAAGGACGTTTATTTGGATCCGGGCACAAAGTTCTGTCCTTACGGCATCTTGGATTGGCATTACACCGGAGTAAGCGGATTACGGCAGAATGCCGGAAAAGTAGAGTTCGCGGAGACTCCCTACGCTCAATACAACCAGGCCGTGCAGACGCGGAGAGCGGACGTTTCGCTTGACGAACACGGAACCTTGAGCGGCGCTGTGTCACTCGTATTCAAGGGTCTTGCCGCGATGGAGCGTCGTCAGGAGGGCGCAAAAACCGACGCTGAGGGCCGCAAAAAACTGTTGGAAGACGAACTAAAGGCGATGTTGCCGGGAAACAGCGACGTAACCGTCTTAGTTGCACCGGACTGGGACGATACCGAAAAGCCCCTCATCGTTCAGTTTCATATCAGCTGCCCGTTCGCGGTTGCGGCGGGCAAACGGCTGATGCTTGCTCAACATCTCTTTCAAATCAATGACAAAGCGCGCTTCGCTGCCAGCACTCGCGCCAATGCTATTTACTTCAACTATCCATGGCAGGAGGCAGATGAAGTCCGCATCAAACTCCCTCCCGGAATGGAGGTTGAGAGTCTGGCTCCAAACGACACGGTGAAGCTTGAATATGCGATTTATCAGGCACAGCAAAAGCAGGAACAGCCGGGAACGATCTATTCGCGACGAGATTTTGTGATCGCCGGAAATGTTCTGCTTCCCAACAAATACCCGGAAGTGAAGGGCTTTTTCGACAAGGTTAAGGCCGATGACGATCAGCCGGCACTGGTGAGGATGTCTTCCAGTGTGGCGACAAACTAAGCGAGTCGTAATCCTCCTAGCGCTCGCGCTCGGCCAACTACGTCGCGCCGCAGCTGGAGTTAACATCCCTGAGTGGGTACGACAGGCTGCAGCGCAAACAGTCGGTACGTATTCTCCCGAAACCAAGCTCGTCGTACTGCTCGATCAGACCGACTATATCGTCGCGGGCTCCGGAGAGTTCATCGAACACTCGCGGAACGTTGTCAAGATTCTTAGGCCTGACGGTCGTGAAGCCAGAGAGCTTGGAGTTACTCTTGAGGGCAAAGATAAGCTCCATTCAGTGCATGCCTGGACCATAGACAAGGACGGTAGAGAATACGAGGTCAAGGACAAAGAGTTTATCGAGGCAAGCGGATATCCAGATTGGCTTCTATATGCGGATGATCGCTCCATGGTTGCGAAGGCACCGTCTTCCATCGTTGGCTCAGTGATTGCTTTCGAATACGAAGTCCGTCGTCTCAGGTGGATCAACGAGCTGGGATGGATCTTTCAGGACCGCTATCCGGTACTCCAGGCTCTACTAAGCCTTCAATTGCCAACAGGCTGGGAATATCGAGCCTCTTGGACGCATGGGACCGGTATCGAGCCAGTTGCAGCCGGCAACAATCGCTGGCAGTGGACGTTGAAGAACATACCGGGAATTGAAGAGGAGAGGGAAACGAGAATGCCTCCGTTCCTTTCTCTGGCCGGACGGATGAGCATTTCCTATTTTGGGCCAGGGGATGACGCAGCCCATGCGGCAACCTGGCCAGAGGTGGGACGCTGGTACGCAGCCTTAGCCCAGGGACGATCTCAAACGACACCAGAGATTGCCACCAAAGTCCGCGGGTTAATTGCGGGAAAATCCGACTTCGCCTCACGGCTGCAGACCGTTGTGTCATTTGTTCAATCGGAAATTCGATATGTCGCGATTGAGATTGGAATTGGCGGAAACCAACCTCACCCTGCTGCCGACGTGTTTCGTTACCGCTACGGTGATTGCAAGGACAAAGTCACGCTGCTGAAAGCCATGCTGCAGGAGGCAGGCATTGCCTCATACTATGTGCTGCTTGATACTCGCCGCGGATTCATCAATCCCTCCATACCCTCGTCGTGGGGAAATCACGCGGTTATCGCCATCGAACTTCCCTCCGATGTGAACAGTGCTCCGTACCTTTCACAGGTAATGACCAAAACAGGAAAGCGTTACATCATCTTCGACCCGACGGACGAATATACGCCGGTCGGCTCATTGCGTGCTGATCTGCAAGACAGTTACGCGCTGCTGGTGACCGACAATAGTGGCGAACTCATCCGCACGCCTCTGTTGCCACCCGACTGGAACCAGATCATACGCAAGGGCCATTTTGTGCTTTCTGCTGAGGGGAACCTCGCCGGCGAAGTTACCGAAGACCGGAGCGGGGATTCCGCAACGTACGAACGCGCCCGGTTGCACTACACGGACGAGCGCCGCCGCACCGCAGATTTTGAACACTGGCTCGGCCGGTCGGTGCAGGGGTTCACGCTCGATAAGGTGAACATCGAGCAAGCCGATCAACTCACCAAAGACCTGCTGATGAACTACAAATTCACCGCGCCACAGTATGCGCAATTACGGGGTCCCCTCATGTTGGTGCGTCCGCGAGTTCTGGACGAGAAGAGTGCATATGTCGAACGCAAACCGCGCCATTATCCAATCGAACTGGAACACACCATCCGCCAGACTGACGTGTACGAGATCGAACTCCCAAAGGAATATGCAGTGGATGACGTTCCAAATTCCACGAAAATTGACGTCGGCTTTGCCACGTATCAGAGCAAGATCGAAACCGATGGCAGCAAGCTCCGCTATTGGCGCGAGTATGTAGTGCGCGACTTAAGCGTTCCGCCGGAGAAGTACAACGAGTGGGTGAGGCTGCAGGGAGCCATCGGCACGGACGAAGCCGCTACCGTCGTCCTCAAGCGGTTGCAATAGTCTCGATTACACGGTGCTAGTCGCTTACTGAATCAGCGCTGCTCCATCGGCACCCAGTGCTGTGGATAGCTCGGCCCGATGTAGTCTGCGCGGGGGCGGATCAGGCGATTGTCATCGAGTTGTTCGATCACGTGCGCGGTCCAGCCGCTGATGCGCGAGACGGCAAAAATCGGCGTGAACAGGTCGACGTCAATTCCCAACACGTGATAAGTCGACGCCGAGTAGAAGTCCACGTTGGCATTTAACTTCTTTTCTGACTTCACGAATTGCTCGATCTTGCGCGACATCTCAAACCACTTGGGCTCGCCGCTCGACTGACAGAGGTCTTCTGACATCTTCCGCAAATGCGTCGCCCGCGGATCTTCCGTGTGATAAACACGGTGCCCGAAGCCAGATATCTTCTTCTTCTGCGCCAACATCTCGCGAATGTATTCCACCGGATCAGCCTTAGTCGAATCAATCTGCGCCAAAATCCGAAACACTGCCTCATTCGCCCCACCATGCAAACTACCCTTTAACGTACCAACTGCCGAGGTGATTGCCGAGTGCATGTCAGAGAGAGTAGCTGCGGTTACGCGGGCGGCGAAAGTTGAAGCGTTGAGTTCGTGATCGGCGTGAAGGATGAGGGCGATGTCGAGCGCGCGCTCGGCAGTCTTTGAGGGAGCTGCGCCGTTCAAAAGCAGCAAGAAATTCGCGGCATGGGAAAGCGACGGATCCGGCTGAACTACGCTCTTCCCTTTTCGCAGACGATCGTAGGCCGCGACGATCATGGCGATCTGCGAAGTCAAACGGATCGACTTTCTGACGTTGGCATCGTGGTCATTATTCTTCTCGTCGGCATCGTAGAGTCCCAACGCTGACACTGCCGTGCGCAGAACATCCATGGGCGCGGCATTTTTCGGTAACGTTCGCAGGAAATCGATAATCGCAGGATCCAGCTTGCGTTCAGCTGCCAGCTTTTGCTGCAGACCCTTTAAGTCGCTTCGCGTGGGGAGTGTGCCATTCCAAAGCAAATAGCAGGTTTCTTCAAAGGTGGAGTTGTCGGCGAGCTCGTGAATGTCGATGCCGCGATAGGCGAGGACGCCCTCGTCTCCATCGATGTAGCAAATCTTGGAAGTGGTGGCGACAATTCCTTCCAGCCCTTTGGGCGCGTTCGTGATTGCAGTGGGCATTCGTTCCTCTGGTCAGCACAGGTCTCAGCCTGCGCGGATACTGATGATGTCCGCGGCCGAGCTTCCCACGCGCCACAGCCGAGCCGGCTGTGCCACTCGAGCGAAACTGGCCAACCAACTTTTATACGCCAAATTTGCGCAAGCTTCCAACCCCGAGGACGTTCCCAAAGGTACTAGATGCACGTTGAAATTCTCTGAAATGTGAGAGTTCGCGGTTACAATCGGGCCATGCGGTGGTGTGCTCTGCTGGCTCTTCTAATCAGCCTGGTACAAGTCCGGCTGAGCGCGAAGGAAACTCCGGCGCTCCTTCCCTGCCCGCCGGGCGCGAGCGAGGCACAATGCAATCCCTCATCGCGCGAAACCAAGGAAGCGAAAGCCGCGTTCTCGCGCGGACTCAAGATCCAGGAGAAGTCTCCAGACGAAGCCTATCGGGAGTTCGAACGCGCTTCAAATCTTGTTCCCCGCAACGTTGAATACGTAACCGCGAGGGAATTGGCGAAGCAGCAACTGGTTTCGAAATACATCCAGCGCGGAAGCCAGGAGATGGAGGCCGGCAAGCAGGTCGAGGCGATCGCAGATTTTCGCCGGGCCATGAACCTTGATCCCACGAACCAGTTTGCGCAGCAACGCCTTTTGGATGTCGCGGGCGAGTCAGCGCCGAAGATCTCCGCTCCTCCGCGCGTGGTTGAGGAGTCGACTGAGATCAAGCTATCGCCGAACCAGAACCGCGCCAGCTTTCATTTCCGGGGCGACAGCCGTGAGCTGCTCAATTCCATCGCTCAGGCGTACGGGGTTTCAGCGCAGATTGATGATTCCATCACCTCGCGCCGGGTTTCATTCGACATCGACGACGTGGACTTCTACAAAGCGATCTCAGTCGCCGGACAAGTCACGAAATCGTTCTGGACTCCGCTGGGCGACAAACAAATTCTGATTGTCGGTGACACCGCTGAGAATCGGCGGCAGTACGAGCGCATGGCGATGCGCACCTTCTACATCCCAGGAGTTGATACTCCAACCGGTCTGAACGATTTCGTCAACGTGCTGCGCAATCTTTTTGAAATCAGATTTATTACCACCAATGCGCCGTCCTCGACCCTGGTTGTGCGGGCCCCGCAGAATACGCTAAATGCTGCAACGCAGCTGCTGGAAAGCCTGGACACGACGCGTCCACAGGTCATGCTGGACGTGAAGGTCTACCAAATCAGCAACACGCTCACTCGCAATCTGGGCGTGCACATTCCCAATCAGTTCAATCTTTTCAACATCCCGGCGGGCGCTCTGGCAGCACTGGGCGGACAAAATATTCAGGACCTTATCAATCAGTTGATTGCGAGCGGCGGCATCAATCAGGCGAACAATACGGCGATCTCGGCTCTCCTTGCGCAACTGCAGAGCCAGCAGAATTCGATTTTCAGCCAGCCGTTGGCGACTTTCGGAGGCGGCAAGACTCTAACTGGCATTAGTTTCGATCAACTGAGTGCGCAACTTTCGCTCAATCAAGGGTCGGTCAGAACGCTCGATCACGCCACGCTTCGAGCGTCGCAGGCCAACGACACCACGTTTCGGATAGGCAGCCGGTTTCCGATTCTCAATGCCAGCTTCGCCCCGATCTTTAACACTTCTTCCATCTCCCGGGTCATCCAAAACAACAGCTTTCAGGCAGCGTTTCCGTCTTTCAGCTACGAGGACCTCGGGCTGACGATCAAAGCCAAGCCGGCAGTCGGGCAAACGGATGTAAGACTCGATCTCGAAATTGCTTTGAAGGCGCTGGCCGGACAGTCCATCAACGGCGTGCCGATCATCGGAAACCGCGAATATAAAGGAAGCATTTCATTGCAGGACGGAGAACCCGCGGTGGTTGCGGGAGAGGTCACTCATAGCGAGACGTTGGCGTTGAGCGGCGTTCCGGGGCTCGGACAGATTCCCGGACTCAATCAGGCGACGACCAACAGCAAACAGACGGAGGACGATGAGTTATTGGTGGTGATCACTCCGCATGTGGTCAGCCACGGGACGGGGCAGGCTACGGAAGTGTATTTGGCAAAGTAGGGATGGTTTCGTTTGGGCGATGGCGGCGTACCAAGTTTCCAAGTCGACCTCAGCGGCTAAAGCCGGTCTCATCTCGTAACGCTATCGGCACGACTGTAAGTCGTGCCCTTCCCGGTCTTGCCTTCCTACAATTTTCTCCCCGGTGGTGCTTCCGAAAGTCTGCTTCCCACTTCCGTCTTAGCATTCCGACAGTGCGCACCAGCAATTTAGAGGCTTCGAATAACCCCAACGACGTTTCCGGAGAATTCCTACTTTTGTTTGGCGGAATAATCGACAATCATCTTCAGCAGATCGTAGTTGTTGCCCCCCACGCCGATGGGCCTGCCGTTGATAAACAGGGTTGGAGTCGAGTTCACATCGAGCGACTGACCTAGTTTGATCGAGGCCTCTACATGGGCCTGAGTTTCGCTTTGGGTTGAGCAAGCGGCCACGTCGGCGCCCTTGACGCCGGCTTTGTCGGCAAGTTCCGTCAGTTTCTGGTCTGCATTCTCGGCGGTGATATCGGCTTGCGCTTCATAGACAGAGTCGACGAATTTCCAGAAAGCGTCGTTGGAGAACTTCGCGGTGCAATCGCCATAGGCTGCGGCTTTCGCGGCCCAGTTGTGCATCGGCAACGGGAAGCTCTGCAGTACGAAGTGAAGGTTGGGCTCTTCTTTCAGCAGGCGCTCGATTGTCGGATTCGCTTCCTTACAGTGCGGGCATTGCAGATCGCTGAACTCGACGATCATCACGGGAGCATCTGAGGGTCCGCGCGATGGGCCAGTTACTCTTTTCTTCAATTCAAGCCGCGTCTCTTCGAATGGGCGCGGACCGAAGGGGAGAATTTCGCCTACCAGTGCGTGCTTTCCATCCGCCGAGACATAGAATTTCTGGCTACCCTGCCCTTGAGGGCTGGTCATCTGCACATTCACCTCGGCCAGGCCTTCCGCCTTGCTCGGCCGAATGCTGACGATCTTCCAGGTGAGTTGGGAGTCGTAGCCAAAGGTCTGCTGCAGAAAAGCATTTACGGTCGCTTCGGAGGGCAATGGTGTTTCGCCGCTGTTGTGGCTTGCGGCGGGTGTGGTGGTTTTCGGTTTCGCCTGGGAGAATGCAGCAATGCTCAGCAGTACGAGAGCGAAGAGTATGAATTTGTTTCGCATGTTTTCCTTATCGTTGGTTCGCGATATCCGACTCTCCCGCGAGACCGTGTGTCGTCCCTACGGGACTCTGATCATTCTTAGGCCTACCCAGGGCTTACGCCCTGGGCTGATATATTTCGCCCCTTCGGGGCTGGCCTAGCCAGTCCTCCGTTCGACCGTTCCATCTGCGGTGCTCACATTGTTTCTTTGCGAACTTGGAGGACCTTTGAATCCTTTGCGGTCAAAGCTTTTAACCGCAGAGAACGCCGAGAACAGCCGCAGAGTTCGCCGAGAAAATCTGCGACTTATCCCAACTCGATCTGCGATTTATCCCAACCCACTTTGCGCCGAACTGCAGGCAACTTGAAGACTGCACTCCGGCAGGTGCTATATGTCGGCCTTGGCGGCGATTGGAAAGCGGCGTCCGTAGCCGAAGGCCTTTGTAGAAATCTTGATTCCTGGAGCTGCCTGCTGGCGCTTGTATTCATTGCGCTCGACCATGCGAATTACGCTTTTTACCAGTTCGAGATCGAACTTGTGATCGTTAGCGATCTGCTCAGCCGAGTGCGCCTGCTCCACATAGTCCTCAAGAATAGCATCGAGCACCTCGTAGTCAGGCAAGCTGTCGCTGTCTTTCTGATTGAGGCGCAATTCAGCGGAAGGCGCCTTCTCGATTGTGGCTTCCGGGATGACCGTCTTGCGCGAATTCACATAGCGGCTGAGCCGGTAAACAAGGGTTTTCGGAACATCATTGATCACGGCGAGCCCACCGGCCATGTCGCCATAGAGGGTGCAGTATCCAACGCCCAGCTCACTTTTGTTTCCGGTGCTCAATACCAGGGCGCCAAATTTGTTCGACAGCGCCATTAACAGCGATCCCCGGATTCGCGACTGAATGTTTTCTTCGGTCGCGTCTTCCGAGCGACCCTGGAAGACGGAGTTGAGTGTGGCGCGGTAGTCGTCAAAGATGCCTCCGATGGGAAGAATCTCGAAACGAATGCCCAGGTTTGCCGCCAGAGTTCGGGCGTCATCGATCGAACCTTGCGACGAGTAGGGTCCCGGCATGCCGACGCCGATCACGTTTTCAGCGCCAACCGCATCCACGGCGATGGCGGCGGTAAGCGCGGAGTCGATGCCGCCGCTGAGTCCGATAATCACCTGCCTGAAAGCACATTTGCGGACGTAATCGCGGGTGCCGAGAACGAGCGCAGAATAAATGCTCGCCTCTTCGCCTTCGATCTGATCGTGCATGTCGCCGGTCAGCGAATCGGAGTCGAACAGGACCAGGTCTTCCTCGAACGACTTGCCTTGGGCGATCACATTGCCTTCACGATCGAACACCAGGCTGGATCCGTCGAAAACGAGGCTGTCGTTTCCGCCGACCTGGTTGACGAAAGCCACCGGAACTTTGTCGTTACGGGCGATGGTTGCAAGCATTTCGCGTCGGAACTCGCGCTTCCCTGCCCAGAATGGTGAGGCCGAGATATTCAGCACAAAATTTCCGCCCGCGTGGATCAAGGCTTCCACCGGATCCACGCTGTAGAGTCGCCGGTGCCAGAAGTGTTTATCGTTCCAGGCATCCTCGCAGATAGTGAGTGCCATTTGCTTGCCGCAAAACGGGAACAGAAGTTGACTGCGCGCGGGAGCGAAGTTCCGCACCTCGTCGAAGACATCGTAGGTCGGCAGCAGCATCTTTGATTGGACGAACTTGATGCGACCATCCATCAGCAGGGCGGCGGAATTCAATACTGATTTTCCGGTTTCCGCCTGGGCCGGCGTGACCAGGCCGCACACTACCGCAATACCGCGTGTCTCAGCTGCGATGTGCTCGGCAGCTTCGTGATTGTGCTGGACGAAGGAGACGCGCTCGACTAAATCGCGGGGAGGATAACCGCAGATGGAAAGCTCTGGAAAGAGTATCAGTCCTGCGCCGGACGATTTTGCGCGGTTCGAGAAATCAATGATCTTGGCGGAGTTTCCCTCGAAGTCGCCCACCGTGGGATTGATTTGTCCCAGCGCAATCTTCACGTGTTCAGTTTAAATGAGGGCGACAGTTCCTACGAACATCGCGCGTAAGTCACGAGAATATAGCCCCGAGGTTCTGCTCAAAGAACAGAATTCGAACCACAGAGGACACAGAGTTACACATAGGAATCACAGCAGAGGTCCGAGTCTGTGGCTTCACCAAGCTCAGGTGACTGCGAGGGCAGCCTCACGGCTGACTGGCGTGAAACTGCGGCGGTTGCTGTGATGGATCGGTTGCAGCCGGACGGCGAGGGGCGGATGCGGGGCCTGCGTTGGGATCCTCTTCGCCGGGCCGCCTCAGAGTAGGCGCATTCGCGGGCTTCTCCTTTTCCGCAGCTTTTGCCACCGTGGCGCCGCCGAGGTCAATTTCCTTTTCGGTCTGGACGACTTTCTGGCCATCAACTTTCATGGTTTCGGTGCGAACAACTTCATCGCCGACGATGCGGATAAAATCCACATCCTGTGGCGGATCGCCGTAGATCCAATCTTCGTATTCGACGTCGCCGTCCTTCTCACGGGTCTTCTTCTGCGGACGCCCCTTGGCATAGATCACCATTTCACGATTCATACCGACCAGGACATGGTGCGCCTTGATCGCATCTTTGACCTTGGGCGGGACGGACTCCAGATAGGCTTCGAGCGGTGACTTCGAATCGAAATCGAAGACCGGCCAGAGCATCTGCTTCACTTGCTCCACCGATACATCGGGAATGCGATGGTCAAAGACCAGGTCAACGTAGGACCCGCGGGGATTGTTGATGGGATCATCCTGCGTGCCGCCCGGAGTCATCACGCCACCGCCGGCGCCGACCTCAATCCGCTGATACCACTTCTTTTTCTTGATTGGGCCGCCGTTAATCTCGAAGCGCATGCGATCGCCCTTGAGCTGGAACATGGTGATGATCGCGCGATCGCCGGGTTTCACCGAAGGTCCCCAAAGAGCGAGCAGTTTGTTGAGATCCTCGCCGCCGGGCGAAACTTTGCCATCTTTGATGGTCAAGCCTACTTTCCCCATGGGGAATTGCGTGCGGATATAAACGAGGTCAGAACTGAAGGTGCGAATGAGTTCCATCCGGTGCTGTTCGGTCAAGGCTGGGGAACTCTTAACATCACCAAGCGCGGGAACAGCCACGACACAGGCCGCCAGAACAACGAGGATTCGGTGCGGGATCACTGACCACCTGCCGCCAATTATAGCCTTGGATGACAAGGAGCAGAAATGCCGATGTCTGCCAAAAATGCAAAGGGCACGCCAACTCGGCGTGCCCTCTGCAGCGGGGAGGACTACTTGGCGGTGAATGTCAACTTGTCAAGATAAACGGTGTATGGCGTGATCTGCTTGTTGCCGTCGATCTGGTAATTGATGGTGACGCCGTGCCAACTGGTGTTGCTGGGGGAATCGTAACGATCGAGAGTCGCGGTCTTGCCATTTAACGTAATCGTGTGGAACAGAAGTTTGCCGCCGGACGTGCGCTGTACGTGAAGCGTCAGATGGTTCCAGGCGTTGCTGACCGGGTGACACGGGATGCCGCTAGGGACCCAGTGTTTCTTCTGATTGTTCCAGGTATCCCATTCATACCCGCCAAGCACCCGGCATTCATGACCCCAGATGTAGGATTTGCCGCCGACGAATTGGTTGATATCGAATTCAAGCGCCTGCGAGTTGTTTACATTTCCCACCCAAAAGTAGACGTCATAGGTGAAGTCATGCAAGTTCGGGACGATGGTCTTATTCGTGTCCTTGATCCCCTGCGAGGAGACGCTGCCGATCAGGTGAATGTTCCAGAACGCGTCCGACCACTGCACCGTTCCGCCACCGTAGTGGCTCTTGGTGGTCTTGCCGTCCATGGTGGGCGCGGGCGAGGGAACGTTTTGAGTCCAAGACCACTTCAACTCGGGACCAGTTGGTTTGCACTTTCCGCAGAGTGGATACATCGGAGGCAGCAGGGCATACCCCGTCCATCCACTCTTGCTCTGCAGATCAGAAAAGACGTACGTCTTGCCGGTTGAGGTTGAGCCATTCACCGTGAGGGCAACCCTGGTGCCGGCAGCCCAGCCGCAGTGGTCCCACTGCTTTACGGTGACATTGTAGGTGCCCGAATTCATGTTCAGGAAAGTGTCAAGTCTCGATCCCTTGACCGAGTGCGCCAGGACTCCAGGAGCTGTGTAGATGCCCATTGCAGCTACACCCTTCGAACATGCCGGCGAGCTTCCGGTTGCGACAAAGTGGACAGGTGAGGTTGAAGTATTTCCGTTGCTTGGAGAGGAAACGGTCACGATGGAAAACGCGGGTGCTGAAAACAAGCAAAGACACACGAACGTAAGTACATGACCAAAATGCATCCCAACTTCTCCAGGTAATTTATTGGCGAGCAACTGCGGCGCGCGCGCAGCAAGTTGCAGGGATTTTAGGACGGTTACTGGAAGCGACCAAGCAAATTCGGGCCTTAGAACACAATCGGAAGTGCATGGTATGTAATACGTAAGTAGTAATAGGTGTAATGGCTTAGAAACGAACTAAGGGGAACGGCCTAAGTTGCGAGGGCTAGAGTTCGCGACGTCCTTCTATAGCTTTGAGCATAGTGATTTCGTCGGCGTATTCGATGTCGCTGCCGGCGGGAATGCCGGTCGCGATGCGACTGACTTTCAAGCCAGCGCGGCGCAGTTGGCCGTACAGATACGTCGCGGTTGCCTCACCTTCCACCGTGGGATTGGTTGCAAGAATAATTTCTTCCGCGCCGCCGTCTTCGACGCGCTTCATGAGATTCGAAATTCGCAATTGCTCCGGGCCTACGCCGTGGATCGGAGAGATCGCGCCATGGAGCACGTGATAGACGCCGTTGTACTGGCGAGTCTTTTCTACTGCGGCAATGTTGGTGGGCTCTTCGACGACGCAGATCAGCCTCTGGTTGCGGGTGGCACTAGCGCAATAGACGCAGGGATCGACGTCGGTGATGTTGTTGCAGATGGAGCAGAGGCGCAGGCTGGCTTTCACATCGTGAATGGCACTGGCGAGCGCGCCAGCATCATCCTCGCTGGAGCGGAGGATATGAAACGCCAGGCGCTGCGCGGACTTGCTTCCGACGCCGGGCAGTTTTTTGAGCTCGTCGATGAGACGGGCCATGGGTTCAGCGAATCTGGACATGGAGGATTGGGTAATTGGGAAATTGTGTAATTTGGTAATTAAGGGAAGGCTGGCTGAATTACTCAATTACTCAATTACCCAATTTCCCGATCACCCGATTCCCGGCAGTCCTCCCAGCATTCCACTCATGGCGGATTGCATTGTGTCATCCACTTTCTTTCCGGCGCTGTTGAAGGCGGCGGTGATGAGATCCTGCATCATCTCCAAATCGCCGGATTTCGCCGCCTCCGGGTCGATCTTCACGCTCAGCACTTGTTTGCGGCCATCCATTTTGACCGTGACCGTGCCGCCGCCCGATGAACCTTCGACGACCGTCTCCTGCATTTTTTTCTGCAGGACTTCGTATTGCTTTTTTGCCTGAGACATCAACTCTTGAATATTGAATCCGCTCATAAGAGGTCCGATTACTTGTTCTTTCGATAGTCAATGATGGTGCGAATTTCAGCGCCGAATTTTTCTTTCATGCGTTGTATGACCGGTTCCTGTTCGGCGCGTCCGCGCCCGCTTCCATTCGGTGCTGACGGTTTTGCCTGGACCGGTTGCGCGCTCCCGCCCGGCAAAATCTGCAGCTTGGCAGGACGGCCAAGAATGCCGCTGGCAGAGGCAATGATCATGCGCTTCGCCTCGGCGCTGACCGACATATCGATCAGCGCGGCAGAGGCCGCGACCCTTACGATGATTTCATTTCCCACGAGTTGCCACTCGCCGCTTTCGAGCATTGAGGTGAGGACGGTCTGCTCAGTGGACGAAAGCGTCTTGAGAATGGCGTCGCGCACAACTTTCGCATCAACCGGAGGCTTCGGCTCGAAATTCGGTTGCGGCGCGACCGCAGGCGCTGCCGCTCCCATGATGACATTCGGGGGAGTAATGGCGGCCGGAGCCTGGCGGGCAGGCATCATCGCAACCTCTTCGCTTGAGGCTTCCGAACGTGGCACACCTTTTCTGGCAGCATCTGCCGCGAACGGTGAAACGAATGACCGGGTGGGAGTCGGATCAGGCTTTTTCGTTTCGATCGGAGCAGAGGGTCTGGTATTGGCTTGGGCCGGCCGCGCAGGCTCAGCCCCACTCAGCAACTGTTCAAGTGGAAGCAGGCGTTGAGCGTGCGCGAGCTTCAATAATCCGAGTTCAAGATGAAATCTTTGTTCCTGCCGATAACCCAGCTCTGAATGCGTGCGCAGCATGATCTGGAGAAACCGCGCCAGGTCTTCTTCGCTAAACGACTCGGCAGCGCGCCCAACTCTGGCCCGCTCGTCCGCAGATATCTGCAGCAGTGGTGAATCAGCGCCGGCAACCTTGGCGACAATCGCATTCCGCAGAAAGCGCACGAGCTGGCGAGCAAAATGGACCGGATTCTGTCCCTCGCTGAGAAGCCGGTCGACGATGCGCAAAATGTCTTCGCTCGAACTCCGGCCGACCGCACCCATAATTTCTTCGAGGACCCCGGAGGGTGCAATGCCGATCAACTGCCTCACGGTCTCGGCTGTTAAACGCCCTTCGCTCGACGCGATCGCCTGATCGAGGATCGAAAGCGCGTCGCGCATTGAGCCATCGCCGGCCTCGGCAAGCATGGCCAGCGCCTCTTCATCGGCGGCAATGTTCTCGCGAGAGCAAAGGTCTTTCAGCTGGGCAACAATCTGGTCGAACTTTACGGCGCGGAAGCTGAAGTGCTGGCAGCGCGAGCGGATGGTTTGAGGAATGTCCTCGGGCTGGGTCGTCGCGAGCATGAAGACGATGTGACTGGGAGGCTCTTCCAGGGTCTTTAGCAGCGCGTTAAAGGCAGCGTCTGTAATCTGATGGGCTTCATCCAGAATGTAAATCTTGAAGCGGTCGCGGGCGGGACGATAGCGCGCCGCCTCGCGCAGTTCGCGAATTTCGTCGATGCCGCGGTTGGTGGCGGCATCAATTTCAATCACGTCAACTGAGTTGCCGGCGCGGATTTCGGTGCAGGAATCGCAGACGCCGCAGGGTTCGGTCACCGGTTTTTCGGACGACCCGCAGTTCAAGGCCATGGCCAGGATGCGCGCGATTGTCGTTTTGCCGATCCCGCGATGTCCGCTGAAAATGTAACCGTGCGCAATCCTCCCCTGCTCAATCGCATTCTTCAGCGTGCGGGTGACGTGGTCTTGCCCGATCACTTCTGAAAATTTTTGAGGACGATATTTACGCGCGAGGACCTGGTAGCTCATGGCGAGAAGATGGTGTGATTATACGTGAGCCACGCTGGCGGGCTTTGGTTGCGAATCTCGCTATGTAGGGATAGGCTTGTGTGTCACGACTGAGGGGGATTTCATGCAATTGAAAATCAACGTCCGCACCCTGGATGACGGGATCATCGTCGCGGATTGTGCGGGACGGATTGTTTTTGGCGAAGAAACTGCAGAGTTGCGCGATCGAGTGCGAGGCCTGATTCAAAAAGGCAGCCGGATCGTGCTGAACCTCGCGGATATCACCTACATCGATAGCGGCGGCCTCGGAACGCTGGTTTCGCTCTACATCACCGGCCAGAACACAGGTGGCGCGGTGAAACTCGCACGCCTTACGCAGCGGGTTGGCGACCTGCTGCAGATCACGAAACTACTCACCGTTTTTGAGGTTTATGACAGCGAGGAAGAAGCGGTCGAGTCGTTCCGTAAGGGCGCCGCAGCGTAGGTCCAACACAAAGACCAGGGTTACCCCCGAAGGACGCATTCGCGCGACCATTCAGAAGATCCCACGCGGCAAGTGTCTACCTACGGAGCGATCGCCCGTGCTGCCGGGTTGCCGGGGCGGTCACGACCTGTCTCTTATACACATC
>JBKPSP010000005.1:0-58619 GCA_046735175.1 Acidobacteriota bacterium
GCGATCGCGTCCGCTTGTAGCGTCAATGTCAAGAAAGGCGAGAGCGGCGAGGACAAGAACGTGGACATCAACACGCCGCTCGGAGGCATCCACGTCAATACCAACGCCGATCCGCGCGACACGGGCCTGTCGGTTTATGCCGGCGCGCGAGCGAAGAAGAAAGACGACTCAGGCGACGAGAAGAGCGCCAACGTCAATATCTCGAGTTCGTGGGGAGGCGTGAAAGTGGTGGCGCTGGAGTACGAGAGCGACACTGCACCCAGCAAGATTATTGCGTATTACAAGAACGAGTTGAAGAAGTATGGGAACGTCCTCGAATGCCGGACCGAAGGCCAGCACTACACCTATGAAGGCGGTGCAGACGAACTGAAGTGCGAAGGCAACAACCACGGTGACACGGTGGAACTGAAAGTCGGAAGCAAGAACAATCAGCACATTGTCTCGGTGAAGCCGCAGGGCAAAGGATCGGATTTCGCTCTGGTTTACGTTCGCACACAAGGGAAAGATACGAGTATCTAGGTTTTGGGTTTTGGGCTTTCGGCTTTGGGCTAGAGCCGAAGCTAGAGCAGAGGTCAGTCGTACTTCTCGTAGCGGATGCTCTTCCGGTCCCAGCCTTGCAGCTTCAGCAACTCGCGGTTGGCTTTGATCATTTTGTCGAGACCGCAGATGTAGGCGTGCATTTCGCTGCGTCCTGCAACAATTCCCGGAACATGCTCCTGCACGTAACCGCGCAGGCCTTTCCAATCTGAAGCACCTCGGCTCAACGTGGGCAGGTAATGAAAATTACCGTGCTCGCGGGCCAACTGCAGAAATTCCTGGTGATAGTAGATGTCCTGCTCGGTGCGGCTGCCGAAGAGCAAGTAAAGCTGCCTGCCTTCGTGGCGCGACCCGTCGGCGAGTAGCCAGTGCAGCATGGAGCGAAACGGCGCAATTCCCGTGCCGGTAGCGATGAAGATCGTGTCGCGCATGGGCGGGCGCAGGGTGAAGTCACCGAACGGGCCCTGGCAGGTAATCTCGTCCCCTTGCTTCATATCGCAAAGAAAATTTGACATGAAGCCCTCCTGCACTCGGTTTAAGCAAAGCGCAAACCGTCCGTTTTCACCGGGTGGAGAAGCGATGGAATAGGCGCGGGTCATTTCTTCGCCATCTGTTTTTGTGTGCTTCAGGGAAAGCCATTGGCCCGGGACGAAGCCAAAACGGGCAGTTCCCTCCAGTTCGAATTCAAGGTGCTTGGTGAATTGCGTTAGCGGCTGGGAAGTGAGCAGTCGCGCAGTAAGGGTTTGGAAAGGCATCTTCCTAATTCGATGATAATCGCCTGTGCGAGGACGCGCGGCGAGGCTGGCGCACACAAAACTCAGTGTGGTAGAAATCTACCTTCACGTGGTAGACTTCTACCATGAGCCTCAACATCAAGAATGAAGAGACACATCGGATGGCCCAAGAACTGGCTACCCTCACAGGTGAGAGCATGACCGAAGCTGTCACTGAAGCACTCCGCGAGCGACTGGACAGGGTGAAGAAAAAAGGCATGGCAGAGCGGATCATGAAGATCGCGAAAGAGTCTTCAGCGCTCCTAAAAGGCCGCCCACTCCCCGACCACGGGGAACTGCTCTATGACGAGAAAGGTCTGCCCAAATGATCGTGGACAGCTCGGTCATTGTCGCGATTCTGGGTGAAGAGAATGACGCGCGTGCATTCGCAGATGCTATTGAAGAAGCGCACGAGAGCCGTTTGTCAGTGGCTAGCTACGTCGAAGTGGCCATCGTAATTGATTCTCGTCAGAATGCGGCCCTTGGCCGCCGCTTCGATTCCTTCATACGCGAGTCACAGATTCGACTCGAGCCTGTGACTGTCGAGCAAGCGAGGCTGGCCCGCGAGGCTTATCGAGACTATGGCAAGGGTCGTCACAGGGCAGGATTAAATTTTGGCGATTGTTTCGCTTACGCGCTGGCGAAAGACAGAGGAGAGCCACTTCTATTCAAAGGTGATAATTTTCGCAAGACGGACGTTGAAGTAGCTGACTACTAGTTCTTTCACTCCACCGTCACCGACTTCGCCAGATTCCTCGGCTGGTCGACGTCGCAGCCGCGGCGCACCGCGATGTGATAGGCCAGCAACTGCAGCGGCACGATTTCCAGGATCGGCAGCAGCTCTTCCGGCGCCGGCGGCAAGTAGATCACGTGGTCGGCAGATTCCTTGATCTCTTCATCGCCCTCGGTTGCAAGCGCGATGACCACTCCCGAGCGGGCTTTTACTTCTTTCAGGTTTGAGCAGGTCTTCTCATAACGCACCATCGAGAGCGCGTCTTTAGGATCGCGGGTGGCGATGATCACGACCGGCAGGTTCTCGTCAATCAGCGCGTTCGGCCCATGCTTCATTTCGCCGGCCGGATAACCCTCGGCGTGAATGTAGGAGATTTCCTTCAGCTTGAGGGCGCCTTCGAGCGCGATGGGGTAGTGAATTCCGCGACCGAGAAAGAGAAAATCTTGCGAGCGAACGTACTGTTTCGCGAGATCTTCGCAGTCTTCCTCATGCGTGAGCAGATGCTCGAGCTTGCCGGGAAGGCGAGTCAGTTCCTGCACCGCGTCTTTCGCTTCTTCGGGCGTGACTGCTCCACGTACCTGGCCCAGATATAGAGCGAACAGATACAACGCGGTAAGCTGCCCGGTAAACGCTTTTGTCGAAGCAACCCCAATTTCCGGACCAGCGTGAGTGTAGATGGTGCCAGCCGCTTCGCGGGTGATCATCGAGCCGACCACGTTGCAGATGGCGAGCGTCTTCGAGCCTTTGGCCTTGGCTTCGCGCTGGGCGGCGATGGTGTCGGCGGTTTCGCCCGATTGCGAAATCACGATTGTGATCGTGTCCTTGGGAACGATGGGATCGCGATAGCGCCACTCGCTTGCATAGTCGACTTCAACCGGAATGCGCGCCAGGCGCTCGATCATGAACTTGCCTGCCTGGCCGGCGTGCCAGCTGGTTCCGCAGGCGGCGATGTTGATTTTCTTCGCCGACTTAAATTCGGCTTCGGTGATTTCCATCTCGTCGAGAAAGACGTGACCGGTTTCCTGGGAGATTCGGCCCAAAGTCGTGTCCCGGACTGCGCGCGGCTGCTCGTAAATTTCTTTGAGCATGAAGTGCTTGAAGCCGCCCTTCTCGGCCATGATCGGGTCCCAGGTCACGTGCTGTACCTGACGCGTGATGGGCTGACCGTTGAAGTCAGTGAGGCGGACGCCGTCGGGAGTGATCACCGCCAGATCGCCGTCGGCTAGAAAAAAGAGATCGCGAGTGTGATAGAGAATCGCGGGAACATCTGAAGCAACGAAATATTCGTCTTTGCCGAGTCCGATTACGGCCGGCGGCCCGTTGCGGGCAGCGACAATTTTGTTCGGCTCATCTACCGAAATCACCGCCAGCGCAAACACGCCGGTCAGTTGAGTTACCGTTTTGCGCACGGCCTCGTCCAGTGACGGACGATGTCCGTTCCCGGAGTGCATCAGGTACTTCTCAATCATGTGCGCGACGATTTCAGTATCGGTTTCCGTAGTGAAACGATGGCCTTCCTCGGCGAGCTTTTTCTTCAGAGAAACGTAATTTTCGATAATGCCGTTATGGACAACGACAATTTTCCCGGTGCAGTCGCGATGAGGGTGCGCGTTTTCTTCCGTCGGACGACCGTGAGTGGCCCAGCGGGTATGGCCGATTCCGTAGGTGCCGTCGAGCGGTTTGAGGCGGATGACCTCTTCCAGGTTTCGCAGCTTGCCTTCGGCGCGGCGAATCTGCAAGCCGTCTCCGTTGCCGCAAACCGCGATACCGGCCGAGTCGTAGCCGCGATATTCGAGCCGCCTGAGGCCGTCAAGAATGACGGGAACGACGCGTTTCTTGCCTACATAGCCCACGATTCCGCACATTGGGAAATTGCTCCTGACTAAGTGTGGGGAGAAACCAGCAAACTTCTACTCTTCAATCGAATACCGGAATTCTTCGATCACCGGATTGGTCAGGACCTCGCGGGCGATGCGGCTGATTTCGCCTTCCGCCTGCGCGCGATCCAAGCCGCCGTCCAAGGTCAATTCGAAGAATTTTCCCTGTCGAACGTCCTGCAAACCTTGATAACCCAGCTTGTGCAGCGCTCCCTGAATGGTCTTGCCTTGTGGGTCGAGAACGCTCCGCTTCAGCGAAACATACACGTATGCTTTCATGGGGGATGGCCCATTATACGGCAGGCGGCAACTGCGCCGGATCTTGACCAACCGGTCGGAATGACCAAAGTGCTAAGGCCAAGAGCGTACCCCATTCCAATAAGAATGCTTAAGAGAAAACGATTTGCTAATTGATAAATCTGCATTATCATGAACACAATTTAGTTCGGAACGATGCATCGAGGGGTGAAGGTTATGTGCGATGCACGAAGTTCCACCGCGCCACGAGCCAGTTAAGTATTTGCCGCAGCGTCTGTACGAGTTTTCACGCCGCTACAGCAACTGCTACAGACTGCTGCTCCCGACCCAAGTCTGGGGCTAACCACATTACTTCAGGAACTCTCCCGGCTACTGCACGGAATCTTCGACTTCAACTTCATCAGCTACTCGCTGGCAGATTCCAGCTTGAATCTGTTGCAGCTTCATATCCTTGACACGAATGGGGCCCTGGAGAAGCCGATCGAACTTGCGATCGATAATTCCGCCGCGGGCTGGGTCTGGTCGAAGCAGTTGCCTTTGCTCCTCAGCGATTTGAACTCCGAAGAGCGTTTTACTAAGACGTTGAAGCCATATCGTGATAAGGGAGTACATTCTTTGATTCTGTTGCCCTTGAGCACAGGCAAACAACGACTCGGAGCAATTGGCTTCGGCAGCGTCGAACCGAAGGACTACGACGACCATACCGTACATTACCTCGAGCAAGTCTCCAGCCTGGTGGCTCTGGCGATCAACAACTTGCTTTCGCGCCAGGCCTTGGCGGGTGAGGAGGAGCAACTGCGCGCGCTGACTGCTTTGAGTATCCAACTTTCGGAGCGCAGCGCGAATATGCTTCGGTCGCTCCATGACGAGAGGTCCGCGATCGAGGCGGTCCTTGAAATCAACGCAGCGTTGGCAGCAACCAAGTTGGACTTGAAGCAGATGTTTCCAGCGGTTTCAAAGTCGTTGTCACGGGCCATCCCTCATGACACTGCATTCATCAATGTGTGGAATGAAGAGGAATGCAATTACCTGGTGTTCGCCAAAGGAGGCCAGGAATTCGCGTTCGCTCCCGCGGGCATGGTGTTGCCGGCAGAAAGGGCATTTACGAGTCAAGTCCTGGAAAGATTCCCCAACGGCGCGGTTGTGCGCCGGGCTGAACTGGAGGCTGCTGCGCCCCGGTTTGAAGTTGTCCGCAGCGCGCTCGAATCTGGGATCGTCTGCTGGTGTGCGGTTCCCTTGAGATCGGCGGATCGCCTTGTGGGTGTGCTTTACCTCGGAAGCCGATCAGAGGATGCCTTCAGCGACAAAGATCTCGACGTGGCCCGTCAAGTCGCCTTCGCATTAGCCTTCTTCATGGACAATGCGTTCACGCATGATGTTCTGCAGCGTGAGAAGGAAGGCCTCCAGAAGCTGATGGAGATTACCCGCACCTTCACTCCTAGCCTGGACTCAAAGAAGCTCCTCGCAGAAATTGCCAGCTGTACACGGTTAGTCTTTCAGCATGAGCACGCATACCTTGCGCTCTATGGCAAGGAAGGTGGTGTCATGCGAATTTCTCCTATCGAGCCGGGAGACACGCCCGAGGGGCTGTGTGTGCCGGTGGCTACGTGTCCCTCGGGAATGGCCATGCTCCAAGGCAAAGTCATGGAATTCGGCGCCGCTGAGTTGGAACGGATGGATTCCGTCTTCGCGAGGCAGTTGCTGATCGCCGGCATGCGCGCGCTATGCTGCTTTCCTCTGATAACCCGCAATGGACCCGTCGGCGCCCTCTGCCTTTCGAACAAACGGGAGAATGCTTTTGCGAGACCCGCGATTGAGCTGATGGAGCGGGTTGCACCACAGCTGGCCATGGCTCTGGAAAACTCCCGCGCCCATGCGGAGATCACCTCGCTCAAAGACCGGCTGCTGAAAGAGAAGAAGTATCTGGAACAGGAAATCCGCGATGCGCTCGACTTTGAGGACATCATCGGCCAAAGTCGGCCGCTTCGAAAGGTCCTGGAACAAGTTAAGACTGTGGCTCCCAGCGAAGCCACGGTTTTGATTCTGGGAGAAACAGGGACGGGAAAAGAACTCGTGGCGCGCGCGGTTCATCGCCTCAGCAACCGAGCCGGTGGAAACTTCGTGAAGGTAAACTGCGCCGCAATTCCAACGGGATTGCTGGAGAGCGAGCTGTTCGGCCACGAGAAGGGTGCTTTTACTGGAGCCATCAGCCAGAAAATCGGACGATTGGAATTGGCCGACAAGGGAACGTTGCTGCTCGACGAAGTCGGAGAAATACCACTCGAACTGCAGCCAAAACTGCTGCGTGCGCTTCAGGACCACGAATTTGAGCGCTTGGGTGGGACCCGCACCATTCGCGTGAACGTGCGAATTATCGCGGCCACCAATCGGGATTTATCCGACGCGGTTGCAAGGCATCAATTCCGCAGCGATCTCTACTATCGCCTTCACGTCTTCCCGCTGCACTTGCCCCCGTTACGCGAGCGGCGCGAGGACATCCCGCTGTTGGTGCGCTACTTTGTAGCGAAATTCGCGCAACGAATGAACAAGCACATCGAGACTATTCCGGAGGAGGCCATGCACGCTCTCGAGCAGTGGCATTGGCCTGGAAATATCCGCGAGTTGGAAAATTTTCTGGAGCGTTCCGTGATCCTGACGGATGGGACGGTTCTACAGATTCCGGTCTCAGAGCTTTGCTCGATAAACGGCCTGAATCGTCCGCCGGCGGTGAAGCTTGGCACGCTCGAGGAACTGGAACGGGAATACATTCAGCAGGTGCTGCGGCAAACGGGCGGGGTGGTTTCAGGGTCGGGCGGAGCGGCAGCCAAATTAGGCATGAAGCGAACCACGCTGCAATCGAAGATGCAGAGGCTGGGGATCAGCAAAGAAGGCGAAGGTCCCTCGGCGTAAGAAACTTCGTTTCAAAGCTGGGGAAGACGTACCCCCGCGTGTACTTTCCAGTTCCGCCGCAGTGCACCATGATCAGTTCAGCCGCTCTTCCAGCCAACCGGACCAGCCGCTCGTCGAACCGGCAGAAGAGGCGGCACCCTACGAACCTTAGCGGGCCGCCTTTTTGCGCGCCCGATTGTCACTGAGGATCCGAGGGACGGAGACTATCCGCCTTGCACCACGATCCTGCAGCCGACAGGCGCAATGCTCTTCGCCAGCGAGTGAACACGCCCGCCTTCGCCAGCTTTGACGGCGTGACCGGCGGCATGATCCTCGACCTGAGCGAGGAAGGTATGGCCATGCAGTCGGGCGCGCCCCTCGATGCGCACAGCATCGTCCCGTTTCATCTTTCTTTAGGCGAGCCGGCGGCTTATCTCGAGACCACCGGTTATGTTGCCTGGGCGGATGCGCTCGGGCGCGCGGGCGTCAGATTTTCCGAACTGCCGGACGATGCCCGAGGCCGGCTTCGCGAGTGGCTGACGCAGAATGCCGGTGCTCCAAGTTGGAAGGCGCCGCGCTGGGTGGTGCAGGAACCGGCATCACGGCAGAACGGGAATGGGCACAAGAAACCGGCGATTGCGCTGAACCTGGAAACGGGGCCGGAAATTGCGATCGACGTTCCGAAAAAACCGGCTGCGTCGACCACGGTGCAGTATGAGTTCAAGTCGCTGGCCGGCGATCTCGGGTCAGCATTGAATCTGATTGCCAGCCGCGCCTGCTCGATCACACGTGGAACCGGCGCCGCGGTCGCTCTCGCCGGCGAAAATGGAATGACCTGCCGGGCAGTGGCGGGCACGACGGCGCCTCCTGTAGGCGCTCCGTTGAACGTGAGCTCGGGATTCAGCGGCGAGTGCATTCGCCTGGCGCGACCGTTACGTTGCGACGACACAGAATCCGATGATCGCGTGGATGCGGAAGCGTGCAGGCTTTTGGGACTCAGGTCGATTCTGGCCGCGCCGGTGATGTACGAGCGCGATATTGTCGGGCTGGTCGAGGTTTTTTGTGACCGGCCGTTCGCGTTTGATGACGGGGACCTGGCGGTAGTGGAGCGATTGGCGCAGACGGTGGTGCTGACGTTGAGCCGCGCGGAAGTGTTTCAGCAGAAGTGAATGCGAGTGCGTGGCCCAGTGTAATCATCCTCCGCGCTGTGTGGCACCGCCCGGTTTAATGACTCGCGTTTTCCGTGCGGTGACAACCACAAAGCAACCCTGCCATGCTTCTATACTTGCCGATCCAAATACTTCCTCGATCGTGGTGATTAGATTGCGCCGGCTGGGTGTGTACAGGCGAATGAGGAGAATGCCAGCGTGAGTCCCTGGAGCAAATTTGCGGAGGTCTGAAAAATCCAGATCTTGGGTTATCAAGAATCTCGATTCGGACAGTGCAGCACACCAGAGTGCGTCATCACTCTGCCCTTGTAGGCCTTCCTCGAGGGCAGTCTGAACATCGTGGCCAAACCCACGGATCAAGTCCGCCAAAACGTCCGGCAGATTCTCGTCCAGCTTGACCTTCATCGAATATCGGGTACCGATGGAACCGGCAAGTCCTCTTCAGCGGAAGCAGCTGCGAACGCGATCGCAGCTTGGATATCTTGGGGGCTTAAGCTCGGGAAAGCTGCAAGGATTGTGTCCGGCGTATCGCCGTCAGCCAGACTCGCGAGCACAGTGCGAAGCGTGACGCGCGTGCCTTTGAACACGGGTTCCCCCCCGCAGATTTGCGGATCGCGAACGATACGGGCATTCAGTGGTTCAGGCATGCTCGACTAATTATAAGGCGTCGGCAAACCTATTCCTCCTCTTCCTTCACCTCTCCCCGCTCCGCCTTGGCCTTCTCGATGATCTTCTCCTGCAGCTGCCCGGGGACGATGTCGTAGTGATGCATTTCCATGTTGAAGCTGCCGCGGCCCTGGGTCATCGAGGTGAGGTCCGCGCCGTAGGTCAGCATTTCGGACATTGGGACTTCGGCTTTCACGATGGTGTTGCCGCCTTTGTTGTCCATGCCCTGAATGCGGCCGCGGCGCGAGTTGAGGTCGCCCATGATGGCGCCGGCGAACTCGTCGGGCACGGTGATTTCTACGCCCATGATCGGCTCGAGCAGCGTGGGCTTGGCCTGCTCCATGGCTTTCTTGAAAGCGATGCGGCCGGCCATCTGGAAAGAGAGATCGTTCGAATCTACGTCGTGATAGGAGCCGTCGTAGAGAACGACTCTGAAATCCACGACGGGATAGCCGGCGAGATAACCGCGGGCCGCCGCGTCTTTGATTCCTTTTTCCACCGCGGGAATAAAGTTCTTGGGGATTGCGCCACCGAAAATATCGTTGACGAACTCGAACTCGCTTCCGCGCGGCAGCGGCTCCATTTTTATTTTGCAGTCGCCGTACTGTCCGTGGCCACCGGTTTGTTTCTTATGACGGCCCTGCACGTCGGCGCGTCCGCGAATGGTTTCGCGGTACGGGACCTTCGGTGCCTTCAGGTTCACTTCAGTGTGATACCGCTTCTTCATCTTGGAAACAGTGACTTCGATGTGCTGCTGGCCGGTGCCGGCAATTAAGAATTCTTTGGTCTGCGGATCGCGGAAAAAGCGCAGCATGGCGTCTTCTTCGAGCAGTTTGTGAATGCCGACACCGAGTTTGTCTTCATCGGCGCGGGTCTTCGGCTCGATGGCAAATGTGATTGCCGGCTCGGGCAGCTTCACCTTGGGATATTGAATCGGCGCGGACTTGTCGCCCAGAGTGTCCCCGGTGAGAGTGTCTTTCAGCTTTGCGACGGCGCCTATGTCGCCGGCGTGAAGCTCGGTGACAGGTATGGCAGTCTTGCCTTGCATCACCGAGATGTGCGCCAGCTTTTCTTGTGAGCCGCGCGAGAAATTCATCAGCGTGACGTCGTTCTTCAGAATTCCGGAAAAAACTTTGAAGTAAGAAATGCGTCCGGCGAACGGATCGGAAACGGTCTTGAATACGTATAAGGAAACCGGCTCACTGTCCGATTCTTTGCGCGACGGAGGCTCACCGTTACCTGACGTGACCTCACCGCGAATCGCATCGTGCTCGATGGCTGTGGGGGTGAACTCGACGATGAAGTCCATCAGGCGATCGGCGCTCACGTTGCCCAGACCTGATGCGAACAGTACGGGGAAAATCTTGTCCTCGCGAATGGCGTTGTGGAGGGCGGGAACCAGGTCTTCTTCTGCCAGCGTGCCGGCTTCGAAGAATTTCTCCATCAGGGCGTCGTCGCCTTCAGCGATCATCTCAACCAGTTTCTCGTGCGCGGCCTGCGCAGCATCTTTCATATTGGCTGGAATCTCGCCTTCTTTGCCCTTGCCATTTCCTCCGAGCTCATAGGTGTAGGCCTTCATGCGGACGAGATCCACCACGCCGGAGAGTGCTTTTTCTTTGCCGATCGGCAGTTCGAGCGGAATCACGTTTCGGCCAAATGCATTGGCGAGCGACTCGAGTACTCGGTCGGCGTCGGCGCGCTCGCGATCCATGCGGCTGGCAACGATCACGCGCGGCATGTTGTACTCCTCGCAGTATGCCCACACGCGCTGAGTCACCACTTCGACTCCGGCAACGCCGTCGACCACGACCACAGCGGCATCGATCACCGGCAAGGCCAGCTTGGCCTCGTGGACGAACATGTTGAAACCGGGAGTATCGAGAAAATTGATCTTCGTGTTGGCCCACTCGGCGCAGGCCAGGCCGGTCGAAATCGACATTTTGCGGGAGATTTCTTCGTCGTCGTAATCGGTGGGTGCGGTGCCGTCGTCGACGCGGCCGAGGCGCTGAGTTGCACCGGCGGTGTAAAGCATGGCCGAGACTAACGAGGTCTTGCCGGCGTGCCCATGCCCCATCATCGCGACATTCCTGACGTTTTCGCCTGTATATACCTTCACGGGTTCTCCTTCGAGCGAAGCCACGAATCTACCACAGCGGAAAAAGGAGGCTCAACTGGGGGAGAGGCGGCTTTGGGCGTCAGGCATCAGTTCACCATGAGACCGAATGAGAGCGAGACGTGCTAGTTGGCCCATGGCACTTCACCAATGAACCCGTGATGCGGGCTTGTATTTTCGTGATTCGTAGCAACGGGCGTCCATGAATGTTCTGAAGCGGGAAATAGACGAGATGAGAGTATGAGTGAGAAGCAAGATCGTGAACGCATGACCGAGGTCCAACGGCGAATGCGTTCAGTATAGTCGCGCGGGATGCCTGACCCCGAGCTACGCCTCCGCCCGCGCGCTCAGTTCGTAGCCGACGCCGCGAATGGTGTGGATGAGGCGCTTCTCGAAGCCTTGATCGACTTTCTTGCGCAAGTAATTCACGTAGACGTCAATCACGTTGGTTCCTGTATCAAAAGACAGGTTCCAGACGTGCTCGATGATCATGGCACGAGTTACGCGCCGGCCCGCGTTCAACATCAAATATTCCAGCAAGCCGAATTCTTTGGAGGTCAGCTCGATTCGCTTCCCTGCGCGCTCTACCCTGCGCTCCACACGATCGAGTTTCAGATCGGCGACTTCAAGCACTGCCGCCGCCGGCAAATGGCTGCGACGCAGAAGTGCGCGGATGCGGGCGGATAGTTCGGCAAATGAAAACGGCTTTCCCATATAGTCGTCGGCGCCCAGGTCCAGGCATTGCACCCGGTCTTCAATCCGATTACGGCTGGTCAGGACAAGAATCGGCAGGCTGGGTTTGCGGGTGCGAAGGTGGCGCAGAATGGTCACACCATCCACGCGCGGCAGGTTCAAATCGAGCATGAGCAGGTCATAGTTCAGTTCGCCGGCCATGGCTCGGGCTTGCTCGCCATCGGTAGTCACATCGACGGCGTAGTGCTCGGCTTCAAGCCCCTTGCGAACAAAGCTGGCCAGAGCGGGATCGTCTTCAGCAATGAGAACTCGCATAAGTGGCGATTCTTTTTCTAAGGCAGGCTGGACTTTTGGACAAGACACGAAGGGCTGCGGGGTGGCTCTTGGCATCAAAACCGCCGCGGATCGCGCGGACTTCGCGGATTGCTACTTCTCTTCCGGAGTCACCGCTTTGACCCGCGAAGCAAAATCGGCCACGGATTCATACGGGTGATCACGGATCTCATCTCGGATTAGGTTTATCCATGACAATCCGCCAAATCCGTGGCAGAGCTTCTTGCATACAAACCTTCGTGTTGAACCTTGAATGCCACTCGCGTGCCTCCCGCCTGGGGTGACTACCGTTGGATAATTGGACTGAGCCATGGAGTTCTTCAGCAAAAAGACGCTGAATTCGCTGCTTTTTCCCGGCGTGGTCATTCTGCTTGGCGCGGTCCTGCTCCTCGATAGCAAGTGGATTGCCCTGTCGCTCTCCGGCGTCACCTTCTTTTATTACGCCACCTTCGTCGCCGGCGGGCTGCTGGCGTGGAGGTTCCATTCCAACCGCATCCTGTTCTCGGTGATAGTTCTGCTGCTGGGCCATCACGCCATCCATTGGTTTGCCCAGTGGTCGCCCGGACCGGGCAAGATCGCCTTTGATGCCATCGCGCTCCTGATCCCGCTGAACTTTGCGTTCTTAACCTTCTTTAACGATCGCGGGGACGAAGGCCGCACGCTGCTTTGGTTCATGGCCCTGTTGTTCTTTGAGTCGGTGTTCGTCGCCGCGGCCGCGCGTCCCGATCAGCCGGTACCCGGCTTTTTACACTTCTCAATCTTTCACAACTACCACTCGCGCGTGCCGCAGCCGGCCATGCTGATGTTTCTGGTCTCGTTGGGACTGCTGCTGTTCCGTTTCATCCAGCTGCATCGCGCAACCGACAGCGGAATGTTCTGGTCGCTGATCCTCAGCTGGATTGGGTTTCATTCCGGGGTCAGCGGCACCGCCGGAACCGGATTCTTCGGCGCGGCTGCTCTGGCCCTGGCTGGCTCGATCGTCGAAAACACCTACTCGCTCGCCTATCACGATGAGCTCACCGGATTGAACTCACGGCGATCGTTTAACGACGTGACCTTCCGCCTGAAGCCGCCTTACGCGGTTGCGGTTGTAGACATCGATCACTTCAAAAGTATTAACGACCGCTACGGGCACGATACCGGCGATCACGTGCTCAGGCTGGTTTCATCGAAATTGGCGCGGGTGGGCGGAGGCGGAGAGGCATTCCGCGTGGGAGGCGAGGAGTTCACGATTCTCTTTCCAAACAAGAACATCGCGGCGGTGACCGATTATCTGGAACTGCTGCGCCTCAATATCGAGAACTCCACCTTTCGCGTTCGCAGCGGTCAGGAGCGGAGAAAGGACTCCCGCGCCAAAGATCGTCGCGCTCCCGCAAAGCGCAAACCTGCGGCGCCAACCCGCGCGACGACCGTCTTATCGGTGACGGTCAGTATCGGAATAGCCGAATCGCGGCCCAAGGCCACGGTCGAGGAAGTCATCGAAGAGGCCGACCAGGCGTTATATCGCGCCAAGCAGGGGGGCCGAAACCGAATTGAAAGTGCCGCGTCTCCCAAGCCAGCGAAGCCTGCCCGCTCCAGGAAGGCGGCCCGAACTTAAGTGGCCGATGCTTTGGCGGTGATCTTGCCCCTCGCTGCCGCCATGTCCACGATCTCGCCGATCAACTGGGTGTAGCTCCTGCCCGACTTTTTCGCCGCCATGGCGAATTCATGCTTACTCGAAAGCCACGGGTTGGGATTGGCCTCAATGACGTAGACGTCGCCTTCCGGAGTGAGACGCATATCAATGCGCCCGTAGTCGCGCAGCTTCACGGCACGATACGCGGCAAGGGCCGTGTCAGAAAGTTTCTGCACGGTAGCTTCATCCAGGTCCTCCGCTATTTTGGATTTTGTCAGCTTGTACGCCCGCGACTCGCGCTCAAATTTCACATCCCGGCTGGCGATCTTCGGCGTTCCTTGGGGAAGTTTAGACAGGTCGAGTTCGACCAGAGGGAGGACTTCGGTCTTCTCATAGCTTCCCAAAATCGCAGCGTAGATCTCCCGGCCTTCGATGTACTCTTCGATCAACGCGGGCGTGTCGAATTCGTTCTGGACGTATTCCACACGCTCCATCAACTCCTTCACGCTGTTGACCACCGCTTCGGCATCGATTCCGATTGAACCATCTTCGAGCTGCGGCTTCACAATCAGCGGGAACTTTACGTCGTGCGCGTGGTCGATGTTTCCGCGATAGGCTGTGGCGAAATACGGCGTGCGAATGTCGTGGAAGTGGAACATCTTTTTTGCCGTGCCTTTGTCCTGCGCCAGAAAGTGCGCGTGCGGCCCGGCTCCCGTATAAGTGATGTTGAGCAGGTCCATGTAGGCGGCGACGTTCATCTCCTTGGTATCGTCGCCGGCATAGGATTCGGTGAGATTGAAAACCAGATCGGCGCCGCTCTTTCCCAGTCCGTAGAGAGACTGCGGTCGTCCGTCGAGCACGTGGTAGAACGGTTCATGCCCGAGCTTGGTCAGGGCGTCGAAAATTTCTTCGCGGTCTTCTTTCTCTTTCTTCTTGCGGCCGGTCTCGGCCGCATCCGATTCCGCGGCTTCTTCTTCCCCCCAAACGTCGTACAGCACAGCGACTTTCAATTGGTCGCCCATTGAATTCCCTTCATGGTTTTCTTTGCGAACCTTGCGATTTCCTCAGCGTCCTTTGCGGTTAAAGTCTTTTTCCGTAATCAACTTGCACTCAAGCCTGAAAAGATCTCCCTCGCGCCAGGTGATTCATAACCAACGTAGTCGCGAACACACTCACTTCCGATAAGTGCTCAGCCTCTTTCCTAGTATCAATCAAGAGCCCCAGTTCCGCGCTCCGTTTTTCAATCGACTCCATCAGCCGCCGCACCTGCGGCCGCGGCATCGCCGTCCAGCTCGATATCTGGTCAACCAGCGCTTTGCGGTTCTTCTGCAGAAACTGCGACGCTGGAGCCGCGGTTTTGATTTTTTTTGATACAGCGAAGATGGCCGCAAGATCGGCGTCCTGCGTGACCTCAAGCAACGGAATCTGTTCACTGGTGTGGCGATAAAATTCGCCGACCGTCATCTCCATTTCGTCTACAGTGATATCGGGCGTGCCACGCTTGCGCAGCGGATCGATGTTTCCCAGTTGCTTCGCGGTCCGCTCCATATATTGCAGCTTGGCCATCGCTCCCCAGCCGCGATATTTTTCCCGCCAGTTCGAGCGCGGCGTCATCCACACGGCAAAGGTCTCGGCGAAGTCTTCATCCGGATGCTTTTGCGCGTACCAACCCGGCAGGTAGCGCACGTAATCCTTCGAGAACAGCACCGGCCGATAGTTTTCCCGATAAGGCCGGCGGTACGGCCCGAACAATTGCTTCCACTCCGGCGTGCGATGCAGCCGATACGCATAGTTGAACGCGTGCCCGGCCTCATGCCGCAGGTACATCATGATCTCGCGATCACTTTCGAGATCGTTGTTATCTCTCTCGACCTGGGCCACGTCGGCCCGGGCCAGGTAAAACGGAATCCCGATAACCGGCTCACCCGAAGGGCATCCCCATTCGTCCGTCAGATAAACACCCGGCCGGAACTTCAAAATCTTCTTCTGTTCCAGTTCCCGATAAAACTGCTGCGCGAATCTTTCGACCTGTGAACCCTCGATCTTCAGTCCGAGATCGCAAATCCGCGTGTCCAGCAACGACGGCGGATTCGGCTGTGGCTGCGCAGTCGGGTCCATAACCTTCCATATAAAAGTGTATTGAATCGCGCGCTTCCGGCAATAGTGACCTAGGAAACCTGCGAAAAAGCCGCATTACGGAATAAGCGAAAGGTCGCGGTTACGGAATTCCACTCCCCAGAGCAGATGATCAAATTCGCCAGAACTCGAGGTGATAAACTGATGCCATCCCGCCGGAGAGGTGGCAGAGTGGCCGAATGCGGCGGTTTGCTAAACCGTTGTACGGGCTAAAACCTGTACCGAGGGTTCGAATCCCTCCCTCTCCGCCATTAAGACTTAACCCCGTTCCGTTCCAACGCTGCTAAATCTTCTGCGTCGCAATCCGCTACCGGAACTCGGACGTTCGCAGGATGCGTGCGCTGCCCCACATCTGTCCTTAGATTTGGACGGTCCCGCCGTCAACGAACAATTCGATGCCTGCGATGTAGCTTGCATCATCGGAGGCAAGGAATACGGCTGCCTTGGCGATTTCTATCGGCTCGCCGAGACGGCCAAGAGGCACCTGGGAAGCGAGTTGAGCGTACAACGCCTTTTCCTCTTCTTTATTCTGCGCCAGGCCGCTTAGTCCGGGAGTATCTATGGGGCCTGGGCTGATTACATTGACTCGAATCTTTCGGTCCTTGAGATCACTTGTCCAACTACGCGCGAAGGAACGGACGGCTGCCTTGCTGGCTGAGTACACGCTGAAGCGCGGGACGCCCTGCACGGAAACGATTGAGGCATTCAGCACGATTGCGCCTCCGTCAGGAATCAACGGGAGCGCCTTCTGCACGGTGAAGAGAACGCCTTTCACGTTGGTGTTAAACGTCTGATCGTATTGCTCTTCGGTAATCTGACCTATCGGTGCAAACTTCCAACCCCTGCATTGACGAAGAGAATGTCCAGCCGGCCTTTTTCTCGCCGAATTTGGGCATACAGGGTATCAAGGTCAGACAGTGTGGAGGCATCTGCACGCCGCTTTTGCCTGATCACCGAGAGACTGAGCTGCATCTTCGAGCTCGGCCTGGCGCCGTCCCGTGATGTACACGTATGCGCCTTCTTTGATGAACTGCTTTGCCGTCGCGAGCCCTATGCCAGAACTGCCGCCTGTCACAAGGGCGATCTTTCCATCCAATTTTCCTGCCATAACCCTCCTGCTGATTCATCTCGCCCGGTTAGCGACTGAGAGCCTCGGAAATTTTCGGCGCGCGCAAACGCTAAAAAAATGCCCAGTTGATCACTTAATAAGAATTTTCCGCATGGTATGCCGACAATGCATGCGGATCAGATCGACACCTATTTCACACACCTTGGTAGACCAGAGCAACGAAGTCACTCGGGTTCTGAAATAGATTTCCCCATACTGCGTCGTAGCGCGCACCCGGTTTCGTCGCGACAACTTCGGGCAGAGACCTGCCCTGTTTTTTCAAAGCTGCAACCTTGTCTCGGATGTCGACCAGCACATCCCGGAATAGAATCAGATCGGCTTTGCCGCCGACCGCTCCGTGTCCGGGAATAACGATTGTTTTGTCGGTCACTTTTGCGATATTCGCTTCTGCCGCGCGTATCTGGCCGTCGATGCTGCCTCCCGTCCAATAGTCAACAAAGGGGTAATCGCGGTTCCAGAAGGTGTCTCCAGTGTGGAGGATGTCAGCCTCCACAAAATACACGGAGATATCAGAGTCGGTGTGGGCAGGCTCGTAGTGCTTCAGTAAGAGAGTGGTGTTGTTAGCATGTAGAGTATGTTCTTCTTTGAAGATGGTGGAGGGAATCGCACCCGCAGGCGCGGCTGGGAAAGTGTACCTGAAATTGCCTTCGACGCGCGTGGCCTGGGAAAGATGTTTGCGCGTGTTCTCGTGAGCAAGGATACTGGCTCCGGCTTGATGGATCCACTCATTCCCACCCGTGTGATCGAAGTGCCAGTGGGTGTTGATCAATTGTTTTATGGGATCGGCGTTGATGCTTGCGATGGCCTTTTCGACGTTTGGACGCGCCGTGACGATTTGGGCGTCTATGAGGAGCTTTCCATCGGGCCCGGTGAGAACAGCTATATTTCCACCAGCACCAAAGAGGACACTGATATTGCGCCGAAGGTTTTGAACCGTGACTTTCGCTGTAGCCGCTTCTTTGAACGCTCCTACAACAATGCCTTCTGTCTCGGCCCTCAAGTAACTTGGAACAAAGCAAGCTGCGACTACCGTCATACCCCCGGCAGCGAGAAACTTACGGCGTGAAACGTCGAACAACGCTTCCGAAATCATCTCAAGATCCTCCTCTTGCTTTCGCCTTGAGTTCCTCGACCTCTTTGGCCTTGCGCCTAAATTTAACAGAATCCTAGGCCGGGCCTTTTGCAAATGTCGAAATGATGCTTACCTTTACATCGGGCGAAATAATGATGCACCCATTGTTTGCAGCACGGATCTAAATGCCATTTCTTTTCCTCTTGACTCCCCGGGTCTGTTGAGGGCTCGCAGTCAGCGTGCTCAGAAGGCGTCCATCGTGATCCGTGCGCGTAGTCGGTGCGGTATCATTCTCTAACGAATACTCCTCCGTAGGTCTTAATCCATGTCCAATCCAAATGTCTCAGAGTATCCATCGGTCGTTGAATCAGACGAATCATTCGGCAAGATTCTCTCGCAATTTGAGCAAACCCACGGAGCGAAACCCGTGCAAGGGCTGCGCGAGGGCACTGTCGTTTCTATCTCCGCGGATTCGGTTGTCCTCGATGTTGGGTTCAAAACAGAGGGCGTTTTGCCGCTCTCGGAGTTCCAGAACGATCGCGAAGCCGTGAAAGTCGGAGACAAGTTGCAGGTCACCATCAAGGGCCGTGATCCCGAGGGCTATTACCTGCTGACGCGAGGCAAGGCCGCCCGGCCGGCCGACTGGGCAGCGTTGGAAAGAGCTTTTGCTGACAAAACCACAATCGTTGGTACGGTCACCGGCGTGGTGAAGGGCGGGTTGAGCGTTGATGTGGGCGTGCGTGCTTTTATGCCTGCCTCGCGCAGCGGCGTGCGAGATGCGGCCGAGATGGAGAAGCTGGTCGAGCAGGAGATTCGCTGCCGCATCATCAAGCTCGACGCCGCAGACGAGGATGTAGTGGTGGACCGGCGGATCGTGGCCGAAGAAGAAGAGCAATCGATCAAAGACCGGCGCTATGCCGAGTTGAAAGAGGGCGACACCGTCAGCGGCACAGTCCGCAGCCTCACCGATTACGGAGGGTTCGTGGATCTTGGCGGCGTGGACGCTTTGCTGCACGTCGGCGATATCTCATGGGGGCGTATCAACAAACCATCCGACGTGCTTTCGGTTGGCCAGGAGATCGAAGTGAAGGTCCTCACAATCGATCTTGAAAAGCGCCGTGTGTCGGTTGGGATGAAGCAGCTTCAGGCGCAGCCATGGGATTCAGTCCTGAACAAATACCGGGTGGGCGACCGCGTGCGTGGCACGGTAACTCGAGTTGCCGATTTCGGGGCCTTCGTTGAACTCGAACCGGGGATCGAGGGTTTGATCCACGTTTCCGAGATGTCGTGGGTGAAGAGAGTCAGGAAGCCGAGCGACCTGGTTAAGCCTGGCGAGACAGTCGAGGCTGTGGTCCTCGGGATCAATCCCGACGAAAAGCGTATTTCGTTAGGGTTGAAGCAAGCCCTGGGCGATCCCTGGGCGGATGCTGCGCGAAAATTTCCAGTTGGGACCGTGGTGGAAGGTCCCATTGTGAGCCTGACGAAGTTTGGCGCGTTGGTACAAGCGGGCGAGGGGATCGAAGGGATGATCCACGTCAGCGATATCAGTGCGGAGAAGCGAATCAACCATCCCCAGGATGTCTTCAAGGTTGGACAATCCGTCAAGGCGCAAGTGCTCGAGTTGGATACCGAAAAGCGCAGGCTGAAGCTGGGGATCAAACAATTGGTCCCCACCAGCATTGATGAGTATCTGGCCGAGCACCAGGCGGGCGATGTCGTCAGTGGACGCGTCGTCGAGGTTACGGGTGGCTCTGTTCTGGTGGAACTCGGCGAGGGCATTCGGGCCACCGGCAAGATCAAGGAGTCACCAACACAAGCACATTCCGAAGCACAGGGAAGTGCTGGATCTACCACGGATTTGAAGTCCCTCAGCTCAATGCTGGCAGCGAAGTGGAAAGCCGGAGCCGTTACGGAGTCGTCAAAGCCGCAAGAAATCCGCGCAGGCCAGGTGCGCAGTTTTCGAATCAGCAGCCTGGACGCAGAAGCGAAGAAGATCGAGGTCGACCTCGCTTGAATGGCGGATCAAAGGGATGAAAAGCTGCAGGGAAATATCTTTCTAAGGTGGGTCGAACTGGAAAAATGTCCGGCTTATCGCCGGAGATTATTTGGGACTCATGCCCTTAAGCCCAGTATCGAGAGATGCGTGGCCCTCGCCTTCATCTCGCTATACCAGACCCAAATTTACCAGAACTCACGCTTGGGATGTTGCCGTAAATTACCAGCAGTAGGAATAAGGCACTAGGGAGTGCCAGAACTGGAGCCAGTGCAACGATCCACAGCTGTCGCAAACGTTCCAGGGGAATGGCTAATTGAAACAGGAACAGCACACCGGCAACAATGCAGGGCCACGCTGCTGAGGAAAGGACTGCAACAAACATCACGCGCCGGAGCCGGCCCGCTGACCAAATTTCAGTTGCTTCTTTCATCGTTAAGAAGGCCGCGGGCAGCAAGATAATCTGGGCCGTCGGGTACATCGTTGGTATGACAACTATGGTGTACGTGAGGGCCGTACAGAACATCAAAGAGAACCGTTCAGAAGTCGCCAACTCATAACGAACGCGCCAAGCCATGGAGACCACGACGCAGAAACCAATTATAGCCAGCGCGAGCCATGCGTTTCTTCCCAGCGCCAAAGTTAGAAGTGACGATGTCCCGTTGTACTGCTGATACGCAGTGACTGCGTGGATGAACTCGTGTATCCACCCATGCACAAGGAATTCCGAGGCGGCGAACAATGCGAGCAGGCTGATGGCAAAGCTCAATACCAATTTCTTTCGTTGCCGCCAATCCGCAAAACTCCAATGCATGAACCATAAAGAGACGATCAGACTTAGTTGCGGTTTGATCGTGCTAAAAGCTAACAATGTGCCGGCGAGTATCATTCGACCGGATACCAGGGATGCGCCAGCTCCAGCCAAAAATGCCGCCGCAAACAGACCCGGTTGTTGCAGGTAAATGCTTTCGAGCATCGGGAAATTCGTGAGACTTAAGAGGCAGATCACAACCAGCCAAGCAGACTCAACGCGCCATTGAATTGCTCTCATCCAGAGTAGAACTGTTCCCAGCGCGAGCAAGGGCAGAAAGACCCGCATAATCTCCTGTATCTGCTCAAACGAGAGCCTAGTGAAGCGAGCCAGTAGAAAAAGGAAATACAATGGGTACACGAAACGGTTCTGATCTTGGCGCTGTGCATCATTACCGCCGATTACACGGCCCTTCGCCCAGATCTGCACCTCGCGTGTCACTGCGTCGCTGTACGGATCCCTGTGATGAAAGAAGAGTTCTCGCGCTCCATACCAACTTGGGTACAAGTCTGAGAAGTGAGGTGGCGGCGGAGATGCCCAAATATTTCTTACAAAGAAAAGCATGCTGCTGGCGAAACACATAGCAGCCAAGATCGAGAGGTACCGCAGCGCCCGTTGTGTCATTTCTCAGAAAAGTTTACCCGCATGCTAACCGTTGCACGGGCCAATCCAGCACCGCGGGTTCGACATAGCTGCTGAGCAATAACCGAAGCGTGCCGCCCAGGGTCGGTGTGAGCTCGTGCAGTACTCCTTCCCGTCTGACGAACGCGAAATATTCTCCAAAAATGGAATGATCGAACAAAACCGCGACAAGGCTCGCCATAACCGTGATCAATACAAACATCCACAGCATTCTTGCTGAGCGGTTGTACATCGAGCACAAAACCACGGCCACCCACAAGAGAAATACCAAATGTGGTTTCAGCGCAACCAGCACGAGAAACGCGCCGGCCAAATCGAGCCTTCCTCTGTTTTCGAATCGCAGAAAACCAGCGATGCCCAGCAGAATGAGTGGGGAAATTTGCCCGATCGTGAGGGCAACTGCAATGGGTGAAAATACCGCGATGGCGAGGGATGTAAGGAGTCCGGACTGTCCGCTAACTCGATACAGATCCCAAAGCCATTTGATCGATATCAGAACTGCAAGCAGGCCACTTGCCAGCCAGAGCCGTTGCGCAACCGCAAAGGTGAACAAGCCAAGTGGGGCGATTATTGGGGCGATCCATGGCGGATTACGCATTACCGGAGGCGCAGGCCCTGTAAACCCTTCTTCCTCCTCCAGGAGCAGTACCGGACCAGTCGCATAGGGGTCGTGACCGTGAATTAAGCGTGACCCAGCGCTCCAATACGCAACGAAATCATTGACGTTCGTTCGCCTAGGTGCCAGGAGGAGCAAAACCAAGGCGGCGAAGAATGCAAAGCAAATCAGCCCCTTCAGGAACCATGGGTTCAGCGCCAATTGACGGCCTCTTTCCGGCGTCCGCGAGTTACTATCGGGAGACAAGCTTCAGCTGTAGACGATGTTACGGACTGTGCTCAGGCCCGCTTGCGAAATTGCTTGCTGAGCGTCAGGGCCTGCTGTTGATACGAGGAGCCAATGTCGGTCCCGTAGATTTTGTCGGGGCGCGAGAGCAGCGGCATGTACGTCAATCGCCCGACTAATTGCCCGTGCTCCATCAGGAACGGCACGTCATGGGCGCGGACCTCGAGGACGGCGCGCGTGCCTTTGATGTCGCTGGTGCCGTAACCGAAGCCGGGATCGAAGAAACCAGCATAGTGAATTCGGAACTCGCCGTCTGACGGATCAAATGGGACCATTTCCGCTGCGAACTCGGCGGGCACGCGCACGCGCTCGCGGGAGGCGAGGATATAAAAGTCGCCCGGGTGCAGGATCAGGCTTCTGTTTGGCGCCTGGTAAATCGTCTCCCAGTAAGGCTCGTGCGGGTAGTGATTGATTTTGTCGAGTTCAACCACCGGCGCGTTGTGCTTGGCCTTGTAGGCAATGATCTCGCCCGGCTCCGATGCTTCCAGGCTGACAGTGATGCGAAGGCCGCGGTCGAGAGTCGCGCGCACGGGACTCTCTTCATCCATGTAGACGAGGTTCTCTTCAATGTCCAGCTTTCGCAGTGCGCCATCGCGCGTATCGGGATTGCCGCGAACGAACCGCAACTGGCTGAGCCGCATGCCCGCCTTCACGCGGACGGTAAAAGTTCGCGTAACGATTTCGGCGTAGAGCTTGCCTTTGTAGCCTGGAGGAACGCGGTCGAACTCGACGCCGTAATCTGTGATCAGGCGGGTGAAGATGTCGAGACGGCCGGTGGTGCTCTTGGGATTGGCTTTGCCGGAAACGCCTTCGGGCAGGTTCAGCTCTTCGAGCAGCGGAACGATGTAAACGCAGTCTTTTTCAAGGACGGTGTTCCCGGTCAGATCGAGCCGCGCCATGCGCAGGTCTTTGATCTTCGACTCGACCGTGTTGTTCGGGCCGGGCAGAAAGCTGGCCTGCACGCGGTGCGCGATGTCTCCGAGCCGCAGGTCGAGGCTGGCGGGCTGAATGTGCGCTTCCTCAATGGAAGGAGACGCGCAAATGCGGCCGCCGGCGATCAGGTCCCTGATTTCCTGGGACGGAAGGATGCCAGTGGTGCGCGAAGCGGATTCCTCGGTGCTCAGTTCGGGGAAAAGGGCCACGTCAGTGCTCGACATCAATTCTTCCTTAGGACGGAATTCGGCTGCGGGCTGGAAGTATTTTCAGCGTACGGAGGGCGCAAGCGTGTGTCAACTGCGGAAAAGTCTCTAACCTGCGGAAAAGCAGGCGGCTACTGGTGAGCCGCCGGACCTTCGCCGGGCGATTCGAGCGGCAGAGGCTGCGCTTCGGCAGGAATGCCTTCCGGCAGCGGTTTCTCGAGCGCAATTGCCAGCACCTGGTCCATGGTCTCGACAAAGTGGAGTTTCATGGCGCTGCGCAGGTTCTCCGGGACTTCCGCGAGGTCTTTCTCGTTGTCTTTGGGAAGAAGGACTTCGAACAATCCCGCGCGATGAGCAGCAAGAAGCTTCTCTTTAAGTCCGCCGATGGGCAGCACTTTGCCACGAAGCGTGATTTCGCCAGTCATGGCGATATCACGGCGAACGGGAATCTTGCTTAGGGCGCTCGCGATCGAAGTGGCGATGGTGATGCCCGCCGAAGGCCCATCTTTCGGAATCGCACCCTCGGGCACGTGAATATGGATATCCATGTTGCGGTAGAAATCGCGCGCTAGGCCGAGCCGCTGCGCGCGCGATCGCACGTAGGACATGGCCGCATGTGCCGATTCCTGCATCACGTCGCCTAGTTTACCGGTCAGCGTAAGCTTGCCCTTGCCGTCAACGACGGTGGCTTCCGTCGAAAGAATCGAGCCGCCAACTTCGGTCCAGGCGAGTCCCGTAACGAGACCGACTTCACTCTTCTCGTGCGCCAGCGAGTCGCGGAACTTGATAACCCCGAGAAAGTCGTTCACGTTCTCGGCAGTCACGGTGGTGTTGTAGCTAGCGCCTTCCTTCACGACCTTGCGCGCAATCTTGCGGCAAACATTGCCGATCTCGCGCTCCAGGTTGCGTACGCCGGCTTCGCGCGTGTAGCTGCGAATCAGCGAGACGATCGCATCGTCCGTGAACTTGATGTTCTTTTCGTTCAGCCCGGCAGCTTCCATCTGCTTCTTGACCAGGAACTGCTTGGCGATCTCGACCTTCTCCGGCTCGGTGTAGCCATGCAGGCGGAGAACTTCCATGCGGTCCTGCAGGGCCGGAGGAATCGTGTGCATCACGTTGGCGGTGGCCACGAAGAACACCTGCGAGAGATCGTACTCGACGTCTAGGTAGTGGTCGACAAACATGAAGTTCTGCTCGGGATCGAGCACTTCGAGCAGAGCGGCTGAGGGATCGCCGCGGAAATCCATGGACATCTTGTCCACTTCGTCCAGCATGAACACCGGGTTCTTGGTGCCGGCTTTCTTCATCATCTGAATGATCTGGCCAGGCAGCGCGCCGATGTAAGTGCGCCGATGGCCGCGAATTTCGGCTTCATCGCGAACGCCCCCTAGCGACATGCGAACAAACTTGCGGCCGGTGGCTTTGGCTATCGACATTCCCAAAGATGTCTTGCCAACTCCGGGCGGTCCGACAAAGCACAGAATCGAGCCTTTGGGATTTTTCACCAACTGGCGGACCGCGAGAAACTCAAGGATGCGCTCCTTGATCTTCTCCAGCCCATAATGATCTTCGTTCAGGACCTTTTCGGCGCGCGAGATATTGCGAATTTCTTTTGACCGCTTTTTCCACGGCACAGCCAGCAGCCAGTCGAGATAGTTGCGCGAAACCGTGGACTCAGCCGACATCGGCGGCATGGCTTCGAGCTTCTTCAGCTCCTGCAGCGCCTTGTCTTTCACTTCTTTCGTCATGCCGGCGTTTTCGATCTTCTTCTTCAGCTCATCGAATTCGCTCTTCTCGCCGCGGCCGAGTTCCTTCTGAATGGCCTTGATCTTCTCGTTGAGGTAATACTCTTTCTGCGCCCGCTCCATCTGCCGCTTCACCCGCGACTGGATGGTACGGTCCATGTTCAGCTTTTCAATTTCGACATCGAGGACGTCGGCAATGCGCGTGAGCCGGTCCGCCGGATCAAAAATTTCGAGCAACTCCTGCTTCTCTTCGATGGAAAGCTGCAGATTGGCGGCGATGGTGTCGGTCAGCTTGGCGGGATCTTCCATGCGCACAGCCGCGATCATGGTTTCGTAGTTCAGCGACTGGCAAAGCTTCACGTACTGCTCGAAGAGTGACGTGACCCGCTGCATGGAGGCTTCGAGCTGGGCGTTAGTTTCGACCGCGTACCGTGCCAGCCGAACATTGGCTTGCATGAAGCCTTCAGTATCGATGATCTGCAGAACTTTGCCGCGCTCAATGCCTTCGACAAGGACTTTGATATTACCGTCGGGGAGCTTCAAGCTCTGCACGATGTTGACGACGGTCCCGACCCCATAGATTTCGTTGGCCTTGGGTTCATCTACGCTGGCGTCGTGCTGGGTGGCGAGAAAGATCTTCTTGTCCGAAGCCAGAGCCTCTTCGAGCGCGCGCACGCTCGACTCGCGACCCACCACGAACGGAGTCATCATATAAGGGAAGATGACCACGTCCCGGATGGGCATCATGGGAAGTTTTCTGGTTTCGAATTTCTCTTTGGAAGATGAGGACACGAAAAAATAAGCTCCTAGCTTCTAGCTACTAGCCTCTAGCAACCCTGGGCTTCGCTCGCTAGGAGCTAGAAGCTAGTGGCTAGAAGCTATCCCGCCTTCTCCATCATAGTAAGCGAAACGTTGCGTTTTTCAACCATTTCGCGGGTCACTTCGAACTCTTTTACTTTCTTTTGGCTAGGCAGGTGGTACATCAAGTCTAACATCAGCTCTTCGAGAATCATACGCAGGCCGCGGGCCCCTACTTTGCGGACCATGGCCTGGCGGGAGACCGCTCGCAGCGCGTCTTCGCTGAACTTCAGGCGTACGTTCTCGAACTCGAACAACCGCTGATATTGCTTGACGATAGCGTTCTTCGGGCGGGTGAGGATTTCGATGAGGGCATTTTCGTCGAGGTCTTCCAGTACGCCCACCACAGGCAACCGGCCTACGAACTCTGGGATGAGTCCAAATTTGATCAGATCTTCGGGCTGAATCTCGCTGAGCAACTCGAAACTGCGCTTGCGATCGGGAACATCGTCCTTGGCCTGCTCTTCTTCGGTACGGAATCCGAGGGCTTTCTTGCCGGCGCGGCGGGAGATGATCTTATCCAGGCCTACGAAAGCGCCACCGCAGATAAACAGGATGTTGGTGGTATCAACCGGCGTGAACTCCTGGTGCGGATGCTTGCGTCCACCCTGGGGAGGAACATTGGCAATGGTGCCTTCGAGAATCTTTAATAGTGCCTGCTGCACGCCTTCGCCGGAAACGTCACGGGTGATGGAAGGGTTTTCGTCTTTGCGGCCGATCTTGTCCACTTCGTCGATGTAGATGATGCCGGTCTGGGCGCGGCCAACATCGCCGTCGGCGGCCTGCAACAGCTTGAGAATGATGTTTTCAACGTCTTCACCGACGTACCCGGCTTCGGTGAGCGTAGTCGCATCCACGATCGCGAACGGGACATCCAGCATGCGGGCCAGCGTCTGGGCCATCAACGTTTTGCCGGTGCCCGTCGGGCCGATCAGCATAATGTTCGACTTCGAAAGCTCGATGCCGGTCTCGCCGCCGGCGGTGGTCTTCTGGCGGTTCATGTAAATGCGCTTGTAGTGGTTGTAGACCGCGACCGCGAGCTTCTTTTTGGTTTGCTCCTGGCCAATTACGTACTCATCGAGGAAGGCCTTGACTTCGTGTGGTTTGGGTAGCTGGTTCGGGGTGGTGGCTGCCGGAGTAGCCGCGCGGTCGTCTTCCAGGATTGAGTTGCAGACCGCCACGCACTCGTCGCAGATATAGGCCCGAGGATAGTCGCTCGGGGAGGAAATCAGCTTGGCGACGGCGTCCTGCGACTTGTGGCAGAACGAGCAGCGCAGAATCTCTTCACTTCCGGTCCTGTTTTTCACTCGGCCCAACTCCTTTTAAGTGCTGCTTCCAGCTGCCTTGTTTTCCTCGGCCAGAGTGGCAAGCCGGAATTTCTTGCGCCGAGACATCCGGAACACGAACCACCAAAAGGCCGATGATACAACCTATCGGGTCTTGTAGATGATATCGTCAATGATTCCGTATTCCTTTGCCTGCTGCGCGTTCATGATGAAGTCGCGCTCTACGTCTTTTTCGACCTTGTCCAGCTTCTGGCCGCTGTGCTTCGAGAGCAACTGGTTTGTAATGTCACGCATACGCAGGATTTCCCGCGCATGAATGTCGATATCGGTCGCCTGGCCGGACAGCCCGCCCATGTGCGGCTGGTGAATTAGAATTCGCGAATTAGGCAAAGCTAACCGCTTCTTCGGCTCACCCGCCGCCAGCAAAGTTGCTGCCATGCTGGCCGCCTGACCAATGCATATTGTAGTCACATCGTTCTTGACGTACTGCATGGTGTCGTAAATTGCCATTCCCGAAGTAATCGACCCTCCGGGAGAATTTATATAGAGCTGGATGTCCTTTTCGGGGTCTTCCTGGGCCAGAAACAGCATTTGGGCGATAACCAGGTTGGCGACGTTGTCGTCGATCGGCGTGCCGATGAAGATGATGTTGTCGCGCAAGAGGCGGGAATAAATATCGTAGGCGCGCTCGCCGCGGCCAGTTTGTTCGATCACCATGGGCACCAGCATGCTGTGTGGCTCCTTTTCGCTTGCTTTCGGCACTCAGCCCGGATCACTCCGGATGTTTAGGGGATTAGAAGCGGGTCCGTTAACTTCAATCTTTCACCACGGAGACACGGAGGCACGGAGAAACCAAAAACTTTAATTCTTGTACAAGGCCGTGCGAAAACAATTAACGAATCTCCAAGATCGCGACTGCTCAATTTTAACTGGACGGCCTCTCTTTAAGTTTTCTCCGTGTCTCCGTGCCTCCGTGGTGAGAACTCAGTTAAGCGGATTGGCGATACAGAAACTCGAGGGCCTTTTCGTTGCGGATCCTGTTCCGGATTCTATCCAGCGCTCCATCACGCGTCAAGCGAGCGCGGATCGCATCGGCCGTCTGGTTGGTTTGTGTCGCCAGCGCTTCAATCTCGCGGTTGATTTCCTCATCGCCGACTTCAATTTTTTCTTCGTCAGCGATCTTTTCCAGCAGCAGAGAAGCTTTCACTTCCTGCAAAGCCTGGTCACGCTGCCCGGCGCGAAGCCGCGGCAAGTCCATCTTCTTCATGTGCTCCTGGCTCAAGCCCTGCGCGGCAAGCGCGCGAAGTCCGCGCTCGAGCCGTATATCGATCTGATGCTCAACCAATGCCTCGGGGACCTGAAACTCGTTGCGGCGAATGAGATCGCTCAGCAACTTATCTTTTGCTTCGCGCTCGGCCGTGGTGCGACGATCCTGCTCCATGCCTTCGCGCAGGCGTTTGCGGACTTCGTCGAGAGTTGTGAATTCGCCGAGCTCTTTGGCGAAGTCGTCGTTCAACTCGGGAAGCGACTTGGTTTTGATGGCGTTGACCTTAACTTTGTAGCTGAAGACTTTGCCGCGCAGCCGCTCGTCGGAAAAATCTTCGGGGTAGGTCACCTCGAAGGTGCGTTCTTCCCCGGCATTTGCGCCGGTCAGGTTTTCGGTGAACTCCGGCATGGTGTTCTTGCCGCCGATCTCGACCAAGACGTCATCCATGTGGACGGGCTTGGTATTGGGATCTTCCTGATTCGGTGTTCCATCAAGCGAGACTTGAGCGTAGTCGCCTTCCTCGATGGCCCGCACCTCGACCGGAGAGAACGTTGCTTTTTGTTCGCGCAGAGCATTCAGCGACTGCTCAACCTCTTCGTCCGTGACCGTAATCTCGGGATGATCGGCGCGCAATTCTTTGTAGCCCTCGACTTTGATCTCCGGCATGACTTCGAATGTGGCTTTGAAATGCAGCCCTTCACCTTCGTGGGAATGCAGATCGGTTACTCGTGGCTGTGAAACCGGGTAAAGGCCGAGCCGCTCGGTCTCCTTGCGGAAGTATTTGGGCACCAGCGCGTCAATGACATCGTTCTGAATATCCTGCGAGAAGCGCTGGCGAATGATGGAGGCCGGTACATGCCCGCGCCGGAAGCCGGGAATACGCGCGAGCTTCTGGTACTTCTGGATCAGCGCGTCGGTTTCCCGGGAGACTTCCTCGGCGGGAACCTGAACCTCGATCTCGCGTTTGGTGTCAGTGGTGGTTTCGGTTGGGGTCACTGGCTGCCTTTCGTCGTCCGTCGTTCGCAAACCATTCTTTCCGAAGGAATGTGCGGATACATCACAGAATTACAAATCGTAAGACGTTGGCGGACGACGTACGACCAACGACGTACGACGGGTTTGTCATTCCGCCGGCGCGTAATACCCGTGCCGGCTCCTCACCTTCAAACCTTTGTGCACAGCTGAAATCTCGATGGTGCGATACCGGCCATCGTGCGCGAAACTCGCGGGACGATACGACAGCGCGTACTGGCTGCGCAGGTCATCCTGAATCTGTGCAAACGCGTTGGCGACATCCTGCGGTTGAAACGGACGAAATGTCCGTCCGCCGGTTGCCTCGGCAATCCGCTCAAGCACCTTGTCGCCCCGGTCGCTGTTCATGCCGGCGTAATTTGTGCTGATTGTATAAACGATGACATCCGCGCGGAGCGCCATTTCGATCGCTTCCTCACGAGTCACGTGGCTGGCGTTGTCGTCGCCATCACTGACCATAATGATCGCCCTTCGCACTGAGTCATCCTGGGCCGATTTCAAGAGCTTCTCGCGGCTGGCATAGTAGAGCGCGTCGTACATGCGCGTCGCATTCCCCGGTCGCAAGGAACGAATCCCCTTAGACAATTTCTCAGTGCTGTCGGTAAAGTCCTGGGTCATCTCCAGATTGCTGTCGAAGCCGAGAACGAAAGCCTTATCAGAATGCACGCGGATGGTCTCGTTCAAAAATTCAATCGCCGATTCCTGCTCGAACTTGAATCGATCGCGAATGGAGCCGCTGGCATCGATCAGCAATCCCACCTGAAGCGGGAGGTCGGACTCGCGGCGGAAGCTTCGTAAAGCCTCAATCGGTTTTTCGTCGTCGATTACCCTGAAGTCATCTCGCTTGAGATCTCTGACATAGCGGTTATGTTTGTCCGTCACGGTGAAAACCACGTTCACCTCGTTCACCGGAACTTTGATCGTGGGACGTCCTTGGTCCGAAGCCTCGGGTTTTTCGGATGACTCGCGCGGGATACCAGCCTTCTGATCGTCTGGCGGCGCCGTCTCAACTTTCCGGGGAGCGTCGGCCTGAGATGTCGAGTTTTCCGCGGAAGCCGGATCGGCAGGCTTAGGCTGCGGAGAAGGCGGCTGAGGTGTGGGCTTAGGCTTTACGACCGCAGATGGAGCTGCCGGAAGATCGTTATCGCTTTGAGCCGATGCGGTTGTGCTCACCGCAACGCACGCCAGCAATCCGATCAAGCAGATATTCCAAACCCGGTACATTGAGTCTCATTATAGCCGCTTGGCGGGAGGCAAGGACGGCTCCAGCTGTTGCACGAAGTGCGTAAGCTCATCCGGAAGCGGGGCCGAGAATTTCAGGTCTTCCCGGCTCCTGGGATGCGCAAACTGAATCTCGCCCGCATGCAGAAAATTGCGCGAGAGAGTTAGAGTGCCGCTTTTCTGGCCCCGAATTTCACGCGGAGCTCCATACAACGTATCGCCAACCACGGGATGCCCCAGCGATGCCATGTGCACGCGAATCTGGTGCGTTCTTCCAGTCGCAATCTGGACTCGCAAAAGGCTGAACTTGCCGTAGAGCGAATCAATCGGACGCTGCACCTCATAGAAGGTAATCGCTTCGCGGCCGCCGCTTCTCCGAGTAGTCATGCGAGTGCGGCGAACCGCGTCGCGCTGAATCGCGGCCGTGATCGTGCCGCGGTCGTGCTTGAGCCATCCGTGGACCAGCGCAATGTACTTCTTCTTGACGCGGCGTCCGGAAAATTGAGCTGCAAGCGCCCGGTGCGCAACGTCGTTTTTGGCAACGACGATCAAGCCGCTGGTTTCTTTATCCAGCCGATGAACAATTCCCGGGCGAAGCTCGCCGCCGACGTTCGAGAGGTTTCCAAAATGATGCAGCAGCGCGTTGACCAGCGTGCCGCGATTGCGAGCGTCTTCAGTCGTTCCCGCGCCCGCGTGCACCATCATGCCGGCAGGCTTGTTGATGATTGCGAGGTCGTCGTCTTCGTAAACGATGTCGAGATGAATTTCTTCGGGGACGGCACGGAGCGGAGGGCGCTCGACCTGGCCCAGGATTTCGATTTGTTCGTTGCCGCGCAGGCGCAAGGAAGCTTTCGCCGGATTTCCGTCTACGACGATCTTCTGTTGCGCGATCAACGCCTGCACGCGAGCACGGCTGGCGTCAGGAAGCTGCGAGACGAGGAACTGATCCAATCGTCTGCCAGTGTGTTCCGGGCTGACAATGAGAGTGGACGTAGGCACCGTGATGCCGATTATAGGCGGAGCCCTGCGCGGATCGTCTTGGTCGGATACTGTTGTCCGCCCAGGCAGCGAAAGCCTTTAACCGCAGAGAACGCAGAGAAAAGCATGGAGAGCGCAGAGAAAAGCAGAGTTAGCGCAGAGTCAGGTTTCTCGGCGAACTCGCTGATGTTCTCGGCGAACTCTGCGGTCGAAAGCTTTTTCGCCGCGGAGAGTCAGTGCGTAGCCTGAGCTAAGACGACCTTCGAAGCCGGCCGCAGATACCAGATCAATCCCCCGGTGAGCACCAGGCCGATCGCGATCAATTGCGTCCCGCTGAGGACGCCGCCGAAGAGCGAACCGCGTCCGGGATCGCCACGCAAGAACTCGATAAAGAATCGCGCAATCCCGTAGAGAAAGAGATATGCACCGAAGATCTGCCCATCGAACTTCTTGCGGTTGAACATCCACATGAGGAGCAGGAAGATACCCAACTCCGCGGCCGATTCAAACAGCTGAGTCGGTTCGAGCGCTTGATTCAGTGGAGTCCCGACAAGCTGCTGCGCAAGCGGATTGGTGAATTTCACCCCCCACCAGTGGTCGGTCGGTTTGCCGTAGCAACAGCCGGCGGCAAAACATCCCAGCCGGCCAATGCAATGCCCGATGGCCAGTCCAGGAGCGAAGGCATCGCACGTCGCCAGCGCAGGCATGTGATATTTGCGTAGGAACCACCAAGCGACAATGAATGCCGCCAGCAGACCGCCGGAAAAGACCCCGCCTGCCTGCAGCGTGTCGAGGGTGAAGATCTCGCGGAGATTCTGGCCATAGACGTGGCCGGAACGCCAGTCAAGAATGATGTAGAGAATCTTCGACCCGATGATGCCGGCGAGAACAACGGCGATGCCGAAGTCCCATGCGTTCTCGGCCTTAATTCCCTGCTTCTCCGAATTGCGGACGCTGACCCAGAGGCCAACCAGAACTCCGAGCGCAACCAGGACCCCATACGTGGGAATTCCGAAGTTGCCGAATTGAAAGAGGCGGGGAAACACGGATCTAGTTTATTAGATGCGGGAAGAAATCGGGTGATCTGGCGATCGGGTCATCGGGCGATCTGAAACCCGTCGTACGTCGTTGGTCGTTCGTCGTACGCAAATCTCAGACGAACCGGTTTTGCGAACGACGGACGACGAAATTCAAGCCGACCCACTGTGCCGTGTGGCGGGCCGAGAATGAACCGTCGGTAGACGTTTGGGGACCCGCCGAGACCCTTTAGGCCTCTCCGCATGGCGGAGCATGGCACACCGGATCCTAGTTCGAGTCGAGCCCCCGTTCATTCAGGCATTGGTTCAAAAATCGGTTACCGCCATCACCAACCTTGCAGGTCGGCTTTCATCACGGATGCTACGGGAAGGGATTGTGTCTGCGCAAGGGGTCGGCGGTAAAAAGTTGGCACGAAGGTTGCGGCAAAAATCATTCACCACAGAGACACAGAGTCACAGAGAACTACAGGAAAACCAATTCTTGGTTTTTCTCTGTGTCTCTGTGCCTCTGTGGTGAAACGGTTTTACTGGTTCTGTTGCCGGCTGGCTGGCGGAATGATTCCGTTCATCCGCAGGTATTCGACCATCTGGCCGTAATGATCGAAGGGGTGCGCGGTTGAGAATGCCCCTACGCTGGCGCGCGCCATCTTCATCTCGCCGAAAACCGTCACTTGATCCAGTTGATTCTTGTCGGTGATCGAATTCAGCGCTTTTGTCAGATAGGCGAAAGAGTCCTTCAGGAACTTCAGGATTTCGGCTTTTGACTTCACCGAGTCGGGCCCATTCTCGCCGCCGCCTAGATCGACTGGCGGCTTCTCGCCCAGGATTGCCGATGCGAAAACATAGTTCGTCGCGGCGACGTGCTTCACCTGTTCCGCGAAGGTGCGAACGCCCTTGAACTCTCCGTTGGTGGGAGCGAATGAGTATTTGTCTTCCGGCATGGCGTCCGCCGCGCTGGTGAACTCTTTCTCGCCGATGCTGATAATTGCAACCAGCGCCTCGCCCGGCGTCTTCGCCGCAGGCGGCGATGGCATTTGGGCCACTGATAATGCACAACAACCAAGCACAAGCAGGACCCCGAATAGCAGTTTTGCGCTACGCATGTAAGCTCTCCTGAATTTTTGAGTTGTCTTGCCCCGAGAAATTAGTCCCGAACAACTACTGGCGCGAGTTCCAGATCTCTTGCCGTCAGCGGAAAGCGCCGCACCGTCACCAGCCCCAGCATCAACGTTATTGCGGAACAGAGCATTGTATTCGGGACACCGATTTTTGTCGCCAGTGCTCCCCAGGCGGCGCTGCCGATGGCCATGCCACCCTGGAGGACGAACAGGTACATGGACAAGGCGCGGGCACGCATGGACGGCGGCGACATGGTTTGGGCGGCCACATTGAGGCAGGCGAGAATCGCGATCCAGGCGACGCCGCAGAGAAACAGCACCAGCAGTAGCCAGTTAAAAATGTGTACCTGGCCGGCGGCAAAAGTCATGAGCGCGAAAAGAACGACCGCGGAGCCAACCACCCCATCGACGCTGAACAGATTGCGCATGGCCGGAAGCGCAGCTGCTCCGGCGAGCGCGCCTAATCCAAACGAGCCGAGCAGTAAGCCGTATCCAGTTGCGCCGTACTCGCAACTGGAGCGGGCGATCAGCGGCAAGAGCGCGAGCAGCGAACTCGCGGCGATGCTGAATGCTCCGGTCCGCACCAGCACGCAACGAACAATTGAGGACGAGCGCGCGTAGCGGAATCCGGCACGCATGGAGTCGAGCACGCGTTCGTTGTTCGCCTTCTCACAGTTCGGGCGTTTCCATCGAAGTAAAAACAAAATTACGCCGAACAGCGAAACCGCGTTGATGAGGAAGGCTATGCCTGAACTGGTTGCGGCAATCACCATTCCGCCGAGCGCCGGGCCTACTGCGCGGGCGAGATTGAATCCCGCCGAGTTCAAAGCGACCGCCGGCGCATGATTCTCCGCGCAGACGACTTCGGGAACAACGCACTGCCATGCTGGATCGTTAACGACGGCTCCGAGTCCGAGAAGAAACGTAAATGCCAGCACGATCCACGGAGTCGCCCAACCGGCGAGCGTGAAAATTCCCATGAGCGCTGCAGCGGCAACCATCCAGCTTTGCGTGACAAGCAAAAAGCGGCGCCGATCCACCATGTCGGCCAAAGCGCCTGCGGGCAACGTCACCAGAAAAACCGGAAGGGTCATGGCGGCCTGCACCATGCTCACCATGAAGGGAGACATGGTGAGCTGCGTCATCAGCCAGCCGGCTCCGACGTTCTGCATCCAGCGGCCAGTGTAGGAGATGACTGCCGCAAACCATAGTGAGCGAAATAACGGCTCGCGCAAGGGCGCCCAGGCAGAGGTGTGCGGTGCAAGTTGCGGAATCGAGGCGTTGACGGAGTCGGCCATCAGTTTGCCTGCGTGATTTCGGAGGAAGGAGCAGGTTGACTGAACGGCCAGTCGCGATTGCGGAAGGCTCGAACTGCGTAAATGGTCAGACCAACAACCACAATAACAATCGTATAGCGGATTTCCTTCCAGGCATCGTGCCGTTCTGCCGCCACATAGATGAATCCCAGGAAAGCGAGAATCGCGGGAAGCGGATAAAGCCACATGCGAAACGGGCGCGGCAGCTCGGGTCGTCGGATGCGAAGGACAATCACGCCAACGGCCTGAAGAATAAATTGCAGAAGAATGCGAATGACCACCAGGGCCGAGATCACCTCGGCAAGCGGGAAGAAGCAAAACGCGATAGCCGCCCCGCCCAGCGCGAGAAGCGAGATATGCGGAAATCTGTATTCGGGATGCACCCGGGCAAAGACCTTGAAGTAATTGCCGTCGAGAGCCGCTGCGTAGGGCACGCGCGAGTATCCGAGCACGAGAGAGAAAACCGACGCGAACGCGGTGAGCATAATCAGTGCGGTAATGAGGCTGGCTGCCCAGTGCCCGTAGATCCGCTGCATAAAGGTGGAGAAAACGTAAAGTCTGTTGTCCGAATTCGCGGCTCCCATGACCTCGCGCCAGTCCACCACGCCGAGAACACTGATGTTCATCAGAAGATATAGACCTGCTACGACGAGAATGGATAGCAGGACGGCCCGCGGAATCGTCCGGCCGGGGTCTTTCAACTCATCGCCCAGAAAACAAACGTTATATGCTCCCCAATAGTCGTAGGTCGCGATCAGCATGGCCGAACCCAGGCCGAGCCAGAAGCCGCTGTTGAGTTCAAATGCGCCGGGCGGATAGCTGAACGCCCGCGCGGAATTGAAGTGAGTGAATCCGGCGAAAATAATCCAGCCTATAGTCGCCATCACTATCAACCAGAGAAGTTTCGAGATATTCCCGATCTGAGTGATTCGGCGATACAGGAGCAGCATGGCCAGGAGCACGATGCCAACGGCAAGGAAGGTTGTTCCTGCGACGATCCAGGACAGTTTCAACGGGCCAAGCAGCGGAATATTGGCAACTACCTGTTGCGAGGTGTATTGCGTCTCAAGGCCCGGCCACAGATAAGCGGTGTACTTGGCGAATCCGATTGCGCCCGAGGCAATCGAGAGCGGGGCGCTGAACGAAAGCTGCCAGATGAAGAGAAACGAGACCAGCTTGCCGAGGCGCTGCGGGCCGTAGATTTCGCGAAGATAGACGTACGATCCGCCCGCGCCCGGCATAGCAGCGCCAAGCTCTGCCCAGACCAGGCCGTCGCAGATGGCGAGAATGGCACCGAGTATCCATCCGAGCAGTGCCTGCGGGCCGCCCATCGCCGCGACAACGAGCGGCATGGTGATGAAGGGGCCGACGCCGATCATGTCGATCATGTTCAGCGCGGTTGCGCCGCCGAGGCCGATGCCGCGGATGAGGTGAGATTGGTTCTCGGGTTGGGTGGGGGGCGACATCAGCTACTAGCTTCTAGCTCCTGGCTTCTAGCCAACAAAACGGGCGCAGCTCTCGTGAAATCCCCGCGCTTTGAAAGGGCGCGGCTTTCAGCCGCGCCGTTGCGGTCGTTATAGGAGACTACGCGACGGCTGGAAGCCGTCGCCTTTCAAAGCCAGTTCTGCTCAGACGTCTCGACACAAGTCTCTCCGCTCCGCAGCGCGTCGCAAGCTCAGCGCCGCTCCGGTCGAGATGACATCTTTGCGGTGAGTTCCAAGAGCTTTTAACTTCTAGCTTCTAGCTCCTGGCTTCTAGCCAACAAAACGTACGCGGTTCTCATGAAATCCCTACTCTTTGAAAGGGCGCGGTTTTCAGCCGCGCCGTTGAAAATCGTACAGGCATGTTACGCGACGGCTGGAAGCCGTCGCCTTTCAAAGCCGCTACCTGATCGCGGATTATTCCCAGTCCGAGCTTGCTAGCAGCTACAAGCTAGTGGCTAGCAGGTTCGTGTCCCGCGCTCACCAGGTTCACAAACAGCCTAATCGCTCCCGGCACTCCGGCCGGCAACTGCCGGAAGAATGCGTATCCGGTGTAGATGTAAGTGCCTGTGCCGTACTTGGCTTCGATCATCCCGCCCTTCTGGTTCGGCTCGCCGGGGTCGTGACACGACAGCAGCGGCTTGAACTGGTCGTCCCACTTGTCCATGAAATAGAGTCCGCGCTCCTGCACCCACCCGTCGAAATCCTTCTGCGAGATTTCATTTGGATAGTGGAAGACCGGATCGTCGGGCGCGAGGATCGTAACAGGAGCTTCTTCGACGGACACGCGCGCGCGGCTCAACTCGGCGTCGTAGGGCGTGAAGTGGCCGCTGTTGAAATCTCCCGTGCTGTTGTTGTTCTGCACGATCAGCGTTCCGCCGTTCGAGACGAAGTCCAGCAGCTTTTTGTTATTCGCCCCGATTTCTTTGTGCGTCTCGTAAGCGCGGACGCCCAAAACGATGGTTCCGTATTGACTCAGGTTTTCGCCGGCGAGTTTGTCGGCGGGGATTAAGGTGACGTTCATCCCGATCTGCTGCAGCACAGTCGCAATATCATCGCCGGCGCCCATGATGTAGCCGACTTTCAGGTCTTTCGGTGTTTTCACGTCCACGATGCTGACGTGCTGGATCGCCGGTTCGAAGTAGTAGAAGGAGCCGAGGTCAGAGCGAGTAACAAGTTTGTACGCTTCGGTGTACGAAATCCGGCCGGAGTCCACAGCCGCGCGAATCTCGGCGCGACTCTCTTGCAAGTTCGCAGGACTGACAGCGAAATTCGACTCGGCTTTCTCTCCCCTCTTCTCGATAGGTATTTTTGAAGTTGAGGGTTCGGTACTCCACCCAGCAGGGACCGCCAAATGCAAAGTGCCGCCCATCGTTCCAGTCAAATTGGAGCTGGCCTGAACGTGAACTGTGCTGGTTTTCGCTTCCGCGACAGATAGCACGTTCTCCCCCGGATCGATTGCAACTGAGTATGCCGGCGTGATCGCGAGCGGCGCGCGATGTTCAGCGCCTTGGTCATCCTTGAATTCAACGCGGAGATCGGAACCGATCGCTCCCTCTGGAAGTTCAGTTGGATGTTTTTTCTTAAGAAATTCGGGCGCCGGCGAGTGTAGCCCCTTATGACCGGCAATTTCATATTCAAGATTGACGTGCATTGGAGAAGGGGGAAGTGCAAGCGTCTGAAACTTTGGGTCAACCTCATAAAGGGCATCCCGCGCCGGGTCATTTCTGTGCCAGTAGGGCCGCGTGATTGGGGCATTTGCAGGTACTTGAATCGCAAAATTGGCGTAGTAGTCTTCGCCGGGCGCGATCGTTGTGCGCTCGGCATGGACGCGCTTGACCCAGTTTTCTGAAGGAACAATTTCGGCGGCCCGAACAGTTATCCAATATTTCTTCGAACCATTATGCAGTTTCGCAACAACCATCAGCTTCTGACCTGGCGAGACGGGAGTCAGAGCCTGAGCTTGCGATGGAAGTGGCGAGCCAGCGCCCTGGGGCGGCGCAACGTTCGCGCTGAAGTCCAAATTGAGGGCCAAATTGAGTGCGTGCTCGGCCTGGTGTTGCTTTTCCGACAGCACCTCGATCAACCTTGATTTGGGTCCGGGCTCCAGTTCGCTATCGTTCAGTTTTCCGACCAGACCTCTGAGGTTGACAGCATTATCCGAAAGCGCGTTCACATCGGGAAAATTGCTGTCGCCAATCTTCTTGAGGGCCGGTAACAGCCAGGGCACTTCATTCAGTTCATCGGCAACACTACGCGTCAGGCCAGGCAAGCTCGTGTCAATCCCGTCAAACAACTCCTTCTCATGCCCCTTCGCATCTTTCGCGTTCGGCACGACTGAATCCACCAGCTTGTAGAACGCATAGCGCGGGCCCGAAGGAACGCTGATATCTCCGAGACCTTGTGACTGCTGGTGCTTCAGCCCTTCGATCGCAAACTGCACATAGGACATTCCGAGCACGGGATCGACTTCGCTGGTCGTCAACTGGACCGTATAGTTCTCGTCGGCGCAGGTGGTCGCGCCGAAGCCGCAGACATTTCCGATATAGAGCTTCTTCGGCTGCCAGGGCTGCAGGCCTTCTTTGATCTGATCGGGGAAACGATTGGGATCGGCGGCGGCGCGGAACGCTTCCTGAGTCAACATCGAAGATGCCTGATGATGACCGTGTCCGTCGCGTTCGGTGCCGGAGAAGCGTGCGATCAGAACGTCCGGGCGAAATTCGCGAATCACGCGGACGATGTCGGCCAGCGGCACATCGTGGCCACCCCATTTCTGGAACGTTTCTTCGGCCGTCTTTGAATATCCGAAATCGGCCACGCGACTGAAGCGCTGCTCCACGCCATAGTAGCGGTCGGCAGCCAGAAGCTCGAGCGTGCGCAGAATCCCGAGCTGGTCGGAAAATGTGCTGCCGGTTTCGTTCTGTCCGCCTTCGCCGCGGGTGAGCGTCATCAGCAGGGTCTGAATGCCCTTGCCGCGTGCCTCGCGGGTGAGCAGGCCGCCGTCTTCATCATCGGGATGGGCCACGACCATCATGAGACGGCCGGTGGTTTGCAGCTTTCGGAGTTGCAGCTTGAGGCCGGCTTCGCCGGTGTCTTGAGGAAGGGGATCGTAGAAGCCAGGCGTGCTCGCAGGTTTCGCCGCGGAGCCGGTGGGGGCTTGCGCAACACTTGCGCTCAAGAGAACGAGCGTAACGGTGATTTTTTTTACGATAGCGTTTGGCCGGACCTCCGCGCCTGCGATTCGCATAATGTATGAGACTGCTGTGCTCTCCTCTGGGAAGCAGTAATTTTGTGTAGAGACGTTGCTGGGAACGTCTTGCAGCAGGTTCTAGAACGAAATTCTTTGCGAACCCATAAATCGTGCCGATGGATACAAGACGTTGCAAGCAACGTCTCTACATCGGATGCGTGCTGGCGATCAGGTGGTCACCGTCGAGGGCTTCAACTCGCGGCGTAAGCCAACTGTTCGACGGGTGCCGTCCTGCGATCTTCATCTTCAAATAGTTGTCACTTAACGCTTCGGTCCACGGCCCAGTAGTGCCTTCTGACTTCAGACTCAGGGTGATTGCCTTGAGCGGTTTTCCCAAAAAAGACCTCATGAATGCGCGTTTTTTCGTGGCCGCCAGGTCGCGCAGGATGCGATTTCGCTCCCGCGCCACCTGCGCCGGAACCTGATTCGGCATCGTCGCCGCCGGCGTCCCCGGACGAGCAGAGAACGTGAAGACGTGCAGATACGTGAATGGCAGGTCGTCGATCATGCGCCGGGTCTCTTCAAATTCGGCATCGGTTTCACCGGGGAACCCGACCATCACGTCCGCGCCGATCGCGGCGTCGGGCACGGCCGCGCAGATTCTCTCGATCTTCTCGCGATAGTGCCAGGGGCGATATTTCCGATGCATGCGCCGCAAAACCGAGTCGCTTCCCGACTGCATGGGAACGTGCGCATGCTTGGCGATCCGCAGAGAGTCGGCCATGAGACGGATCAGCGCGTCGCTCCAATCCATCGGTTCGACGGAGGAGATGCGGAGTTTCTCGAGGGAGGTTTGGTCGAGAATGGTTTGGACCAAATCTTCGAAGGCAGGAACCGGCGAGCAAAGCTCGCCCGCCCGGGTGAGGGCACCCGGGCCTACGCGAATCAAGTCTCTTCCCCATCGGCCGAGGTTGATCCCTGAAATCACGACCTCACGATATCCAGCCTCGACCAAGTGGTTCACTTCACGCAGAACTTGTTCGATCGGCAGAGACCGGCTGCTCCCGCGGACTGAGGGAATGATGCAGAACGAGCAACGGTTATTGCAGCCGTCCTGAATCTTGAGATTGGGGCGCGTGCGCTCGTTGGCCGAATCGAACACCGGAGCCGCGAGAAGCTCAGTGTGGGCAAAGATATCGGACACGAAAATCTCGGCCGGCCGAAAACTATGTAGAGCGCTCACCGGCACAAAGGAACCCAGCTCGACAGCGTTCTTCTGAGCGTCCTTCCTCAGCGCGATCTGTGCCAGATTGGCTTTGTGCGAATTGCCAATGACGGCGGCCACACCCGGCAGCGCCGCGACCTCGGCCGGCACGCGCTGGGCATAGCATCCGGTCATAACGATTTTGCAATCGGGATTCTGACGGCGAATTCGGCGGACGGCGGCGCGCGCGTCCTGCTCGGCAGCGGCGGTTACGGCGCAGGTGTTCAGGACCACGTAGCCAGCCTCGTCCCAACCGGACGCCCGGTTCAATCCCAGCGCGCGGAACTGCTGTTCTATTGCGGCGCCGTCTGCCTGGGTGGCGCGGCAGCCGAAATTTTCTATGTAAAAACTGGACACGGAACTATACTAGCTGATGAGCACGGCAAGCGTTTGTGCCGCCGGCTCGTCGCGCGCTGCTCGAATTGGCAGGGGTAAGAGGCGTAAATGAAGCGCAGAATTCTGCTTGTGGATGACGACGTTACAGTCCTGCTGACATTGAAAGCGGTGCTGGAGTTAAATCAGTTCGATGTGCAGACCGCAGGTTCGGCGGCCGAAGCCGTCGAGAAACTTGCGACGGGCACTTACGAAATGGTCATCACCGATTCCCGCATGGAGACCGATGATGCGGGCTTCCATGTGATCCGTGCGGCGCGGCAGCAGACCTACAATCCCGCCACGGCGCTGCTGACGGCGTATCCGCCCAGGAACGTCGATTGGAGAAACGACGCGGTGCAGTCGGTGCTGGTGAAGCCGATCGGGACGCAGGATCTCCTGCGCCAGATCGAGGCGCTGCTAGTGCGGCACGAAGACGAAAAACGGCTGCAGGGAAATCCAGCCGTCACTGGCGGAGCCGGCGTTCCCGAAGATCTCTACTCGCAAAAGCAGCAAAAGGCCAGTTAGAGCTGGTCGCTAAGCGCTGGCGGCGTGCCGTTTGTCGCGGAAGCAGTCGCGGCAGAAGACCGGCCGGCCTTGCGTGGGACGGAACGGTACGGTCGTTTCTTTTCCGCAGTGCGAGCAAACCGCGTGGGTTTCGACCTTGGTGTGGCCCTGGTACGCTCGTTGGGGTGCGGCGCCTAGAACCGCAACGCGCTTGGCTTTGCATGTCTTACAGCGCTTGGGTTCATTTCTGAATTGCTTGTCCCGAAAAAACAATTGCTCGCCCGCGGTGAACACAAATTCGCTGCCGCAGTCGATGCACGTGAGCATCCTGTCCTGGAATTCCATCGAGCGCTCCTTTGGCCCAGTGCACCCGGAAACGCACCCCTCAGTCGTTTACGCGATGCTTCTTGCCTGATCCCCTCGTTCTACTCCACCCTGGGTTCGGCCCTCCGCACTGAGTTGCGCGGATACTGCAAGTATGAATCCGGCTATGATGGATTGAATCATTGAGTCATCGGGGGATTGAATCATTAAAAAACCGCGAATGATTCAATGATCCGATGATTCAATGATTCAGTCTGGTTGGGCCACGCTTGCGCGCGGCCCAATCTCTTACTCCGCTTCTTTTCTGGTCTTTTTGCGTGCGCGTTTGCGCGCCAGCGCTTCCTTCACGCGCTGTTTCTCGCCCGGCTTCAGGTAGAAGGAGTGACGCTTTACTTCCTTGATGATGTCCTCCTGCTGTACCTTGCGCTTAAATCGGCGCAGAGCATTCTCGAGCGATTCGCCTTCCTGCAATCTTACTTCTGCCAAAAACTACACCCCCAAACTGGTCCTGGTTAGACCCGTTAGTTATTGCAAGATAAGCGCGTAAAGTCAAGGGCTTATCACCTTCAATGAGAGTCGCTGCCCCATGTCTCGCCGCCTTTGCAAGACATGGGATTTCCACAGCCCTTCAGAACGAGATCCTCAACGCAAACTGCACCTGCCGAGGGGCGTATGCGCTGGTCGCTTTCATGAAATTCGCCGGGACTTGGTAGTACGCCGGAAAGTAGTTGATTCCAATGTGCTTAGTTCCGTAATTGAACTGGGCGGCGTTGCTCATGGCGCCGTCATCGGTCAACTGGAATCGACGGTTCAGTCGATTGAAGAGGTTGAACGACTCAGCGCTGAGATCGAGCTTCAGGCCTTTTCTAACGTAGATTCGGCGCGAGACGCGCATATCTGCGGACGTATAGTCCGGGCCGACGAACGAATTCCGGCGCGCGCCCGGCAGGCGGTCGTTGCTGGTGTTGTCGTCACCGTTTGCGTCGCCGACAACGGTTGCATTGACCGGGCGCCCGCTTCCGGCGGTGATTACGCCGGAGTTCTTCCAATTCTTCGTCAGGCGTCCGATCCAGCCGTGCCCTCCGTTCAAAGCTCGCGGTTCATAAATCCACGAAAACACGAACCGGCTTCGCTGATCCGTGACGCTGTTGCCGCGCTCAGAACTCGGAGCATAGGAATTCTGCACCGTCGCTGGGCGTCCGGCGACCAGTGCATCCTGCCCATCGTCGATGGCGTGAGCATAGGTGTACCCAAGCCGGAAATACAGGCCATGGCTCATTTGGCGTTTCAAGGAGAATGTTCCTCCGTGGTACGTGCTGGAGGCTTCACTCTCGAACACATCAATCGCGCCGAGTTGCGGAATCGGCCGCGAGATGTCGTTGACACAGGGAGGAAACGGACACGTCAAAGATTGCGTGAGCTGCCAGGTCGAGAATGAAGCGACCGTTCCGTAACCCAGTACGCTCGTCCCCGATGGGTCAAGCACCGGATATTGCACCGAAACCGGCTGCGGCAGGTTCACATCGCGAGCGCGGATGAGATTTTGCCCACGCACATAGGAGTAAGAGACATTCGCAATCACACGTTTTGCGATCTCGCGTTCGACTGTCAGGCTGGCCTGGTGGACTTCGGGAGTTCTAAAATCGTGCGCGAACGCGGAAACGTCGTTACTGAAAAACGACTGAAGATTCGCCGGAGCCGTGCAGGAGGTCGCCAGGTCCGGGCAAGAGACCAGCGGCAGCGGATACTGCGGGAACACCTGCTGGGCGAAGAAATTGGTCTGGTTCAAGAAAATCGAGTTCGGCGTAAGGCCGTTGTCGGTTTCAATGACCGAGTTGTAGATCTGCGGAATGCGCGGATAGAAGAGTCCGTATCCTGCGCGAATGACGGTTGGCGTTTGATCGCCGATGGCATACGAGAAGCCGAGGCGCGGAGCGAAATTGTTCAAGTCGAGCGGGACCTTGCCCGAGTCCGGCCATAGCGGGTTGCTCTTCAGATATTTGGTGCTGAAGGTTTGCAGATCATAGCGAACGCCTGCCGTGAGGGCGAGGTGATTGGTCACGTGCATGGTGTCCTGTGCGAATGCCGCATACTCGTTGGTGTCGGGATGGCTCACCGCATTCCCTAAACGCTGGATGTAGTAGTGCGGCATCTGGTGCGCGTAGGCACGTAAGGGCGTCAGTTCGAGGCCGCCGATCATCGGCTGAAAGGTGAACGGATCCACCTTGATCGGATCGAAGATGTATTCACCGCCGAAGGTCGAGGGAAAGAAGTTGTAAATTTGCGTAACCAGGGCGTCACCGCCGAACTTCCACGAGTGGCGGGAGCCCTCGCGGCTGAATGGTTTCTGCCACATGTTCGCGATGCTCGCGGCTTTCGCGCGGCAGGATGGCCGATCGCCCTAAGCCGTCGAGGATTCCTGGAATGCGGGTCAGCGAAGAATTCGAATTGCTTTCCGACCATTCAAAGTCCCGCGAATATTGCGCGCGAAGGTGGCTGATCAGCCGCGGGGAGAGTGCGCTGGTCAGGGATGCGGTCGCAGTCTCGGTTTCGACGTGCTCGGTTCCGTTATCGGAAATTCCATAGGTCGTTACCGGACTCGATGGATCGAGAAAAACATTATTTGCGCCTGAGTATCGCGACGTGCTCAACCGCATGGCGAGCTGATTTCGCGACGAGAGATTCACGTCGAGCTTGGCGAATCCCGCGTTGCCGATCAGCCTCGAGGGGTAGAGCCCTGATTCCTGAGACAACTGCGCCGCCGTGGCGAACACGAGCGTCTGATCGTCGGCTTCGAAATCGCCCGGAGTCGCAGGACCCGCTGCTGGTTGCGGCACTACCACGCTCCCGCCATTCACGAAGCGGACGACGGTGGGCTCATGGAAGATGTGCTGATCGAATCCGGCAAAGAAGAATGCTTTGTTGCGACGAAGCGGCCCGCCGACGGTGACACCAAACTGTTGCTGCTGGCCGTCGGGCTTCACGTCGAGGAACGGATCGCGGGCGTCGAAGCTGCTGTTGCGAAGATAATAGAACCCGCTCCCGTGAACTCTGTTCGAGCCGGATTTCGTAACCACGTTCACGATTGCTCCCGCAGTCCTGCCTGATTCGGCGGAAACAGAATTGGGTGAAACCCGAAACTCCTGAATCACTTCGTTCGAAAACTGATAGGGCGCGCGATAACGGCCGCGGGCCTGGGCGAAGAAGGCGTTGTTGTTGTCACCGCCGTCCACCAGATAGCTGGTATGAAAGCCACGAATGCCGCCGAAGGCGAGATCGCCGTTCGAGGTCGAGTTCTGGCCGCGCGGGTCTTGAGTGGCGCCGGGGGTGAGCAGCGACAGATCGGTGAAGCGGCGTCCATTTAAGGGAAGGTTGTTGATGGCGCGTTCATCCACAACGGCTGAAACCCCTCGCGGCTCAGTTTCAACGGAGCGCGGCTCGGCCGAAACCGTCACATTTTCATGAACTCCGGCGACCGTAAGTGTGAAGTCGATTGCAGTTTCTCCGCCCACCGCGACGTGAATGCTCGGACTCAACTCCGGCGACATGCCCTCCGCCGTAACGCGCGCGGAGTACTCGCCAGGCGGCAACAGGTCGAAGACAAACCGGCCGCGAAGATCGGACGTTTGCTCGAAGTGAGCGCCGGTCGCGTCGTTCACCACGGCGACGCTGGCGCCTGCAATGCTGCGGCCAGACGGATCGAAAACCGAGCCGCGAAGCGCCCCGGTCGAACTGTCTTGTCCGAGGCAGAAAGACGAGATTGTGGCCAGAACCAGAAGAGAGAAAATGCAACGCGACATGGAGTCACTCCGCAGTGAAGTGAGTCCAGCCTCGACGGGAGACGCTCATCGTATAGCACGAGCCGGGCAGTTTCGTCAGTGATGTTCGCCGAAATTTTGCGAGTGCTTCCCGCAATGGGAATTTTGATAGCATTTAGCACTCAGCCATCGGCAATTAGCGTCGAGTCGCGAGCTTGTGAGCAACGAGCAGTGAGCAATCAAACTGGAAATGATTGCTCATTGCGCCACTCAATGCTCGTTTTCGACTGAGTGCTGAATGGTGAGTGCTTTTTATGATTCGAGCCTACAAGGGCGTTTCACCAACAATCCCGGCCTCGTGCTATGTGGACGAGTCCGCGCAGATCATCGGCGACGTTGTTCTTGGCGAGCATGCCAGCGTGTGGATGAACGCCGTTGTACGCGGAGACGTCCACTCGATCCGCATTGGCGCGCACTCGAACGTTCAGGATTGCTCGGTGCTGCACGGCATGAAGGAACAATATGGCGTGTTCATCGGAGAGTACGTGACAGTCGGACACTCGGTCACGCTGCACGGCTGTACCATCGGCGACCGCTGCCTCATCGGCATGGGATCGATCATCCTCAATGGCGCGCAGATTGGCAATGACTGCATCATCGCGGCGGGAACTTTGATCGCCGAGAAGACGGTCGTTGAGGCGGGATCTGTGTGGATGGGATCGCCGGGAGAATTTCGTCGGCGCCTGGAAGATAAAGACCGGGCGGCGATCATGCGGTATGCGAAGAATTATTTGGGATATAAGGACGCGTATCTGGCGGAGCGCAAATAGCACTCAGCATTCAGCACTCAGCATTCAGCCAGGACGGGCTTGTGGTTGGGCCGGGGCACGGCTTTCGCGGTGCCGTAGAACGTTCTAAAGTCTAGCCATCCTCCAAATCAGCCGAAGTAGTTTCGCTAGCGAAACTACTTCGGCTGATTTGGAGGATGGCGATTGGAGTGGTGAAGCGGTATGTGGGAACTCCGTGCCGGGCCACTGGTAGTATCGAGTAACGCGGGATCCTTCGACTCCGCTGAACGTCCCGGCTTGCCGGACGTTTTGCTCCGATCAGGATGACAGTTTGGTTTAGCTGAAGGCTGACGGCTGACGGCTGAAAGCTCAATGATCAAAGCCATTCGAGGAACGCGCGATCTGCTGCCGCCGGAGACGGCGCTGTGGAACTTTGTGGAGACCACGGTGCGCGACGTGTTCCGCGCCTACAACTTTCAGGAGATTCGCACGCCGATTTTCGAAGACACGCAACTGTTCGCGAGAGGAGTGGGCGAAGAGACGGATATTGTTTCGAAAGAGATGTACACCTGGAAAGATCAAGGACGCGCAGAGAGCGACAGAGCGCAATCTCTCACGCTCCGTCCCGAGAACACCGCAGGCGTGGTCCGCGCTTACATCGAACACAGCCTCGATAAACGCGGACTCAACAAGCTCTACTACATCGGGCCGCAATTTCGCCGCGAACGCCCGCAGAAGGGCCGCTATCGGCAGTTCTATCAGATCGGCGCGGAAATACTTGGGCCTACGACCGCCGGCAGCGAATCGCCGGCGCGGGATGCGGAAATTCTTGAGCTGCTTGCCACGCTTCTCGATCGGCTTGGCATCACTGGCTGGACGCTTCAGTTGAACTCCATCGGCTGTCCGAATGATCGCGCGAAATACAACGAAGCTCTTCGCGCTGCGCTCGCCCCCGTCAAGGACAAGATGGACCCCGACTGCCAGCGCCGCGCGGTCACGAATCCCCTGCGCGTGTTTGACTGCAAAGTTCCAGAAGATCAGCCGATCATCGAGAAGCTGCCGCGCATCAGCGAATTCCTGGATGAGCCTTGCCGCCAGCACTTCGCGCAGGTGCAAGAGATCCTGAAATCAGTCGGCGTACCGTTCACGCTGAACGACCGGCTGGTACGCGGGCTCGACTACTACACGCGCACGGCGTTCGAATTTACGCATGGAGCGCTTGGGGCGCAGAACGCGATCCTCGGCGGCGGACGTTATGACGGGCTTTCAGAAGCTCTCGGCGGACCGCCGGCTCCGGGAATCGGTTTTGCCATCGGCGAAGACCGGCTGGTGATGTCGCTGAGCGAAACTGCTGAGGCAGTTGTTCGCAAGCCAGATGTCTATATTGCCCCGCTCGGCCCTGGCATGAATAAGGAAGCCGCACGGCTGGCGCGTGAGCTTCGCCGCCATGATCTGGTGGTCGAACTCGGGGACGAAAGTTTCCGGCTGAAGAAGTCCCTCGAAACCGCGGCTAAGCTTGGCTCGAAGTACGCGCTCATTGCCGGCGAGAACGAATTGAGCACCGGTGTTTTCGCCCTCAAGAACCTGGCCACCGGCGAGCAGAAATCCGTCGCGCGCGATGCGTTGGTAGAGGCGATACGCCAGACGTAGAGACGTTGCTTGCAACGTCTGCTGCCGGCGCCATTGATGCTGCATTCATTCGCAGATCCCAGGCCGCTGCAAAAGACGTAGCAAGCTTCGTCTCTACAGGGTAATTGTTAAATTTTTCCTGCCTTATTGACGAACCCTTTACTTTCGCCTATTATTTGCCCCTCTGGCGAAATTCCTACAGGAGATATCTATGAAGCGCACCTCTGAGGCGGTACTGATTTTCTGCGTCATGCTCATGACGGCTGTAGCCCTGCAAGCACAAATGACTCCGCAAACGCCGGCACCCGAACTTAAGAAGCTGGATTTCATGACGGGAAATTGGACCGCGGCAGGAACCATGAGCATGGGGCCGGGCACTCCGACCAGCAAGTGGTCGACGAGCAGCCACGCCGAATGGATGGACGGCAACTTCTTCCTGGTGCAAAGCAGCGACATGGATCTGGGGCCGATGGGCAAAGGAAAAGACGTCGCTTACTTCGGCTACGACTCCGAGAAAAAGGTATACACCTATCGGGCCTTCAATAGCTGGGGAGAAGCCGAGGATTCTACCGGGACTGTGGATGGTGACACCTGGACATGGCTGGCTGACGAGCACATGAACGGACAGACGATGAAGGGCCGCTACACCATGAAAGTCCTGTCACCGACTTCGTACACCATGAAGTACGAGCTCTCGCAAGACGGCACGAATTGGATGACCGGCATGGAAGGCAAGGCGACGAAGAAGTAAGCAGTTTCCTCACCGAGGGTGCCCCACCCTTAGCGGCTTTCGAAGGGTGGGGATTTCCCATTTATAATCTCTCCTTCGGCGCACCGCCGTTAGCCATCAGCCATCAGCCGTCAGCCATCAGGAAAACCCAGCACCGCTGTCTGATGTGAAAACGATCGGTGTTTGTCCAACTGCTGAAATCACAGCGGGAGAGATTTTCCTGACGGCTGGTGGCTGACGGCTGAAAGCTGATTTCCGAAAGGCAACCATTGCTCGACTTTTTAGGCGACTTAAAACGCACGCACATGTGCGGCGCTCTCCGTCCATCCGATGCCGGCAAAAAAGCCGTGCTCATGGGATGGGTGAACCGCCGCCGCGACCTCGGCAGCATCATCTTTATTGACCTGCGCGACCGCACCGGCGTGACTCAGGTGGTGTTCAACCGCGAGCTGAACGTGGCTGCGCACGAGAAAGCCAACCTGCTGCGCAATGAATACGTCATCGCCGTGATCGGGACGGTCAGGCAGCGCGACCGCGATACCGTGAACAAGAACATTCCGACCGGTGAAGTCGAGCTGATGGTCGAAGAGTTGCGCCTGCTGAATGATTCCAAGCAGCCGCCATTTCTTCCCGGCGACGCGGTGCTGCCAAATGAAGAGATGCGGCTGAAGTATCGCTATATCGACCTGCGGCGCGACGCGATGCAGTTCAACATCGAGATGCGGCACAAGGTCTCGAAGGCGATCCGCGATTATTTATCGAGCCAGGGATTTTTCGAAATTGAAACGCCGTTCATGACGCGTTCGACGCCTGAAGGCGCGCGCGATTATCTCGTCCCCAGCCGCGTGCAGCCGGGCAGTTTTTATGCACTGCCGCAGTCGCCGCAGATGTTCAAGCAGATCCTAATGATCTCGGGGTTCGATAAGTATTTTCAGATCGTGCGTTGCTTCCGCGACGAAGACTTGCGCGCCGACCGCCAGCCGGAGTTCACGCAGATCGATCTCGAGATGACCTACCCGCGGATGGAGTCCGTCTGGACGGTGGTGGAAGGATTCTTGACGGCCGCTTTCAAAGCCGCTGGGCACGACATCAAGGCGCCGTTTCCGCGCATGAGCTACGACGAAGCCATTCGCAAATATGGGAACGACAAGCCGGACATGCGGCTTCCGGCGATGGTTGACGTCCGCGAGGCGCTGAGCGCGGAAGAACTCGATGAGCTGACGGGCAAATTTCGCATGCGGAAGGATTTTCCGCTGCAGCTGATTCGTATTCCGAAAGCCGGCGAAATTTCCGGAACCGAACGCCGCACGATCGGGACTTATGGCGCGTTTCAGCACGTACAGGGCCCGGCGTTCGTGCAGTTGATGACTGATCCCAAGCGCTTTGCGAAAGATTATCCGGCGCACTCGGAGAAAATTATCAGCTTCGCGAAGGTCGAGGCCGACGATTTGTGGCTGCTGGCAGGCGCAGCAAGCCGTCCGGAAAATGCTGCCGTAATGGACCAGAGCATCCAACACTTCTGCGAAAAGTGCGGGTTCCTGCGGCTTGATCTTGCGCAGAAGTACGCGTCTAAGCACAAGGCTTTCGAGAAGACCGGGGACATTGCGAAGGATTTTCGTTTTCTGTGGGTGTCCGACTTCCCGATGTTCGAGTGGGACAACGCCGAGAAGCGCTGGAATCCCGCGCACCATCCGTTCACCACGCTCCATGAGGAAGATTTTGCGAAGCTCGACGCGAACATCGATTCGGTGAATGACCCCAAGTCTCCGCTGGGGGAGATTCGCGCGCTGGCCTATGACGTGGTCTTGAATGGCACGGAGCTTGGCTCTGGCTCAATTCGTATTCACCGCCAGGACATTCAGAAGAAAATTTTCCAGGCGCTGGGCATGAGCGATGAAGAAGCCCGCGCACGCTTCGGGTTCTTTCTCGAAGCGCTGGAATACGGCACGCCTCCGCACGGCGGCATTGCGCTTGGTCTCGATCGCATCGTGATGATCCTTGCGGGGGCTGAAAGCTTGCGCGAAGTCATTCCCTTCCCGAAAACTGCCCGCGCCGTGGACCTGATGGTGGACGCGCCGACGCCCGTGAGCGAGGGGCAGTTGAAAGAGCTGGGAATTACGATCCGGAAAGTGAAGGAATAATCGTAAGATCGGGTGCCCCACCCTTCCTGCATTTCTTGCGGGAGGGTGGGGATTTTGACTTTTGGCCATGGAACAGCGCGACTCCCCAACGGTAGACGTCGTAGGTGTGGGCCTCAACGCCACCGACACCATAATCTCGGTCCCGCACATTCCTGCGCGTAGCGGAAAGTTGGAGTCGACCGCTGTGAGAATCCTCCCCGGGGGGCAGGTCGCGACCGCGATGATCGCCTGCCAAACCTGGGGCCTGCGCACTCGCTACGTTGGCAAAGTCGGAGACGATTCCGCGGCGCAAGTGCATCGAGAAGCATTCGCCAAGGCCGGGGTTGAGACCTGCCTGATCACCGTTCCCAATTGTTCCAGCCAGCAGTCCTTCATCATGGTTGACTCCGACGGCGAGCGCACGGCGATCGGATGGCGAGAAGAACGGCTGGCGCTTCAGCCGAGTGAACTCGATCGCGAGTGGATCGTCAACGCGCGTGCTCTGCTGGTGGATGGTTACGATACCGAAGCCGCAACAGCGGCTGCTCGCTGGGCGCGCGAAGCGGGCGTTCCGGTGATTGCAGATCTCGATGAGGTGTATGCCGGCGTTGACGAACTGCTTCCAAATATCGATTACCTGATCGTCAGCCAGGATTTACCGCGGCGGCTCTGCGGCGAAGCTGATCCCGCGAAAGCGTTACGCATTTTGCAGAGCCGTTACAAGTCTCGTCTGGCCGCAGCTACGCTCGGCAGCGAGGGCGTGCTAGCGTACGACGGCGAACGGTTCCAGTACGCGACCGCCTTCCGCGTGCCTGTGGTGGACACAACTGGCGCGGGCGACATCTTCCACGCGGGTTTCATCTACAGTCTTCTTCAGGACTGGCCGCTGCAACGCACGCTGGATTTCTCATGCGCGGCGGCGGCATTGAACTGCACGCAAATTGGCGCTCGCGGCGGAATATGTCCGATTCATAAGATCGAGGCGCTGAGTTCGGCCGAAGAGCGGCATCCTGCGGCTTGGAGTGGCAACAGTTACCTGAAGCGCTAACCCGAGCTAGTGCTTCGACCAGGTCCACGCAGTGATCTTCCAGCCGCCGTCTGTCTTCTTGAGCGCGGCGGTAAATACCGAGTGCAGCTCCTTCACGCTTTTGCCGTGCTCCTTAAATTCGTAAGTCGAAGGCGCGACGAAGTAGGCGCGGTCGCCGGAGACATCGACGCTCCAGGGCGTGCCGATCTTTGCGTCTCCGGGCGTGACGCCGTTCTTTTCGTTGTATTCGCCGAAGGCTTTGAACCAGTCCGCGCACGAGTTCCACACATGCGGAGGAAACTCGTCGATGATCGAAGTCGGCGAGTCGCACGCTGCAAGAGCTTTGTCCATGGTTTTGGGATCGAGATTGTCGGCGAACTGATGGATGGTAGCGACGATGTCTTCCTTGTCAGCCGCAAAGAGATGCTGCGAAGAAAAGCTCAGCGCGAAGACGGCGGCGACGATAACGAAACGATTACGGTTCATGGGTCCTCCCCTCGGAAGGGCGCTCGTACATCTCGCACCCTGCGGGCGGAAGTATAGCGCAACGTCGGTGGATTGTGATTTTGTGCAGCCTACTGCGCGGCCGCGCTGGCCCGAGCCTCAACCCGCTCGCGCGCATGCTTCAACTCGGCGCGATCGGACTTGGAGCCGTCACAATTCTTCAGCAGTTCGGCGTAGTACTCACCGGCTTTGTCAGCTTTCCCCGATTGCTCCGCGGCCTGCGCGGCTCCGTAGAGCGCATTGAAGCGGCCGGGGTCGGTTTTCAGGGTGGCTTCGTACTCGGCGAGGGCGTCCGCCGGACGCTTCGACTCCATCAATATATCCGCGATCATCTCGTGAACTGGGATGCCCTCGCTGGCCTCGGCTTCGCCCTCTTCTTTATCGGCCAACGGACGGAGCAACGAGATCGCTTCGTCGTGACGGCCATTCGCGTGTGCAAGCCATGCTCTGGCAATGGCCAGATCGTGAGTCACGCTTTCATACTCCCCGTGATCGTGTTTCTTGTCAGACTCGAATTTTTTCTGAAGCCCCTCGAGCTGGGCAACTTCCTTCCGTGCCTGATCGGAATTCCCGCTCCTCGCCGAACCAATAGCCCTTGCGAGATAAGTAAAGGAGCGGTTCCACTCCGAGGCGCCCTCCACGGGCGCGAGCTGCGCGGCATCGCTCCACCGGTGCAACTCAAGCGCATATGCGACCCGGAACTCTCCCAGCGCAGCCAAATGAGGATCGAATCCCATGCCGTACATGTCCTGCATGGCCGGCATGGCTTTCACTTCGTCAATGATCTTCTGCGCATCGGCTTCGCGTCCGGTTTGCAGGTAGGCATAGACCAGAAAATCCATGGCGTGGAACTGATGGCCTTCGCCGCCCATGTGCATGGCAGCTTCTTTGCGAGTAGCTTCAACCGAACGGACGTTCGAATCGATGTCGTCCTGCCATAGACCGAGGCGCGCGAAAATGTGTGCGGGCATGTGCAGGGCGTGGGGAGCGGCGGGGGCGATCTGGGCGTAGCGGCGCGCCGCGGGTAGTCCTTGTTTTGCCATGTCGGGCTTGTCGTAAGTGTGGATCAGATAGTGCGCGATGCCAGGATGGTTGGGCTCCTCGGCAAAAAGTTTTTCGAGGACCGCGGCAGCTTTCTTACGATATTCGTTGGTGGTGTCGTGCTCAGGCTCTGCCGCGAGCAGGCTCAGCGCGTAGAACGCTGCGGCTTCGTGATCTTCTGGATTGCGCTGTGTGACTTTTTGCATGGCGTTCGAATAGGCGAGAGCGCGTTTGTCATAGGAACGCTTCGGGTGTTGATAGAAGGCTTCGAGCGCCTTGATGTAATCCTTCTCGCGGGCCGTCGCCTGCATGTGCTCTGCTTGCTTCAGTTGTTCGCCACCGCGCTGCAGTATCGCCAGCTCCGGGCGATTCCATAGCTGGTGCCAGAGGCTCATCGCCAGGCCCCAGTGCGCGATGGCACACTGCGGATCGTCTTTCTCGATCTGCTCGAATTCTTTCTCGGCTTCCTCGTACCAGAACGAATGCAGCATGGCCACGCCGCGCTCGACCGGCTTCTGCATCCCGGCCGAGCAGGATGACGGGAAGTGAACGGTCCCGAGCTGAGCTTCGGTCAGGTCCTCGTGATGATGGCCGGCGTGATCGTGTGCCTCGTCGTCGGCTGCGAGGTAGCAGGGGACGGAGAGCGCGAGCGCAAGGAGAAGAGTGGTTTTCATTGGAAGCACCGCCGGAGTGAAAGTCTATTTGGCTGGATGCGGGGGAGTCAAAAATGGGTGTGTGGGTTGGCAATGCTCACGTAGGCCCGGATGCCCTCACCCGGGCGGGCGAGCCCTGCTCGCCGGTTCGCCGCGCCCGGCGCGGCTGGGCGGGTGAGGGCACCCGCCCCTACGCGAGCATTGCGGATTCCCTCCTATCTGCTTCCCACCAATCCCTGCACCGATTTAATCAGCTTGGCCGAGTCGTAGCCCACGCCGTCTTTGAACACGATCTCGACGTTTTCGATATCTTCAATATTCTGCGACGGGTCGCCTTTGATCACGACCAAATCCGCCTGTTTACCGGGAGCAATCGTGCCGACTTTGTCTAGATCGCCTAGATATTGCGCGCCGTTGTAAGTGGCAATGTGAATCGCTTCGAGCGGGGTGAATCCAGCCTCGACCAGCAACTCGACCTCGCGCTGATCGCCGAAGCCGGCGACAATGCCGCCCATACCGGTGGGATCGAGTCCCGCCAGCAGCAGCCCGCCTTCTTTCACAAAAGCCCGCTCGAACTCCATCTCTTTCTGGAATGCGCCCGCCCAAGGCGAGACGTCGGTTCCGTAGCGCTTTCTGATTCGCGCCGCATCGGATGCGTTGAGCTTGTTCGTCAGCACCGCGCTCCGGGCTTCCGCCGTCAACGCATCCAGCATGCGCTTCTGCATAGCTGGGCGTCCTGGCACGTCCATCTCGAATACAGGCAGCGTCGAGGTCAGCGCCACGTGGTGCTTCACCAGATCGACGATCATGTCGTGCACCGGACCGGACTGTACGTCCATTTTGCTGTAGCGAACGCCCTCGTCGGGTACGTCCGGGCATTCATCCGGCTTCTTTTCTGGAAAAAATTCCGTATCCACGAGCAGGCCGTGTTCGAGATCGTCAATGCCGAGCTCCGCGGCCTGGCGAAATCCGATCGAGCACAGATGGCCGGTGACTTTCGCACCGCGCGCATGCGCGGCTTTGATCGTGGCGGAAAGCTCCGCGGCAGTAACGAAGTTATAGATCTTGAAATTGTCTACGCCCTGGTCGAGCCAGTAGTTCGCGAATTTCGTGGCGTCCTCCGGCCCGGTCAGCTTGTGGGCCTGCATCACCCAACTGCCTTTTCCCTCGACGTAAGGCCCTGTCGCGTGAATCTTCGGTCCAGGCGTTTGGCCAGAGTTAATGTCCTGCTTGATTTGCAGATCGGTGTAAGGCTCAAGCGAGCCCGTGGTCCGGATCGTGGTCACTCCTGCGGCAAGATACAGCCGCGGAAAGCTGTACGCCATCTCGCCATAAACGCCATTGCCCATGGGATAGAACATGTGGTCGTGCATGCCCACTAGGCCGGGGATGACGGTGTAGCCGTGGAGGTCGAAGACTTGCGCGTCCTTAGGGACATTCGCTCCGGCAGCGCCGACCAACTGAACCTTCCCGTTTGCGACGATGACCGTTTGGTCTTCTTTCGCCGCCGCTCCCGTGCCATCAATCACGCGCACATGCTCCAGCGCGATCATGGGCGCATCAACTTTGACGAACTGCTTGACGTCCGGGGAGAGGGTCTGAGCCAACACCGGTACAGCCCAGGCCAACAGCACAAGTAAGCAGGCTTTTCGCATCTTTCCTCCAAACCATGGCGCAGGAATTGTAATCGAATCGCGGAAATGAAGAGCTTGCCATGCTGTACCTTATATGGTACATTCGTCAGGTGGGCAGCAAACCGGCTCTACCGGAAGGAAAGCGCGTACCGGCTTTCTTCTATCGAACCGAAGCCGGCACGAGCCTGTACGGGAATGGTTGAGATCGCTGCCGTATGACGACGATAGAAAGAGAATCGGTGCGGGCATCAAGACTGTTGAATTCGGCTGGCCGTTGGGAATGCCGGTCTGTCGCCCCCTCGGTGGTGGACTCTATGAAGTTCGCACGGCTTTATCGCACAATCGCATCGCGCGTGTGCTGTTTTACGTAGATCGGAGATCGCGGATGGTGTTACTCCACGGGTTTATCAAGAAGACTCGCAAAACTCCAGCCGAGGACTCAGCTCTCGCGCGAACCCACAAACGCAAACACCAGCAGGGAGAAAGATGAAAAAAGCACGAAGCAACAACCTCAATCACACGGGATCAAGCTTCGATAGCTTCCTTGAAGAACGAGGGATTCGCGAAGAAGTGGAGGCCGTTGCGGTAAAGCGCGTACTTGCCTGGCAAATCAGCCGGGAAATGAAAAGGCAGCAGAAAACCAAGCAGGCGATGGCTAAAGAACTTCGGACCAGTCGTTCACAGCTGGATCGATTGCTTGATCCGCAAAATACCGCCGTAACATTGGACACCATGACGCGGGCCGCGCATGCGCTGGGAAAGCGGGTACTAGTTCGAATTGTGGAGTCGGCGGCCCGGAAGGCGGCAAGACTCGGGGCTTAGGCCGGATTTTCTGTATTTCCATACTTCGGAGTCGTTAGTTCCGAGAGCGATTCGGTATCACACCGCCGTAACTCGCGCGGCGCTGAAACATTACATATCTTGGTCACATGAAATCGGTTGCGAGCGCGTTCCGGCACTCCGGTTATCGACTAAGTTTTTATCTGGGGCTTTGGGTTCTGCTTGTGAACTCGACGAACGGCCTCAGTTACGCCGAGCTCTCGTCCACGTCGCGTAGCTATAACTTGCCTTGTGAGGCGAGTTCACTTGCCGAATCTCATGACGGGGCCATGATCTGGTTTGTTTGTCAAAAACAGTCGTCATCCAGTGCCTACAGTCTCGACCTTGCCACCACCAGCATCATCCCCTTAGAGACTGCACATGGATCAATCTGGGTTTCGGCGGCTCCGGTCGGCAACAAGGCGGTCTTGACTGCCTGGGAGCCTTCGGCGTCGCGACGAGTATCACTTTATGAAGGCGGACGCAAAATTTGCGATCTTCCGGTTGACAACGTTCTAGCATGGTCAGCAGACGCGAAGAAGATTTACTTTGAAGCTGGGTCAACAATTCAGGGCGATGCTTGGGACACCTTGGGGATCTTAACCCTAGACGACATGAGCATTACGCGCAAAAAGCTCCTAGCCTTAACTGAGAGCGTAAACGTGTGCGCCGCTGATGGACGCCTCTTCACAGGCGACCCCATTGTCAACGAGGACGGCGACCTCGAAGCAGAGACTGTGGAATACGGCCCAAACCTGGAAACTCCGCGACGAATACCTAACCTGCTGCCTGGTAATTTTTCGGCCACTTGTCGCTATATTGCGACTGAAAGTAGCTTCCATGGTCCTTTGCCGTGGGCGATTCTTGACGTGGCTACTGGAGGAAAACTGATGACGTTCGACTTCACTGGCGAAGGAAGGAAAGAGGAGTTTGAGTTCCACTCCTGGAATCCGAAGTATGACGAACTCCTCCTGCGAGTTGCTGATCACCCTCTGACCAAACAGGGAGAAATCCTACCGTCAACTCTGCAGGTGTTTGACGTAGAACGGAACTGTGTCCTGTCATCAATTGAAAACTCCCACGGAGTTGCCGAGTGGTCAAGCGATGGCGAGCGGCTCATTCTTGCCAAAAGCAAGTCACTAACCTTCTCGCCAATATCCAAACGTGCGGGTGGATTCGAAACCTGCCCAAACCCCTGAAACTAAACGCCTCTCCGCGCCATCTAATTTAGAGACGGCGGGAGTCAGAGCAGGGTGTCGGGATTTCGATCCCAAATCGAGCGGGACCCAGAACAGAGGGCGCGGCAAACGGAAAAGCTCAGAGCCGGAGGCCAGAAGCTAAAGGCTGTTTTTTCAGCCACTTTCTGCTAACATTGTAAGGTTTGCGCGGCGTCCAGCTCGCCAGGCACATTCCCACCGTTAATTAGAGAAAAATCTCACTT
>JBKPSP010000006.1:0-5847 GCA_046735175.1 Acidobacteriota bacterium
CGTCGCTCAGCATGTCACTCTCGAGGAGCGCGCGTTCAATTGCACGTCTCAGATCGTCGAGAGTCTGCTCATTGGGAAGATCGTAGTAGGACAGGTAATCCTGAAAGCCGCTCTGAAGAAAATAATCGGAGAGCGCATTGAGCAGCTCCTCCAGGCTCATTTCGCCTGCAGGATCGGGAACGTATTTGGTATAGCGAATGCGTTTCATGGCAGCCATTAGCCGTCAGCCATCAGCCATCAGGAAAACCAACACCGCGGTATCTGACGGCTGATGGCTGATAGCTGATGGCTAGTTCAGCGGCCTTCTACTGCGGTACTGCCCCTCGTCCCGCTCGAAGGGTTGCTTGTCCGAAACCTTCGGCTGCTTCTCCCCTGCGGTAAAGACGCGCTCTTCGTTGCGGCCGATGCGCTTGTGCGCGTGCAGGCCTTCAAGGGCAAATTCGGCGGCGGAGACCTGCGCCTCCGCTGCATCTTTGGGGCCGACGTTCACGCGCGTGAGTTTATCCATCAGCCCCTGGATGTTGCGCAGAGTCGGCAATACCTCGCTTGCAGGTGCATTGTCGGCGAGATGGATCTCGCCTCCGAGGTCGAACCACTGAATCACCTGCTGCATGTTTGCGCCGCTGAAGTACTGATCATAGGTCTTCGCTATTGCGTTTCTGATTAGCTCGCGGCTGACGTGATCAGCGCCTTTCATTTCGCCTTCGTATTCAAGTTCCAGCTTGCCGGTGATTGCTGGAAGCGAGGCGTAGATATCTCCGATGCGCGGGACGGTGACTTGCTCCCCATGTCGAATGGCCCGACGCTCGGCGTTCGAGATCACGTTCTCCATGCATGAGATCGGAAGGCGCTGACTGACGCCGGAGCGCTTGTCAATCTTCTTGTCATCACGGGCAGCGAAAGCGATGCGCTCAACCACTTCGCGAACATATTTAGGAATGACCAGCTTGTTGCCATCGCGGGCAGCCCATGCCTCCTGCGTGGTGATCGCGATTCCCTCATCGACGGTCGCTGGGTAATGCGTGCGAATTTCCGAGCCGATTCGGTCTTTGAGCGGCGTGATGATTTTCCCGCGTGCGGTGTAGTCTTCGGGATTGGCCGTGAACACGAGCGCAACGTCGAGCGGCAGGCGGACCGGGTATCCCTTAATCTGAACGTCGCCCTCCTGCATGATGTTGAAAAGTCCAACCTGAATCTTTCCCGCGAGGTCCGGCAGTTCGTTCACCGCAAAAATGCCGCGATTGGCGCGAGGCAGCAAGCCGAAGTGGACCGTCAGTTCGCTCGAAAGCTCATGCCCGCCGCGAGCTGCTTTGATTGGATCGATGTCGCCAATGAGGTCGGCGATCGTGACATCGGGAGTCGCGAGCTTTTCGACGTAACGTTCCTCGGGGGTGAGATAGGAGATGCCGGTAGCTTCGCCGCATCGCGAGATTAATTCTCGGCACCGCGCGCAGATGGGGTCGTAAGGATTGTCGTGAATTTCGCAGCCGCTAATGTAGGGCAAGTGCGAATCAAGTAACGACGTAAGCGCGCGAAGAATTCGACTTTTGGCCTGCCCGCGCAATCCCAGAAGAATGAAATTGTGCCGCGACAAAATGGCGTTCACGATGTGCGGCACCACGGTATCGTCATAACCGACGATGCCGGGGAAAATCGGTGCGTCATGCGCGAGCTTGAGGATCAGATTTTCGCGCAGTTCGTCTTTGACGCGGCGCGATCGCAGCTTGTCTTCTGAAAAAGGGCTTCGGCGCAACTCGCCGAGGGTGCGGGGAAAACTCATGAACCACTCCGAATGGGTTGATTATACGCCGGAGGAGGCGTCAGGCTTCAGGCATCAGGTTTCAGGCATCAGGCAGCAGGCTTTATGACTCAGCATTGATTGCACGACTGGTTCTTGTCAAAATCGATAAATCTGATAGAGCCCTGAAGCCCGACGCCTGACGCCTGACGCCTAATGCACATGGCCATTGCCGCCGGCACGCCGTTTCGCTTTCGCATTCTGCTGTAGCACAGGGATGATTCGCTCGAAAAAGGAAATCACCGCCCGGATGCGCTCGGCCTCGGAGTTCATTTCCAGCAGTGCCTGTTGAAAATCGGGATCGAACGGAAGCGATCCCGCCAGCCGATAGGCAAGTTGTCCTGCTGCGGTATCGGCTTTCTCCGGCTGTGCCCCCGCGAGCCGCATGATTTCGCCATGCAACTGGATTGCTCGTTCCTGTTCGCCTGCAAGCGGCTGATCGGGTTCATCGCTCATGTAAAAAACCTCCGCCTGAAGAAACGAGCGCTCTTCACTGAGCCGGAGCACTTCAAAGCGGCGCTGACCCTCCGCAAGAATGTTCATGCGTCCGTCGTCATACTTCTTAAGAAGGTTGATGATCTCGGCGGTGCAGCCGATGTTCACGAATCCTTCCTCTTTGGTACGAACGACGCCAAACTGACGTTTCCGGTCCAGGCATTCATTGATCATCTCTTTGTAACGAGGCTCGAAGATATGAAGTGGCAGGGGCGCGCCGGGAAGCAGCACCACGTCGAGCGGAAATAAGGGAAGCCGCGCGTCCACGATGTAGCGATTGTACGCCGTGCTTGACTTGCAGGTTCGCGCAGGATACAAACCCCGCATGGGTTCTAACACCGGGCAACAGCTTGCGGGAAAAGTTGCGGTCATCACGGGCGCGTCCATGGGCATCGGCGAGGCAGTCACGAAACTGTTTGTCGAAAACGGCGCGCATGTGGTCATGCTGTCGCGCGATCTCGGGCGGCTTGAAGCGGCGCGAGCACGGATCGGCGGTACAGAACAGACTCTGGCTCTGCAATGTGACGTGCGGCACCGCGAGGAGATCGACCGTGTCATCGGCCTCACCATGCATCACTTCCAGCGAATCGATATCTGGGTCAATAATGCCGGGCATGGCATTCTTGACGGCATTGCAACCGTGAACATGGCCGACGTCCGCGAGACCTTCGAGACGAATTTCTTCGGGACCATGGAAGCCATGCAGGCTGTGATCCCAATCCTGAAGCAGCAGGGCGGCGGTTCGATCATTAACGTTTCGAGTGTCGCGGGCCACATTCCAATTGCCTTCCATGGGGTTTACAGCGCCACAAAGTTCGGAATGAACGCTTTGGGCAAAGCCGCGCGCATGGAGCTGCTGCGCCATGGCATCAACGTGCTAACGATTTGTCCGGGATATGTGAAGACCGATTTCGCAGCCAACGCAATCAAGGGGCCCGAGCCTACGCGCGTACGCCCAAAGACTGCGAAAGGAATTTCGGTCGAGAGAGTCGCGCATGCCCTGCTTAATGGCTACCTGGCCAACAAACGAGAAGTGATTGTGCCCTGGACCATGATTCCTGTGGTCAAGCTCTATCAATTGTTTCCCGGAATCGTTGAATGGGGAATGATGAGAATGGCTCGAAACGCCTCCTGAAAATCCATCTGTTTCTTCAAGCGTTCACGTACAAACGTAACCTTTCGGCCTTAATCGACCATGTATGGAGTGGGACCAGTGTTGCTGCGCGCTGCTGGCCCGGTGGCGTAAGCCGAACTTTTACGCAAGGCCGCGCCGGTCGCGCGTTCTGAAGATAGGCTGGAATTTCTCTCTCAGCTGAAGCTCAGAATTTATTGCGCGAGGCAACGTTTGCAGTTGTGCTCTGGTTCCAACTCAGCAGTCGCGGAGGCACGCATGGCACGCTGCCGTCAGGGCCCCTTCTGGATCGCGGCACCCGGTAGTCCGCTGCTAATGCTGCGCGAATCGATCTTTCAGCCCAAACCCCCGCCTGGATCCTGATCGATCCCACTTCAACTTGATTGGCGAGACCTCGCCGAAACCCGTGAAGCGCATTTCGGCGAGCCATTTCGTGATGCTGCAACTTGCGGCATTTCGTGGGAGGTCCCTTGTCGTTCTTGGGATCCAGTGAGACCGAAAAAGGAGAGGGCATGGAAAAACTAAAGACCAATTTTCTTTCAAGGCGGCGATCGCGACATCTCGCGTTCCTGATCGCATTAAGTTTCACAACGGCTTGCCTCGCGCAAGACGCGCGCTCATCTGGCTGGGTGGTGCTTCCCATCGATGATTACCGGACGCTGCACGCGCGCGCCTATCCGACCGAGAAAGGGCCGGAACCATCCAGTGTGGATGCGACACTTACCCGAGTCGACTACGACCTGCGGATCAACAACGAGGTCGCAACCGGCAAGGCTGACCTCACGGTGGATGTGCTCAAGGATGGGTGGGTTCGTGTGCCCATTCCGGCCGGGTTGCTGGTACGCGAAGCTCAAATTGACGGCAAACCTGTAACCCTCGCTGCCGGCGAAAAGGGACGAATGTCGGCATTGCTGTCTCACACCGGTCGTGCGGTGCTGACGTTGAACATCGTGTTGCCGGTAGCTTCGGCGCCGGGCGAAGAGAGCATCTCGCTTCCCGCAACCGAGTCAGGAACCACCCGGGCCTTTGTGCAACTGGCGCGTCCTGACGTCGAGGTAAGAGTAAGCGGTGGACTGCTCGCGGAAAAGAAAGAAGAGTACCGCGTCAGCAAATGGCTGGCGTACGGCAAAGGCACTGAACCGTTGCGGTTCACATGGAAGCGAAAAACTGAGGACCACCACAATACATTGCCGTTGCGCTATCGCGGATCGCTAACGGAACTGGTGAGCTTGAACGAGGATTCGACGGCGGTCGTCACGGAGACTGAGATCCAGGTCACGCAAGGCGAGGCCCGTGAGATACGAATTCACCTTCCAGAAAAGATCAACGTCAACCAGGTCTCGGGGGCCGCAGTAGCGGACTGGGAGACGCGAGGCGAGGACCTTGCGGTCACGTTCATAGAACCGATCGAGCACAGCACGAAGTTTGTCCTGAGTTGCGAAACTCGCTTGCCGCGCGACGGTGACATCGCAATCCCACTGTTTCGATTGCTGGATGCGGAACGCGAAACCGGGGGAGTAGCCGTCGAAGTGCTCGGGGCCGGAGAGATTAAGGAGCCCAAAGCGCAAGGCCTGGAAGAAGCGGATGCCAGCGACCTTGGAGAAATGATTTCCAGCCGTCAGTCTCCATCGCTTGCAGCGTATCGCTTTCGCAGCAGCGATCCTGCGGCACGAACACTGACGCTGAACATTGTGCGCTACACGCAGCAGGCAGTCCTGTTGGCGAATGTCGAGGAGGCCCGTTATCGCGTCCTGCTGAGCAATGATGGCAAGGACCTGGTGCAGGCGCGATACGCTGTTCGGAACAATCAGCGAAACTTCGTAAAAGTCACGCTGCCGGCGGGAGCAACAGTGTGGAGCGCGGCGCTTTCGGGGAAGCCGGTGCGGCCGGGCCAGTCGCCGGATGGCAGCGTTCTGATTCCGCTCGAGAAGTCGCGCGGAGGCGAGGACGCTCCTGAGTTCATTGTCGAGCTGGTTTACTTCACACGCGGAGTGAAGTGGGACGACAAAGGAAATTACGCGCTGGCCTTGCCTGCCCTCGATTTGCCAATTTCCCGAACAGGACTGCTCGTCTACTATCCGCCTCGCTTCAAAGTGACCGCGGAGCCGGGAGTGTTTCGTGCTGAGACGTATCAGAACGCGGTGGCGGAGGTATTCAGTACAACCGAGGCTAATGTGGTCGGCGGTTTTGGAGGAGGCGTTGCTGGCGGGATCGGCTACGGGACTGGGGCAGGAACAGGAGTCGCCGGCCCCGCACCTGTTCCGCAACAGGCCGCGAACCAGAAGGACGCTGAGACGCGAAACCTTGTGGACAAATTCTTCTCCAAATCGCAAGGTGCAAGGGTAAAGGGAATCCTGCCCATCCGAGTCGACTTTCCGGCGTTCGGGCCATCGTTGTATTTGGTTGCCGAACTAACCAGCCC
>JBKPSP010000007.1:0-7722 GCA_046735175.1 Acidobacteriota bacterium
GGCGCAGCTGACCAGCTTCAGCAGGTATTGAAGCAGTATCCGCGTGATCGCGTTGCTCTCAACGATCTCGGCCGCGTCCAGTTTCTTCAAAAGAAATACGCCGCTGCCGTGCAGACGTTAAACCGTGTGCTTGCCATTGACCCCGAAGACCTGCAGGCGCACTACAACCTGATGCTCTGCTACCGCGGCCTCGGCGACGAAAAACAGGCGCACGACCACGAACTTCGCTATCTTCGCTTCAAAGCCGACGAGTCCGCGCAAACCATCACCGGCCCCTATCGCCAGAAACACCCGGAAGACAACAACGAGCGTCAGCAGATCCACGAGCACGAGAGCGTCCCGCTGGCGATGTTGCAGAAAGCAAGCGCTAGCAATGCCCACGTGGCGACGGGCGCCCTCGCCCGTCGGGTCGAGCAACGCTCGACGTATGCCGCGATCTCCACAACAGCTCGGGATTCCAAATGATCTTACGAACCACTATTCTGATTCTGGTCGCTTCATCATTGCTCGACTCCCAAATCACCTTCCGCGACATCACTGCTCAATCCGGCATCCACTTCACCCACAACAACGGCGCCTTCGGAAAAAAATATCTGCCCGAAACCATGGGTCCTGGCTGCGCTTTCATCGACTACGACGACGACGGCTGGCCCGACATCCTCCTGATCAATGACACCAACTGGCCCGGCCATCCCGGCCCGCAGACCACGCCCAAGCTCTATCACAACAACCACGACGGCACCTTTACGGATGTGACTGCAAAATCGGGGCTGGCAGTCCCAATATTCGGCATGGGCGTTGCAGTAGGCGACTACAATAATGACGGCCACGACGATATCTTCATCACCGCGCTCGGCCAGAGTCATCTGTTTCACAACAACGGCAACGGCACCTTCACGGATGTGACCAAGTCAGCCGGCTTCTCGGGGCCGAACGAGTTCTCCACCAGCGCCGCCTGGGTTGACTATGATCGTGACGGAAGGCTCGATCTTGTGGTCGCGAACTACGTGCAATGGTCGCTTCAGGGCGATCTCTTCTGCACGCTCGACGGTAAGAACAAGTCCTATTGCACGCCGGAGTCTTACAAAGGCACCAGCGCTCGCCTCTGGCACAATCTCGGCAACGGCAAGTTTGAAGACGCCACGCAGAAGGCACACTTCTTCGACAACACCTCGAAGAGTCTCGGCATCGCCATCCTCGACTACAATAACGACGGCTGGCCCGACATCCTTCTGGCCAACGACACCCAGCCCAACAAGCTCTACCTCAACAAGCAGGACGGCACGTTCGAAGAGAAAGGCGTGTCTGCCGGAATTGCCTTCAGCGAAGACGGGATCGCGCGGGCCGGCATGGGGGTTGACGCCGCCGACTATGACCGCTCAGGCAAGCCGAGCCTGATCATCACAAACTTCGCCAATCAGATGCTCTCGCTCTATCACAACGAAGGCAACGGCCTGTTCGTTGACGAAGCCCCCAGCTCTGAGGTGGGGCGCGCGACGCTGGTCACGCTTGGCTTCGGTTGCTTTTTCTTCGATTACGACAACGACGGCTGGCCCGACATCTTCGTCTCCGATGGCCACATCGAAGACCAGATCGAAAAAGTTCAGAAACGGGTGAGCTACGCCGAGCCCCCGCATGTCTTCCGCAATCTTGGTGGCGGAAAATTCACCGAGACCACGCAATCGTTGGGCAGCGTTCTCGCTAGCCCGAAAGTTGGCCGTGCCGCCGCCTATGCCGACATCGACAATGACGGCGCACTCGACGTCCTGATGACTACTAACGGCGGCCGTGCCTATCTCTTTCACAATGAGGGCGTGAGCAATCGCAGCCTTCGCATCAAGCTCATTGGAACGAAATCCAACCGGGACGGCGTCGGCGCTGTCATCACGCTGACTTCAGGGAGTGAGAAGCAGACAAAGATGGTGCGCAGCGGATCGAGCTATCTTTCACAGAGCGAGCTGGTGGCGACTTTCGGGCTGGGGCAGAAATCGAAAGCCGACTCCATCGAAATTCAATGGCCGAGCGGAAGCACGGACAAACTCACAAATGTAAACGCCGGCCAGACCGTCACAGTGCAGGAGGGGAAGGGAATCGTCGCTTCTCGCCCGTATGGCATGGCCGCTAAGAAGGCTGCTCCGACGAAGGTCGCCCAGCTCGCGGTCGAAAGGCATTAACCATCCACGTAACACGTAGGGGCGGGTGCCCTCACCCGCCCAGCCGCGCCATGCGCGGCAGTACCTGCCCGGGTGAGGGCACCCGGGCCTACGTGAGTCGTGGTTGTGGTTAAATCTTTAACGATGAAATCTAAACTGCTGCTGTGCGTGGCTGGCCTGCTTGCGGCTGCACTCATTCTGATTGCCGCATCTTCCGATAAATCAGACGCCGCCCGCCTGAACAATCTCGGCTGCGCCTACATGAACCAGCAGTTATTCGAAAAGGCCCTCAACTCATTCGAGGCCGCCGCAAAAGCCGATCGCACTCTGAGCGTCGCCAAACTCAATCAAGGCATCGCCCTTCTCGCGCTCGCGAAAGTTGACCCCGCAAAAGCCGTCCTCGACGAAGCCGCCAAAGCCGACCCCAAAGATCCTCACGTCTGGTACGCGCTCGGCATGCTCGATAAAAACAGCGCCAACCCCGAAGCCGCGGTCGAAGATTTCAAGCACGTCATCGCCATTGACGACTCGGACGCCGATACCTGGTACTTTCTCGGTACGGTTTATTCGCAGGTCAAGCAGTTTCCGCAAGCGATTGACGCCTTCGAGCACGCGCTCAAGCTGAATCCGCTGCACGCCTCGGCGCAGTTCGGACTCTCGCGCGCCTACCAGCAGTCCGGAGACAGCCCGCACGCCCGCGAGCATCTCACGCGCTTTCAGTACATCACGCAGAACAAGCTCGGCTCGGCCATGAGCCTGGCCTACGGCGAGCAGGGCAAATATTCGCTGGCGGAAGAGTCGCCGAACGCGCCAATCAAAGTCCCGCCGCAGATTCCGGTGAAGTTTGTGGACGCGACGAAGGAGGCAGGGCTGTCGGGCAAGACGGACTCTGCTATTGCCAACAGACCACCCGCTTCACTCAGACCTGGTGCATGTTTCCTCGACTACGATAATGACGGAAAGATAGATCTTTTCCTCCCGGATCACGGACCAGATGGCGGAGCAGCCCTTTATCACAACGTTGGAAGCGGAAAGTTCGAAGATGTGACGAAGAGGTCGGGCCTAGACTCCACGATTCACGGAATGGCATGTACTGCGGGAGACTACGACAGCGATGGGTTTGCCGACCTCGCCTTAGGCACGGGAAGCAACTACTTTCTATTTCGTAACGAGAAGAACGGCACATTCAAGGATGCTACCGAGAAGGCTGGCCTGGGGAGAACCGGCGTTGGCCTTGGTGAGATTGGGTTAGGATTGACCTTCATCGACTACGATCACGACGGCGATCTGGATCTCTACGTCACTTGGTCAACGAACCTTCCGATTCTGATTTCTAGTCAACGGGAACAGGGGTGCGCTGCCACTCAGCTGCCCGATTCATTGGGTCATGTCAACTCTATGTGGCGTAATAACGGTAACGGCACATTCACTGACGTCACTGCTGCCGCGGGCTTGGCTGGTTGTCTGCAGAGCGTCGGTGCTATTGGGAGCGACTACAACAACGATCGCGCAGTAGACCTCATCACCGCGGGTGTAGGTCAGTCCTGGATCTTCCAAAATCCGCGTGAAGGGAAGTTTGTCCCATCTGATGCCGCGCCGACGACGGTAGCAACCCAAGCCGTGACCGTCCTCGACTTTGACCACGACGGTTGGATGGATTTGGCCTTTACGCACCAGATCTCACCCGCCATCACCCTTTGGCGCAACAATCATGGCAAATCCTTCGAACAGCTCAAACTCCCCGAAACCAACTGGGCCCGCGCCTACGGCATCGCCGCCTTCGACTACGACAATGACGGCTGGGTTGATCTCGTAGCCGTGGGCGAGACGAAAGAGGGCAAAGGCGAAATCAAGCTGTTCCGCAACCTGGGGCCGGATGGATGGAAAGATATTACCGCCGACGTGGGCCTCGACAAAATTCAGCTCAACGCTCCCCGCGCGATCATCACCGGAGACTACGACAACGACGGCGCGACCGACCTGCTCATCACCCAGAACCACGGCCCCGCAGTCCTGCTCAAGAACGAAGGCGGCAACAAGAACAACTGGCTGCGGCTCGCGCTCAAGGGGCTGAACGACAACAAGAGCGCCATCGGGACCAAGGTCGAAGTTTTTTCCGACGGCATTCGCCAGAAATACGAAATCTACGGCTCAAACGGATATCTCGGCCAGAACTCGCCGTACTTGACCGTCGGCCTGGGGCAGGCCAAGCAAGCCGACGTGGTGCGAATGCTCTGGCCCGAAGGCGTAATGCAGGACGAAATCGAAGTCCCGGCCAATAAGCAGGCGGACTTCCTTGAATTAGATCGTCGCGGGAGTTCGTGCCCGACGTTGTTCGTGTGGGACGGAGAACGCTATCAACTCGTCTCCGACATTCTCGGAGCAGGCGTCGTAGGCCACTGGGTCGGGCCAAACGAGCGGAATATCCCGCGCCCGACGGAGTGGGTGAAGATCGATCGGAGCGTCATCCACGAGTTGTCCCAGAGCACGAACCACGTAGGGGCGGGTGCCCTCACCCGCCCAGTCGAGCGAAGCTCGACAGATCCCGCGGGCGAAGCCCGCCGCCCGGGTGAGGGCACCCGGGGCTACGCGGATCGTGGTGCGCCACGCGGTGTACTTTCTTTCCGCCTCATGGAGCCCATGGAGGAGGTCGTCTATCTTGACGCGGTCAAACTCGTAGCAGTCGACCATCCTGCGAACCAGGAGGTTTATCCCAACGAATACTTCGCCAGTAATCCGCCTTATCCGGAATTCAAGGTAGTAACGAGCACGAACGCGAAGCCCCCAGCCGGTGCCTGGGACGACAAGGGGAACGACCTTCTTCCTGATCTGCTTGCACATAAGTATGTCGGCAACTTCGACCTGCTTCCGTTCAAGGGGTTCACCAAGCCCCATAGCCTTACTCTTGACTTAGGCGAGCCTTACCGCGGCGGCCCGCTGCATCTCCTCATGCACGGCGAAATCGAATACTTCACAGCCACGGGAATGTACGCCGCCTCGCAAGCCGGCATCGAGGCAATAGCCCCGTATGTGGAAGCTGAGACAGAACACGTAGGGGCGGGTGCCCTCACCCGTCCGGCGGAGCGAAGCTCCGTAGCAGGTCTAGCAGGGAAGTGGGTCAAGGTCCTCGATGACATGGGCTTCCCAGCAGGCCTGCCCAAAACCATCACCGTCGATCTCACCGGCAAACTTCCGGTCGGCAGCCAACGCATCCGCATCACCACCAACCTGCAAATCTACTGGGACAGCATCCTGATCGATCGCAGCGCACAAACTCGAAACTACTCGATGAACCAGGTTCCGCTCACGCGGGCCGATCTGGATTTCCATGGCTACCCGCGCCAGATCGAAGACCTGCCGCCGGGCAACGTGAAATATCATTACGAACAAGTCAGCCGCACCGGCCCCTACGCGCGCCAGGCCGGCGAATACACGCGCTACGGCGACGTGAGGCCCTTGTTGAGCGACTTCGACGACAAACTCGTCGTGTTCGGCTCCGGCGAGGAGGTCCAACTTGAATTTGATCCCGGCACACTCCCGCCAATTCCAAAAGGCTGGACCCGCAACTACTTCTTCAACGCGCAAGGCTACGAAAAAGATATGGACTTCTACGCCGCGGACGGCAACACGGTCGAACCGCTGCCGTTCCGGGCGATGGGGAAATATCCATACAAAGGAAAGTTCCCGAACGATCCCGCGCACCTCGACTACATGCTGAAATACAACACGCGCTTTGTATCCGGAAACGAACCGCGAGGCTACGCCTACGACTACCCAAAGTAGTTCGTAGAGACGTAGCTTGCTACGTCTTTTGCAGGCGGCGTGGGAGTTGCACACCCAAGCGCTCGGAAACGCCGCCGGCAGGAGACGTTGCAAGCAACGTCTCTACATCGGATTCATTTATAATCAACCTTTCGCTCGCCTCTGGAGCTCCCTAACTCATGATCCGTTTCATGCAAACCTCAAGCTGGTTCAAGAAGTATTTTCTGGCCGGCATCCTTCTCATCATTTGCATTTCCATGGCCTGGTACGTGCTCCCCGGTGGTGCAGGTACTACCACGCTCGGCGGCAATGCGACCCAAAAAGGTGTCATCGCCAAAGTTGCCGGTGATGACGTCACCACCGCCGAAGTGCAAAAACAGGCCCGGGCCATGGTCCAGCAGCAATTCCCGCGCGGCGGAGCCCAGGCCAACATGCTGATGCCGTTTTTCGCCCAGCGCGCGGCTGACAACCTGATCAATGAAAAGCTCATGCTCACCGAAGCCAACCGCATGGGTCTGCGCGTCACCGATCCCGAGGTCCGTGAAGAGTTGCAGCACGGCCGCTATGCGGCAACTTTCTTTCCCGGCGGAAAATTTATTGGTGAGCAGCAGTACGAAGCCGTGCTCCAGAACGCTGAGCTGACGCCCACATCATTTGAGCACCTGGTTGCCAACGAAATTCTTGTTCGTAAGCTCGAGAAGTTGATCGCCTCGAGCGCCTCCGTCAGCGACGGCGAGGTCCGCCAGGAGTTCGACAAACAAAACACCAAGGTCAAGTTCGACTACGCCGTCATCAAGAAGGACGACGTTCTCAAGACGCTCCACGCTGCCGAAGCCGAACTGAAGGCATATTACGACCGCAACAAGCAGACCTACGTGAATTCGATTCCCGAGAGGCGCCAGCTCAAATACGTTGTCTTCGACAACACGCGCATGCTGGCACAACTGCAGGTCACACAGGATGACCTCAGCGCCTACTACGACCAGCATCGCGACGAGTACCGCGTGCCCGAGCAGGTCAACGTACGTCACATCCTTATCAAGACACCGCCTCCGGACGCAGATGGCAAAGTTGATCAGAAGTCGGTGGATGCCGCGCGCGCCAAGGCTGAAGATGTTTTGAAGCAGGTGAAGGCCGGCGGCGACTTTGCCGCGCTCGCAAAGAAATATTCTGAAGACACGACCGCGAAGGAAGGCGGATCGCTGGGATGGATTGGCCGCGGAAAGACAGTTCCTGAATTCGAGAAAAGCGCGTTCTCCCTTGCCAAGGGTGGCACGAGCGATCTCGTGAAGACCACCTTCGGTTTCCACATCATTCACGTGGACGACAAGCAGGAAGCCCGCGTCAAAACGCTGGACGAAGTGAAGCCCCAGATCGAGCCAATTATAAAGCAGCAAAAGGCCGGCGAGGCCGCGCAGAAGGCAGCCGAACAGTTCCTGGCGGATGCCAAAAAGTCGAGTCTCGAAAAAGCTGCCGCAGCGAAGAATCTGCAGGTCATCTCGACTGACTTCGTCACCAGCAAAGACATTCTTCCTGGCATTGGCAGCGATCCGCAGTTCATGACCGCCGTATTCGGGCAGCCATTGAATACGACCGACGAAGCTCAACTCCATCAGGGCTGGGCCATTTACGACGTGACGGCGATCAAGCCTCCCGCGACCCCTACCTTCGAAGAAATCCGCAGCCGCGTGGAGAGCGAGTTCAAGAACGAACGCGCCTCTCAACTTCTGACGCAGAAAACCCAGGAGCTGTCGGATAAGGCCAAAGCCGAGCACGACCTCAAGAAGGCTGCCAAAGAGATCGGCGC
>JBKPSP010000008.1:0-8299 GCA_046735175.1 Acidobacteriota bacterium
GAACGCCATCCGCAACAATATCGGATTGGTTCTGGTCCCGCCGCAGGAGGAGTTCGACCGTGTGGGCAACATCGCGGCCATTCTTCGCTTTCGCTCTGACCGAAACACGAACCAGATGCTGGCGGCCTCGTGAGTGGCCCGAAATAGTCGCACTCTCTCAGTGATATAAATGTTGTTCTTCAGCTCATGAGGGAGCAGCATGTTCATTTCCCGTCGTGGTTTTATTGCCTCATCGCTTGCGGGGGCAGCGAGTGTTCCACTTCTTGCAAACACTCCTGAGAAAGCGCAACCCAAGCGCGCCGCCAAACTTCCAGTCCTGGTGTGCTCCGAGTACAGCTACAAGTGGATCGATGACGGCTATAAGCTGCTCGCCGGCGGCGCGGACACGCTCGATGCAGCGATTCAGGCAGTCAAAGGCCCGGAAGACGATCCCGATTATCAAAACGTGGGGCTCGGCGGACGTCCGAATGAAGAAGGTGTGGTCGAGCTTGATGCCTGCTGCATGCACGGGCCCTCGCGCACTGCGGGTGCGGTCGGGGGCGTACGCAACATCAAGAATGTTTCGCTGGCTGCGAATGCGGTCCGCATTCACAGCGGCCACGTGATGCTGGTTGGCGAAGGCGCCGAACGCTTCGCGGTCGCTCAAGGATTTCCGCGGGAAAATCTGCTCACGGATAAATCGCGGAAAGACTGGTTGCTGTGGAAGGAAACGCATTCGGATTGGTGGGGCCCCGGGCTGGCAAGTCCGGATTGGCGCAAGCGGTTTCGTGCGCCCGCTCATTCCGATGAATGGCACGAACGCATTCAGCGCATGGAGGAAATTGCCGCGCAGATCGGAATTCCGTCTCAGGACCGCATGGAATCCATCCGCAGCGTGATTTTTCCGCCGACTGGCACCACGCATTGCTCGGCGCTGAATGAAAAAGGAGAGATGTCAGGCTGCACGACGACGAGTGGGCTTGCGTGGAAAATTCCAGGTCGGGTTGGGGATTCCCCGATCATTGGCGCCGGATGCTACACGGACCAGGACGTGGGGTCTGCGGGCGCGATTGGCAGCGGGGAAGAGAACATCAAGGTTGCCGGAGCACACACGATCGTGGAGAACATGCGCCGAGGGATGTCTCCGCTTGATGCCGGCATGGACGCGATCAAGCGCATTGTTCGCAATTACAACAATGATAGAGAACGACTGCAGTTCGTGGACATGGTTTACTACGTTCTGCGCAAAGACGGCGCGTACGCCGGCGTTTCACTGTGGGAAGGATACACTGCCGATCATCACCACATGATTGCCGTGCACGACGGAACAAGAAGGTTGGAGAAGACGATAAATCTGTTTGAGGGGCCGTCACAGGATTGGCCGCCGATACGACTTAAATAACGGATCTTCTCTGCGAACTCGGCGCTGTTCCTCCGCGATCTCTGCGGTTAAAAGCTTTTTGCCGCCAGCTCTTACGCGAACCTGATTTTTACATCATCGTTCTTCGTCAGGTGAATGCTCTCGATAAATCTCACTTTGCCGGTCATCAACGTCAGGATAATGGATGACGTCCGAGTGCCTTCGCCAAAGAAGCGAACGCCCTTCAGCAAGGCGCCGTCGGTTACACCGGTCGCCGCAAAGATCAGCTGATTTCCGGGGGCGAGATCTTCAGCACGATAAACCCGGTTCTTGTCGCGAATACCCATACGCGCGATGCGTTCTTCCAACTCCGGCTTGTTGATCACCAAACGCCCAACCATATAACCGTTTAAGCAGCGGATGGCAGCGGCAGTTATAACGCCTTCGGGAGCGCCGCCCGATCCCATGACGGCGTGAACGCCGGTTCCGATCACAGCCGCGGCGATTCCGGCTGAGAGGTCGCCGTCGCTGATAAGCCGAATTCGCGCGCCGGCAGCGCGAATTTCAGAAATCAATTTTTCATGCCGCGGGCGGTCGAGGACCACGATCGTCAGGTCCTGAACGCTGCGTTCCATTCCTTTGGCGATGTTCTTAAGGTTTTCGGCGACAGAGGCATCGAGATCCACCAGTCCTTTGCATGAGGGCCCGACGACGATCTTTTCCATGTAGCAGTCGGGCGCATGCAGCAGGCCGCCTCGTTCTGCCGCTGCCAGAACCGTGATCGCGCCCGCTGCCCCGGTAGCGCAGAGGTTGGTGCCTTCGAGCGGATCGACGGCGATATCAACTTCTGGAACTTCCATTCCATCCGGAAATTCGGCGCCGACCTGCTCGCCGATGTACAGCATAGGCGCCTTGTCGCGCTCGCCTTCACCGATCACGATGCGGGCGTGCATGGGGATCGTATCCATGGTGCGCCGCATGGATTCGACGGCAACCTTGTCGGAAAGCTCGCCTTCCCCCCGGCCCATGGTACGGGCGGAGGCGATTGCCGCGTTTTCGACCACGCGGATGAATTTCGGAGCCAGATCGCTCTCAATGTTTTCGCCGAAACTGCGCGCTTTGGTTTCGGCGCGGTCGAATTCTTCACGGACGTCGGTTGGTGTCATCGGTTTCTCCTGCCGCGAAAAACTATGCGCGAATAGATGCGGAGAACGCAAGTAGGATGGCCGACTGATTGGTCGGGAAGGGCGTCGTGTAGCACAGGCGACTCGCCTGTGCTGGTTTCAAAGGTCATTGGATACTCAACCGCACAGGCGGGCCGCCTGTGCGACATGAGCAGATAGGATTTAGAGGGCTGCGGCCGCTTTCAGAAGATCGTCTACCGCAACGGACGTTAACTTGTATAAGGTCGGTTCGCCCTTCCTCTGCGCAAGATAACTGTCGCCGGATTTTGCGATCGCGACATTCTCGATACGCTTGCCATCGTTCGAGGTCACTGAGAGTTCAATCGTGGGATTGGAAAAGCCTGAATCCGCAAAGCCGGTAGCCGAGAGGTCGCGGAGCTTCGAGACAAGGTCAGTTACCTTTGTGCTGTCCATTTTCTTGCCACCGGACCACCAGTCGTCTTCGCCGGCGCTACCGCGCGTGAGGAAGTACGACTTGCCGCCATTGTGGATTTCGATCTTGTTCGGAGCCGAGAAGCCGAAGTCGAACAACGATTTGTTGCGGAAGTCATCGAGGTTCTTTTCGACTTCTTTGCCTAGAGTGGAATCAATCTTGTACGCGCCTTCGACGGCGCTTGATTTCGCATAGTAGTCGTCTTTGAGTTTGCGGATCTCGATCTGCTGGGTGCCCGACTGATCAGTCACCTTGGCAGTTGCGAGAGTCGCGGCCTTCGCAAACTCGGAAGACGCTTTTGAGACATCGGCAGTCGTGTCCATTTTGGCCTCGGTCAACTGCCGAACCAAATCGCCAACCTCTATATTGTTGGCCCGCAGCGGCTTCGGTTTGAGAATCTGCCACTCGTCTTTATTGCGGCCGAACTCAAGGCTGGAACTTTTCTTGATCAGTTCCACGCGGCTGATGTTATCGGCAGCCGCGGTGATCAGGCGCTTGTCGCGCAGATCGTTTACACCTTTGTCGAGACTGGTTTTCGTATAGCTCGCTATCGTGAACACGCGCGGGTCGCCCGCCAGCATGGCGTACACCGCGCCGCCGGTGGGCGTGTCGTCGCCAATCAAGAGCTTTTGCGATTTATTGTCCTTTTCGGCAAGGTCAACCTGCAGCGCGGCGGGTGCAAGGCCATATTGCGCTGGATTGGTCGCTTTGTCTTCAACCAGGCGTTCGGAGTTGAGGGAAGAAACTGTCCCGAGGATCCCCGAAACCGCGCTCTGGTCGGCGCGCAGCGGTTTGGGCGCGGTGATCTGCCAATCGCCGGAGGAGTTCTTAGTCAGCACCACCTGCGGCAAATTTCTTTTCGTCAACTGAATGCCCGTGATTGAGCCTTGATCCAGCTTCAGAATGGCTGGAGGAGTGTCGGCTGAAGTTTTGCTCGTCCCTTCGGACGGCTTGCGGTGCTCCGACCAGTACCAAAGTCCGCCAAGAATGACGAGCACTGCAGTTGCGATGTAGAGTCCTCGGCTTTGCATCGGTCTTTTAGAACTGAGAGGTTATCTTCTCTTCCACCACACGCCGACGCCACCGATGATGACGATGAGCGGCAATACAAATTGTGCGGTAATCAAAACCACGTTGAACTGCCGTTGCGTCATGGTGACACGGCGGTCCTCAGGCGGCTTTGGGCGAATGGAAATCAGGTCCTCATCGGACGACAGCCAATTCACCACGTTCATTGCCAGGTCGGCGTTACCGTTGAAATTGATGTATTGATTGTCGGCCCAGTCACCACTGCCGACCACCACAAACCGGCCCTGCGTTCCTTCTTTGCCTGTGCTATAAGTGCCGGCCGCGGCGAGCGTGAGCGGGCCTTTCTTGTTTTTAGGATCATTGACGTCCACACGCGCCGAATTCAGATTCGTGGTGGCGACGCTCGTATCCGATGAGTCGAACAATTTTTCGACCGTAGTCTTGTCCGTGTTTTTGATCTCGAGCGGACGCGAAAGCGGGAATCCGGTTGCGGTCCTCTTTATGTCGTTCACGATGGGCTGCGAAGTATAGCTGCTGACCAGGGCGACTTCCGGCCCGAGGCCTACCATTTGGCCAATCGGATTCAGATCCAGGATCAACTCCTTGCCCGCAGTCACCCCCCAGCCTTGCAGCAAATTTGTGAGCGCATCATTCTCTGCAATTTGAAACCGGCCAACTTTGAGCGGTGGAGAAAGCATAAAGAACGCGCGGCCCCCGCCCTCGACGTACTTTTTAATGGCATCCACTTGCGGCTGTTCGTAATTTCTCGTAGGCCCGCCGACAACCAGAACGGTACAGTTGCCCGGCACTTCGGCCTTTTGCAGAAGATCGACGCCCTGTGTTTCATAGTTGTCGCTGGCGAGAGCGTCCTTCAAGCGCGAGAAGCCTTCACGCTCGCTGTCGCTGATCTGGTGCTCGCCGCTTCCGCTGGCGAAGCAGACTGTCCGTGTGGTGCTTTTAAGATCGCGGATGAAGGCTCCGGTGATGCCTTCTTCCGTCATGCTCTTGACTTCTTCTTTCTTGCCACCGATTTGAACAACCGCTGTTCCCAAGCTGCGAATACCGGCTTCCCGCGCCAGTTGCGGATTCTTGTCGGGATCGACGTACTCCACCTTCACCTTGGGCGAAAGGTTTTTATACTCCTCGAGCAGGTCCTTGCCCTCGCGGAACCGTGTACCGGCGTTGAAATAGGTGATGGTCGCGTCTTGCTTCAGACCTTTGACGATCTTCGCAGTTTGCTCTGACAGGCTGTAACGCTTGTTCGCGGTTGCGTCATAGGATTTGTTGTAACGGTTTCCGAGCAGATTGGCGACGACGCTGATGGCGATCACAACCAGAACATAAGTCGCCGCGTATGCGGCATATTTTGTCTGTCTTGCTCTAAGCCACTTGCTTGCCATTTACGACCTCCACCGCAGCGACTCCATCGACCGGGCGGTGAAGAAGAGTCCGAGGAAAATCAGAGTTGCGTAATAGATTCCGTCTTTGGAATCCACGACACCGCGCATGAAGGATTCGGAGTGGGTGGTCAGCGACATATAGGAAAGCACTCGCGCCCAGGTGGAATTGTCATAACTGCTCACCCACGCAAAGACCCAGAGCAGAATGAGAACCGCGAACGTAACCGCGCCGGCAATGATCTGATTCTTCGTCAGGCTGGAAATGAATGTGCCAATTGCCAGCATCGCGCCCGCCTCAAGCAACAGCCCGAGATATGCGATCACGACCGGCTTCCAGTCAGGATTGCCATACTTGAATACAAACAACAGATGAACCACCGTGATCAGCAGCATACAGATGTAGAGCGCGACCGCCGCCATCCACTTGCCAATGATGATTTCCCAATCCCGGATGGGGGACGTGGCCAGCAATTCGATGGTCCCTGAACGCGTTTCTTCAGCGAAAAGGCGCATGGTGATCATGGGGAGAAAAAACAATCCAATCACCGCCATATTCTGCAGCAGCCCACGGATGACCTGCTCGTTGATGTTAAGCGGATACGCCTGTCCGCTCATTTGTACTTCCATGCTGTATTTCACGAACATGCCAAGTTCAGACCAGAAAAAGTAACCGAAAATGAGCGCCCAAAACGTGAGCAATACGTAGGCGACGGGAGAAACGAAGTAGCTTCGCAATTCCTTGTGGCAAATAATGAGCACGTTCCTCATGCCTGAACTCCATTGGCAGTGTTCTCGGTGGCTTCGCTGCCGGTCAACTGCAGGAAAACTTCTTCAAGGCTCATCGAGGCGGGACGCAGTTCGTTCAGGTCCCAGCCCGACTCGACGATTGCGCGCGCCAGGTCGCCACGGACCAGGCCGCCCTTTTGACTCTCAACTTCGAACACAACGCGGCTATCAATCTGCTGCCGGCAGGAAACGCTGCTCACGCCAGAAACTTGCTCGAGCTTCTGCTGCACGGTGGTAAGCTCTAACCCCCCGTTGCGCCCCGCAACTTCCACCAGGACCGATTCAGCCCCTCGCGCCCGCGCCTGCAGAGTTCGTACGGAGTCAGTCGCGACCAGCTTGCCCTTGTTGATGATGATCACCTGCTGGCATGTCTGCTCAACTTCGGGCAGGATGTGCGTGCTCAAAATGATGGTGTGATCGCCGGCGAGGCTCTTGATCAAGTCACGGGTTTCATTGATCTGCTTGGGATCGAGCCCAGCAGTTGGTTCGTCGAGAATCAGAACATCCGGATTATGGACGATTGCTTGCGCGAGGCCGACACGCTGCCGATATCCTTTTGAAAGTTTGCCCAGGAGCTTGTGCTTGACGTCTGCGATCGCGCAGCGCTCGCAAACGTAATCAATTCGCTTCGCCAGTTCTGCGCCTGAAAGTCCCTTGAGCTTGCCAACGAACTTGAGGTACTCAGCCGTCGCCATCTCGGGATAAATAGGCGGCGTCTCGGGCAAGTATCCGATGCGCTTTTTGACCTCTAGTGGTTTTTCAAGGACATCGAATCCCGCTACGGTCGCCGTGCCAGCGCTCGGCGGCAGGAAGCAGGTCAGCATGCGCATGGTGGTTGTCTTGCCCGCGCCGTTTGGGCCGAGAAATCCAACGATCTGGCCCTTTTCGACCGAAAACGAAATGTGGTCAACAGCGGTGGTGCGAGCGTATCTCTTGGTCAGATCTGAAACGTTGATCATAGTTATTTGCTGGCAGCGGCAAGACTGCCGCGCCGAACCGCACGTGGGAGCACGGGGATGTGTTTATCTTAAGAACAACGGCTTGAGTATGTCAAAAACCAGGCGTCAGGCTTCAGGCTAGGCTTTGGGCGTTAGGCTTTAGGCATTAGGAACCATCGACCAGGTTCAATCTTCAAGTTTCGGAATTCTGCCGTATGCACAATCCGACATCGGAAGCCTGACGCCTGACGCCTGATGATAAAATCTACTCATCCTTGTGGGGCTGTAGCTCAGCTGGGAGAGCGCATCGTTCGCAACGATGAGGCCGCCGGTTCGATCCCGGCCAGCTCCACCAAATCTGCAAGGTCCTTCGGCTTCGCTCAGGATTTCGGCGGCGGACCCTCAGTCATCTTCTTCGAAGATGACTTCACGCCCGCCAAACGCCTCAAGTTCGATCCCGGCCAGTTCCACCAACGACCTGCCATTGCGTCGCGTTAATTCTTCCCGTATAGAATTTTCCCTGCACTTTTCTTCAAGATTAATCAAACTCCTCAACCTGGATTCGCGTCCAACCCTTAAATTCCTGGTGGTCGAAATTCTGTAAGAGGTGCATTGATGTCAAGAGCCCATCTTTTTTTCTTCGTGACAGCCCTGGCTGCGTGCAGTTTCGCTCAAACCGCGGCTGCTCAGGTTAACAATCCCAACACGCAGTATCCACGAACCGTTCGTGCGAAGCCCTGCTGGCAGCAGGTCGGTATCTCAAAAGATGTGATCGATCAACGCGACGCCATTCAGCAGGACACTCACTCGCAGGTCCAATCGGTGTGTGCCGACACCTCGCTGACCCCGCAGCAGAAGAACCAAAAGATTCGCGAGATTCACCAGGAGGCGAAGCAGAAAATGTCGGGGCTCATCTCCGAAGAGCAGCAGCAGCAACTTGAAGCCTGTCGCAAGGGGAGGGCGGAGAGCAGTCCTGTTACGGCGGGGGTGAAGCATTCCGGCGCACGACCCTGCGGCCCCATGGGATCTGCGGGTGGAGGACAAACGGCAGGCGCACAGAGCCACTAAAGTTGGACTGCCCTTTGGAAGCGGACCAAGTTCGGGCAGTCCGGGTGAGATCGACGTTTCAATTCAGATCAGACAGTGTTGACGTAGTAAAAGCCACCGCTCTGGTTGTCGAGGGCAACAAC
>JBKPSP010000009.1:0-17877 GCA_046735175.1 Acidobacteriota bacterium
CAGAGTTACACCATACGATGCCAGCGAATGCCGCGCTTCCATCTCGCGAACATCGGCGAGGGCATTTGCTTGTTCCTGGCCAGCGGCATTGCCTCCGGAGTTGCCGCGGGTCGCATAGACCACGCCCACACGTTTGTGCTGTTGCTCGATTACCTTGGCGAGGTAAGCGGCCACTTCGATTTCATCGTCGGGATGTCCGACGATCACCAGGATGTCAACCTTGTAACGGGGATCAGGTTCAGGGATCGGTGGCGCAACCTGTGCGTACGCTACTCCCGCATGGGCGAGCAGAAGCGCCCACAAAACTTTGGTGAGTTTTGCCATCTTCACGGGCTCAGGCTTCTTTTTTGATCAATCGCGCGGCTGCCTGCAACGTTTGCACCATCTCGTCCGGCAATCTACCTCGCGTATCGGGAGATAGATTCAGCAGAAGATTGCTTTTTCGTTGGCGGCAGTCATTGTATTCGCTGGCAATCTTCTCAGCACTTTGCGTGGTGAATCCTGGACGCCAGAACCAGCTGTTCATCGGGGGCATAGGTTTGTACGGTGGCCCGGTTGGAATCCACGCCTCCATGGGCATGTAGTACGTCTTGCCTTCGAACTTCACGTGCGGATCATGTCCTTCCGGCGGCGGCAATGTATCTTCGCCGTTGATCACATCTGTCGGCCAGCTCTTCGGCTCGCAAATGCGCCCCAGATTGCGCCGGCTCTGATAGTACGCCTGGTTCATCACGAGGATTCCATGCGGACTGTACTTCTTAATCAACTCATAGAGTTCCCAGCGCTGATCCTCCGACACCTTCCAGGTGATATCCAGCAGCTGATAGAACGTGTTCGGATATCGGCTATGCAGTTCCGTGAGTTGACGTTTGATGAGCTGGTAGTAATCGTCTTTGACCGGAATGTCCCAGTCGAACTTGCCTTCGTTGTGCGGATCGAGAATGCAGTAATAGAAGCCGTGCTTGATTTTGAATTCCTTGCAGGCTTTCACGAACTCGGCGACAACATCAGTCTTGTTTGGACTCGCGGCAACGTCGTAGTCGTAATTCTCCGCGTCCCAAAGGCAAAACCCGGACATGTGTTTCGCTGTCAGCACGGCATAGCGCGCGCCCAGTTCTTTGGCAGCGCGAATCCATTGACGTACATCAAGGTCGGTTGGATTGTAGGTGCTTGCGGGAACGCTGCCGGTTTCATAGTCGTTTCCGGTAAAAGTGTTCATGCTGAAGTGGAATGAGACGCCGAATTGCAGCTCTTCAAATTCGCGAAGGGAGTGGGTTGGTTTGGTGGCCGGCTCAACGCGGCGCGAAGAAGCCGAGCCGATTTGAGGCAACAATAAGGAAGAAGTAGACGCCGCCATCAGCTTGGAAAATTCCCGGCGATTCATTCGACCTTCTTCAGCGCGAAGGCTACATAAACTCCGCCGGAGGGCGACCGGGTGTCCTTGCCGCCGCCGGCTGCAATCACAACGTACTGTTTTCCGTTGGCTTCGTAAGTGATAGGAGTGGCGTTGCCGGAGAATGGAAGCGTTGTTTCCCAAAGCAACTCGCCAGTGGATTTATCGAAGACGCGAAATTTTTTGTCGTAGTTGGTTGCGCCGATAAATAAGAGACCGCCAGCGGTTACGATGGGACCGCCGTAGTTTTCGCTACCGCTGTTTTTCATTCCCTGGTCGGCCAGCTCGGGATATTCGCCCAGCGGAATCTTCCACGCGTACTCAGCGGTGTTGAGATTGATCGCGTTGAGCGTACCCCAGGGCGGCGCGATGGCCGGGTAGCGCTGCGATTCCAGAAACCTGGTGTATCCGGAGAAGCGATAGCCCATCTGCGGCACGACAGGTTTGCCTGAAATCTCTTTGTTCTCTCCCTCGCTTACGAACAAAACCAGCGCGTTGACTTCTTCCGGTGTGAGATTGGGAAACGCGGGCATTCTCCCTTTGCCTTTTTGGATCCTTTCCTTGATTTGCTCCTGAGTCATGCGGTCGCGCACGCCGACCAGCGACGGGAACAACGGCGGCGAGCCTTTCATGTCATCGCGATGACAAATCGTGCACTGGCTCTGATAAATTCCTTTGCCGCTCGATTGATCGCCGGTATTCTCGGCGAGTTCGACGGCCCATGCCATCTCGTTTGAATTTACGTAGAGGATTCCGGTTTCAGGGTCATACGCCGGCCCGCCCCACTCCGCGCCGCCATCGAAGCCCGGAAAAATGATCGTGTTCTTGTCGGTGCTCAGCGGAACGAACTGGCCGTCGCTGCGATAGCTTCGAAATTGTTCGAGCGCCCATTGATGTGCTTCAGGTGTGCGATTGGTCAGCATGTCTTCGGTGAGATGCTGACGCGCGTAGGGCGCGGGTTTGGTGGGTAGCGATTGCTCAGGGGAAGCGACTTCACCCTTGAGAGTGCTCAGCGGATATTTCTTGGTCTCCAGCGGATAGAGCGGACTCCCATTCGTACGGTCGAACAGATAGACGAATCCCTGCTTGCTGGTTTGCGCGACAGCGCTGATATTTTTGCCGTCCTTCTTAACTGTGACGAGAACGGGAGGCGCCGGGAAGTCGCGGTCCCAAATGTCGTGATGCACGCCCTGAAAATGCCAGATGCGCTCGCCAGTTTCGGCATTCAGGGCCAGTTCACAATTGGCGAACAAGTTGTCGCCGAGGCGGTCGGCGCCGTAAAAATCGAATGCAGCTGAACCGGTGGGGACGTAAACAATGCCGGTTTTCTGATCAAGCGTCATCCCGGTCCAGTTATTAGCAGCGCCGCTTTTCTGCCAGGCGTCTTTGGGCCAGGTGTCGTAACCGAACTCGCCGCGACGCGGGATGGTGTGAAAGCTCCAGCGCTGCTTCCCGGTATGAACGTCGTACGCACGGATGTCGCCGGGGAGAGCGGGCAATGTTTCGGGCAGGCGACCGCCAACAATAAAGAGGTCTTTGTAAACCACGGCCGGACTCGTCAGTGCAACAAAGCCGGTGGAGACGTCTCGCCCGAGTCCTTCGCGGAGATCGATTCGGCCATCAGTCCCAAATGAGGGAATCGGCTTGCCGGTCTCCGCGTTCAGTTCATAAACGAAGTTCATCACTCCGACGATGATGCGGCGATCGCTGTTGTCGGGACTGGCCCAGTAGGCAAGACCGCGAACAGGTTGAGTTCCGACAATCCCGGAATCGAATCTCCACTTAAGCTGCCCAGTGGTCGCGTCGACGGCGAAAACTTTTTGCGAAGGCGAAACGCCAAACAGCACTCCGCCAACTTCAAGGGGACTGGTCTGCAGCCCGCCGGTTTCTCCGGTGTCATACGACCAGGCAAGCTCCAGTTGTTTTACGTTGGCGCGGTTGATTTGCTTTAACGGCGAATAATGCGTGGCGTCGGAATTTCCGCCGTATACTCGCCAGTCCTGCGCAGCCGGCGTTGTAGCAGTTTGCGAAACCATCGGCAACGCCAGAAGAATGCATATCAACCACCCAAATCGAAGCTGAGTCATCGGCCAATTAAAACATAAGCTTCAGGCTGAATTGAATGTTGCGGGGATCGTTGCGAGTGCCATACTCCGTGCCCAGGCTACCGCAATCGATGCAGAGATCAATGTTGCTGCCCCATCTGCCATAAAATACGCCACCGTAAGTTGGATGGTTGAACGCGTTCAGGAATTCGGCTCTGAACTGCCCTTTAAAGCGCTCGGTCAGGTCGAAACCCTTTCCAAGCGCGAAATCAAAATTCTTGGTTGCCCCTTCGCGTAGCTGAGTCATGCGTGATGGCATATTGCCTAATGCGAAGTCACCCGGTTCGCTGAATGCGCTAGGATTGATCCAATTCGTCGCGGTTTGGTGGGCGGGCTTGGGATTGCCCACAAGATCGGGGAACCGCATCCCGGGGAAACCAAAGTCGCCTAGTGGGTTGGAAGAATAGAATGGCGCAAGCAACGGCAGTCCGCTCGTCAGGCGGACTGTACCGGAGACCTCCCAATTCCCAAGAATCTGAGTCAGCACACCTGGGGCGCTGGCACCCCACCGTTTGCCTCGACCATACGGCAGGTCGTAAACGAAGGCTGTAGCAAAACTTTGCGGGACATCGTGCATGCTGATGGTGTAGTCGAGCTTCGTGTTGTAGCTGTCACGCCAGAGCCCACCAATGGCCCAGCCGATGAAGTCCTCCGAACCGTTGTCGAGCGCCTTTGACCAGACATAACTGGAGATCATGCTGAGACCATCGGAAAACTGTTTCGTGTATTTGACCGTGAGCGCGTCATACGCAGAGCTCGCGCCTGGCAAGGATCGCGTGTAATTCAGATACGTGTATTGGGGAAAAGGTCGGAGCAGTTGGTTGCGGAACACAGTTTGGGCGCTACCTAGTGGCGTGTTCGGATCGGCGACCCCAAAGAAGGGATTGGGAACGTCATCGTACAACGCGCTTCCCAACGCTAGATACTGCGTGGGAAGCTGGTCAGCATTGAGATCGGGGTTTCCATACATCAGATGGCGTCCGCGTGTGCCCGTGTAGCCGGCCTGTATCACTGAGTGACTTCCAAGTTGGTATTGCAGGTCTGCGCTCCACTGCTCGGTATAGCCGACTCGATGTCGTCCCTTGGGCCAAATCTGGAAGGACCCGTCGCCGACCTGAACCAGTCCGTCCTGTGCGTTCCCAACGGGCTGAACCAAGCCATTTGGGAAGGGATTGCTAACGAGATTTGTAGGAACGAAGCCTTGGCTATTCTGACTACCAATCCAGGTAGTTGTGGAACTGAATCCTAAGAATTGTCCTGGAGAATCAAAGCTGACCATTGCTGAAGCCGGAGCGTAAAAGAGACCTGCACCCACTCGCGCAACCAGCTTTTCGGTTACTTTATATGCAATCCCAAGACGAGGCGCAAAGTTGCGATTGTCCGGTCCCCAAGCATAACGGTTCTTATCATTGGCGTACTCGAATGCTCCGTGAATTGTTGATGCGAGGGCTGTGCTGATCGGGTTGACCGCATTAGGATCAAAATAGGTCAATCGATTGAAACGTTCTGTAGCCGGCCTCTGGTTTTCGTATCGTAATCCCGCTGTGACAGTAAGCCGATCGGTGGCGCGCCACTGATCTTGGAAATAGAGGCCAATCGTATGCAAACTCATCGCTGGATCCATCACAATCTGTGAACTGCCGCCGCCGGTTCCCAGAACCATGGAGGCGATCGCATTGCCTGTTGTGAAGTTACTTGCGCTAAGTTTGGCCTGGCAACCACCAGGTACCGGCTCGCACGACGTGAAACTTCTGCCGAAGTCAAACGTGACCGGGCGGTCTGAACGGAGATTCATAAAAGCGATGTCGTAGTTGGCGCCGAATTTCAAGCTGTGCCGCTTTAACTGCTTGGTGACGTTTCCGATCCACGTCACGTTACTGCGGATATAACGGTCAAAAGTCGAGTAGTCGGTTCCCTGGCTCGAATAGAGTTCGGCATGTACGAGTGGTAGCCCGTTTAATTGGGGGGAAAAAGAAGGGGAGAGACCGATAGCGCTTAAATTTTGCTTACCTAAGCCTACCTGAGTCTGTCCTTCCCACCACCGCCCGTAAGCCGCATAACCATCGATCACCCATGTAGAACTTGGCGTATAGGTATCATTCAGCACAAGTTGATAGCCGTAATCCTTGTTATTTGAGAGGGTGTCGGCGCCATTACAGAAAAAACAAGGAGGTATATTGTTCTGCCGAACACGGTCCGACATGCGGACGAAGACTCTGTTTTTCGCGCTCTGCCCCCAATCGATGCGCCAATCGAACTTATCGTTATCAGTTCTGCCGGGAGCTTGGGCGAAATAATTATTGTGATCCTCCAGGCCCTCATTTGGGCGGTTCGGCAGCGGGTAAAGGTTAGCTATTGCCTGCCCAACAGGGTCGATCAGATTAGAGGGAATTACGTTGCCCGGAAATGGGTCTCGAGTCCAACCGCCGTTGCCATCCGGATGGGTTGAGAACGGGTTGTAGATGAGCTGCAGCGAACCATCGGGGTTGAGGGTTTGCGAGAAATCGCCGCTGCGTTCCGCCGCGGTCGGGACTGTAGTGAGGGTGGAATCAGTTTCGGGTTGCCGCAGGCCCTCGTAGGCGCCATAAAAATACAAGTGATGGCTTTTAGAGATTGGCCCGCTTAGATATGCCCCAAACTGATTGCGATGGAACAAAGCCTTGGAACCACCGTTCCGATTGTCCGACCAGGAGGTTGCATCGAGGGCCGAGTTCCGCATGTAATCATAAACACCGCCGTGGAAGGAATTGCTGCCGCTTTTCGTAATCAGAGTGATGACACCAGCACCTGACCGTTCATACTGAGAGTCGTACACATTTTGGATGACCTGTTGCTCCTGTACGGAATCGTTTACCGGAGCGACCAACAGCCCACCCCAATCGACCGCGGTGGAAGGCGCGCCGTCGATCAAGACTTGCTCATTCCCCGTGCGACCGCCATTCAGGCCAACCATGCTACCCATCTGATCAAAGCTCGCAGAGCGTGATGTCAGACCGGCTTGGGCTTCAGTAGTGCCGGCGAGTGCGAATACAAGGTTCAGAGGGTTACGGTAGTTGTTGGGGAGTGCCTGAATGAGATGATCGTCCATTGTGACCAAATTGGTCGCAGACTCAGTGTCCAGTAGCACCGCCTCGCTTGTCACCTGTATCGTTTGCTCGGTCCCTCCAACTGTCAAACGAACGTTGACCGTCGCGGCAGTGCTGGCCCGCAAGATCATATTGCTTTGAACGTACTTCTTGAAGCCCGAGACCTCGGCAGTAATTTCGTAAGTTGCCGGCAATAAGTTGTCGAACTTGTACGCTCCGGTGGAGTTCGAGGTCACATCTCGCGTGTCGTTGGTTCCCATGTTTCGCAGGTGGACCTTCGCCCCCGCCACCGCACTTCCGCTAGGATCGGTAATCGTGCCGGCGATGGACGCCGTAAAAGTCTGGGCAAACACAGATGGAACGAGCAAAATGGCAATGAAAAAAAAGAAACACAAGGTGAGACGGACACACAACTTCATACCAAACCCCCGGGGTAAGTGAAAGGTAATTGGACGAACTGAGGAGAAGAATCGTCCAATATTGAAACGTTTTAAACTTGGAGCTTCTCGATATCTCTTGTCAAGAAATTTCTTCAGAACACTTACGCGGCGCTAAGGTAAACCTCGTAGCTTCCGTTCCACCTCGCGTCCTTTGGCCGCATTCCCTTGAACTGTCCATTAGCGTCTGATCGCGATTGATTCATCGTAGAAAACGTCGTCAAGGCGTCTGCAGGAGCAAGCTTCGATTCGTTCCGGACGCTTATGTTTAATTTCGTATATACTGAGCCACCTTGCGTCTACCTAGCGCTCGAAGCGCGAACGTATGACGCACAGGCGGTGCTCCATGAAGCGAAATCAAATCTTAGTGTTGGCCTTCACCCTCTTCTGCATCTTTGTTTGCGCCTATTGCTCGCGAGATAACGAGAAGCAGCCGTTGGCAGTACAACCGTCGAATATTCAAGTCACCGTCAACCAGAACGGGCCGTTGCTGGTGCGCACTTCAGCAGCAGAATTTGAGGTACTTCCATCCGGCCATATTTCTGGATCGCTGCTAGCGAATGGAACGAAGCTGACATTGGAGAATTCAGCCGACAACGACGGCAGCTATGTTGTCTCGGGCGGCAAGAAGACCAGCTTCACGCTTGATCTTTCGCAGGCTCATACCTCCGAGTCGCAAGGAAAGTTGGGGCGAGGCAAGCGCATCGAGATCCCCGGCCATGCGTCAAGCGGTGACCTTCAGGAAACGCTGACACTCGAGGCCTACGACGACTTCCCTGGCGTGCTGCTCAGCGAACTGCAATTCAAGAACAGCGGGAGTTCGGACGCGCAAGTCGAGCGTGTCGTCGCGCAACCGCATCAACTCAGCGCGAAGTCAGAGAACAAAAATTCTGCTTACGACATGTGGTCCTTCCACGGATCGAGTGAAGACTGGGGCAAGAACGATGTCGTCAAGCTGGCCAAAGGGTTTTCCCAAGAGAACGTCATGGGCGCGAGCAACAAGGGTGGCTATGGCGGCGGCATTCCAGTTGTCGCGTTCTGGACTGCTTCTGTTGGCGAAGCGATTGGCCATGTGGAGACTCTGCCACTCACCCTTTCTCTGCCCGTCAAAGTAGAAAAGGACGGCCTCATCGCCACGTCGGTGGACATTCCTGCAAACACGACCCTGAAGCCAGGCGAAAGCTACTCCACACCGCGCACATTCTTAGCGGTTTATTCAGGCGACTACTACGAACCGCTGAGCACGTGGTCGTCGATTTTGAGGAAGGAAGGATGGACTCTTCCGAAGCCCTCAAACGAGGCCTACAACGTGAGTTGGTGCGGGTGGGGATACGAATTCAATGTCACGCCCGCGCAGATGGTGGGAACAATTCCGAAGCTGAAGGAATTCGGAATCAAATGGGCGACGCTCGATGACCGCTGGTTTGATACTTACGGCGACTGGAATCCGCGCGCGGAGACGTTTCCCGGTGACTCGATCAAGAAGATGGTCGCCGACTTTCATAAACAGGGCGAACTGGTCCAACTCTGGTGGCTGCCGCTGGGGGTCGAAGATGGCCAGGGTCGGTGGGAGTCGCACAAATACATCGTTTCAAAGGTTGTGCAGGAGCATCCTGACTGGCTGATTCTCGACAAAGAAGGCAAGCATGCGCGAATGACGCGCGATCTGGCCGTGCTCGATCCCGCGCTTCCTGAGGTGCAGGCCTACTTCAAACAGTTAACGGAAAAGTTTATTCGCGACTGGGACTTCGACGGCAGCAAGCTCGACAATATCTATACCGTTCCCGCCTGCTACAACCCGGCGCATCATCACAAATCGCCGCAGGATTCGATCAATGCGATGGGCGAGGTCTACAAGACAATTTTTCAGACCACGCGCGCGATCAAGCCGGAGAGTGTGACGCAAGCGTGCCCTTGCGGAACTCCGCCGTCATTGGCGTGGCTGCCGTTTATCGATCAGGCGGTCACGGCCGATCCAGTGGGAGCCGTGCAGGTTCGGCGACGAATCAAAATGTACAAAGCTCTGCTCGGACCGGAATCTGCCGTCTATGGCGACCACGTGGAACTCTCGGAGATGACGCGGGCCGGGAATTCCTGGGATGAGCATGGCGGAGATTTCGCATCCACAATTGGAACCGGCGGGGTCGTGGGAACAAAATTTGTCATGCCCACTTCTGACCCGAAGTTCAAGCGCGTGGCTTTGACTCCGGAGAAAGATCAGCGTTGGAAGAAGTGGATCGGAATTTACAACGACAAGATGCTTTCGAAAGGCACATTTCGCAACCTCTACATTTACGGCTATGACACGCCGGAAGGGTACGCTATAGCGAAAGACGGAAAGATGTACTACGCGTTCTTCGCGGCTGATCCATCGAAGGGGTGGAAGGGCAAAGTTGAGTTGCGCGGACTTTCGAGTGGGACTTACCACGTTCTGAACTATGACGACGGGAAGGACCTCGGAACGATCACTGCCGATGGGTCCAAGGCACCGGAGCTTTCAACGGAGTTCAAGGACCACTTACTGTTGGAAGTCAGCAAATAGAGGCCATCGAGAGCTAAGCGCTAGACCAGCGTCAACTCAATGCCCATCCTTTGCAGCTTCCGCAAGTCCGCTTTAGGGGCTGAGCGATCGGTGACCACGTGATGCACGGCTGTAGGCGGCACGATGAGTGAAAGGCTGCGCCGCCCGAACTTGCTGGCATCGCAAACCGCAACAACCTTCTTTGAAACCTCTACCATGATGCGATTGACCTTCGCCTCGAGAAGGTTTGGCGTGCTCAAGCCGTAGCGGACATCGAGACCATCCACCCCGAGGAACAAAATATCGGCGTTCAGCCGGCGCAGCGTATCTTCGGCAATCGGTCCCACCAGAGAAAAGGAATTTTTGCGCAAAGTGCCGCCGGTAAGAATTACCTCTACGTCCGTGCCAGCCAATTCGGCGGCAATCGTGACGGAATTCGTTATCACGGTCAGATTGTGAAACTGGCGTAGAGCTCGAGCGATCGCGGCAGTGGTCGAGCCAGAATCCAGCACTACCACCTGGCCCTCACGCGTCATGGCAGCTGCCGCTTGCGCGATCCGATTTTTCTCCTTGCGATGCAGCCGTTCTTTCTCCCGCAGCGTGGGATCGGAAAGCGCCGTCTCGCGCGATGGCAACGCGCCGCCGTGCGTGCGATGTAGCAGTCCGCTGGCGTGGAGAATTTCGAGGTCCTTACGGATGGTGACCTCGGAGGTATCGAACTGTCGCGCGAGTTCGCCGACCAGAGCACGGCCGTCCCGGTTGACAGACTCCAAAATAGCGCGGCGGCGTTCCTCGTTGAGCATAGGCAGGCGACTGAAGAACTTTGGTCTAAGGTTCGATATTCCTTTTATAGTTTCGGGTTTCGTTTGTCCAGAATTGGCGAGAAAGGCAGGCTGCGGGTGTGTTTTGCTTTTCAATACGTCAAATTTGTGCTTGACAACGCGGATTGAACGCAACTAAAAGTATACAAACGAAAGAATCCGAAAGTAGAGTTAAGGTGCGGCGTTAAGGAGCTCCCCATGAGCATCTCGCAATTGAAGCGCGTTTTCTCTCCCGTTCTGCTCGCCGCTGCCCTGCTGCTCCCCAATTATGTGTTGGCGCAGGCTAGCTATACGGCGCAAATCCGCGGAACCGTTACCGACCAGACGGGCGCGATCATCCAGAATGCGACGGTCACGATCACCAATGTGGCTACCAACATCAGCACGGTATCAAAGACCGATTCCAACGGCTTGTATCTGCTGCCGGGACTGCGCCCAGACACTTACGTTATTAAAGCGGAAGCCGCGGGATTCCGCGCGCAGGAAAAGAAGGACATCGTTCTGCAAGTGGCTCAGCAGACGACGATCAATTTCGGTCTCGCGCCGGGTGGTGTGATAACCACTGTCGAAGTTACTACGGCACCGCCGCTGCTCGACACCGAGAGTGCGAGCCTTGGCACGGATGTCACGAACGAGTACGTACGCGACATACCGCTTTACAGCCGAAATGTATTTGGGTTGGTGTTCTTGGCCGGTGGAGTGACCGAGACGTCAGGGGTCGGTATCAACGATGACTATCCGGCGGGTACAAACTACGTCTCTAATGGCCAGCGCAACGCCACTGCTGAGATTCGCCTGGACGGGGCTCCCCTCAGCTCACCCGAACAAGGCGAAGGCGGTAACTCGGGCGTTTATTACGAACCTTCCGTCGAAATCATGCAGGAATTCAAAGTGCAGAACAATAGCTTCTCGGCTGAGTTCGGCAACAACGGCGGCACCATCGTCAACATGGTGCTTAAGCAGGGAGGAAACGCCTTCCACGGCAGCGGTTGGTGGTACGGACAGAGGTCCGCTACAGATGCCCGAGACTTCTTCAACAGCGGTGAAAAACCGGACCACGTCCGTGATCAATACGGATTCTCTCTAGGCGGACCCATCAAGAAGGACAAGACCTTCTTTTTTGTGGATATGGAGAAAGTTCGTCGGCAGAATCCGACTTCTCTTGAGGGAATTGTTCCCACAGATCTAGAGCGCCAGGGAATTTTCACGAACGACCCGGCCAATCCAGGAGGAATCTTTGATCCGTGTCCAGGAAACCAGGGCGGTGCTCCATGTCCGCACGCGCACTTTCCTAACGATGTTATTCCGGCTAGCGAAATCGATCCCATTGGACAGGCGATTCTGAATCTCTATCCATTGCCCAACATCCAGGGTGCCGTATTCCCTGATCCAAACTGGCGCCAGATCGTTGTCAGTACCAATCCCGGCTGGCAATTCGACGTCAAATTGGACCATCAATTCAACAGCAATCATAAAATCAACGGCCGCTATAGCCGCGAGCATGACGAGTCAGACACGCCAACTATCATCGGCAGCGATCAGGGCGATGGGGTTAGCGGTATAACGACGGTCCAGAATGGGGGCGCGGAGTACAACTGGGCAATCGCCCCGACGAAGTTGCTGACCAGCCGGTTCAGCGTGGATCGCGCATACCAGCTGGGAATGACCAAGAATTATCCCACGCTCAGTTCTGTAGGACTCAGCCCCGACCTTGCGGCCAACGGACTCGACCGCATGATTACGGTTGGCGTCGACGACCCTTTTCTCTCGGCATTTACTCAATGCTGCGTTGACACCCACTTCGCTCATACTCTTTATACTTATTCATCTGCTCTGCAATGGGTAAAAGGAGCGCATGCCATAAAGTTCGGAGGCGAGCAGCGCGTTTTCTTCAACAATTTTTGGCAACCGGACAATCCTACCGGCATCTTCAACTTCTCGCGTGATGTAACCACTTCTCAGCCGAATAATGGTTTGGGCGATTCGGGCGAAGGAAATCCATTTGCGACGATCCTGCTCGGCTACCCTCATGACGCGTCAATCCATCTAGTTCCCGCAGTGGCTGATAAGTCGAAAGAAACCGCTTTCTTTGTGCAGGACGACTGGAAGGCCACACCCAAGCTGACGCTCAACTTCGGGTTGCGGTACGAATGGAGCACTCCATACACTGAGCGATTCGACCGGCTCCAGTTCAACAACTTTACCGGAGATACGGGTATTAATATCCCATTTGACAGGAATCAAGACCCGAGCAACCCTCAGCTTGACTTCGGCCAAATAGGCGAAATAAGAGGTACGAGCGTCTTTCCAACCTCCGGCCATCGCAATTCCCCGGTCGACAGAAACAACTGGGCTCCGCGCTTGGGCTTTGCCTATCAATTAGCTACGAATACCGTTGTGCGGGGCGGCGCGGGAGTGTTTTATGGCATGAACGTCGCCACCAATTTCCAGTACGCCGGCCCTGCGTTCGCCAAAACGGCAAACATGTTCTTCACGAAAGACAATTTCCAACACCAGTTTGCTTGCCTTGGACCTTCCCCTACTCAGCCAACTTGTACGAGCCCCTTCCCCGGTGGCCTGGCACCACCGCAAGGAACCACATATGGCGCACTCGCGCAATGGGGATTCGGAAACTCCAGCGACTTGGACACCGTGACGGTGAGGAATGCCGAGATCTACCAATGGAACCTCGGGATTCAGCATATGTTTCCGGGACAAATCGTAATTGGCGTCGACTACTCGGCCAACCGCAGCACGCATTTGCCGTGGGCTGGTGCCGGCGGCATCTCCACTCGCAATCGGAACTTCCTGCCGTCCTCGATTCGCAACCAGCTCGTTGCGGCATTGAACCCCACGCATGATCCAAACAACAACCAAGTTACGAACTACCTCAACACAGACGTTCCGAATCCATTCCAGTGCTTTTTCGTTTCGGGGGCGGCGGTGAATGGGCCGTGGTGCCCGGCGAGTCCGATTTTCAACCCCGCTGACGTGGCTGACTCCCGCTATATTGATGACACTATCCCACAACAGTTGCTGCTAGAGCCCTACCCGCAATTTGACGGTGGTTTTGAGGGACTGCCGACCTTTAATGCCAATTCCTGGTATCACTCCCTGCAAATTCGCTTTCAGAAGCGTGCCAGCCATTACATCAGCTTCGAGGGAAACTATACCTTCTCCAAAGCTACCGACGACTCCGCGGCTGGGCGCAACGCCTGGGTAGGCAATCTCTGGCTGGATAGTCCGCAGGTGCTTGACAACCTTAAGGCCGAGCACTCGATCAGCGCCAATGACACACCTCATCGCTTGACTGCCGCGATTATTGTCGACGTTCCAGTTGGCAAGGACCGCCTGATCGGGCGCGCCATGAATCCCGTGCTGGATGCAGTAGTCGGTGGATGGTCGCTTAATGGCGTGGTCACTCTGCAATCGGGACAGCCGCTCAGCATCTACATGAGTGGCGACACTGCCCGCCTGGCTGACGGCAATCAGCGACCCAATGTGGTCTGCTCCCAGCTTTCGACTGGCATCGGATACCACGAGGCCGCAAAGACCACCGCACCCATGCTTAACGATAGCTGTTTTGCCGATCCCGGAGACAATATTCTCGGCAATGCGCCTCGCTACTTCTCCAATTTGCGCGCCGATGGCGTCCGCAACTTGGACGCGTCGCTGAGCAAGGACTTCACGATCCGTGAGGGCAAGATACTCCAGGTCCGAGCTGAGATGTTCAACGCGTTTAATCATCAACGCTTCGCGATCCCGGATACGGCATTCGGCGAAGACGGTTTTGGGCAAGTAACCGGCACTGTCAACAATTTCCGGAGAATGCAGTTTGGAGCACGCTTCCAGTTCTAAAATCGATGGCGCGAACCCTGGCCAAAGCGGCAGTTGTTTTCGCGGTGTGTCTCTCGTGCGCTGGCACTCCTCCTGAGACTGCGCACCAGCAGGACTGGGCGAACTACGTCCGGATCGCGGCCTACTCACTCAACCGCGAGAATCCCGAGAAGATCGTCGCTAACGCGACTGCCGACCATGTTTTCGGCATCGAGGTCGATAACGACATCCCCGGCCGCTACGAGAGCTTTCTCGATCCCACGGAAAAGCTGAAAGCAATTCACGATGTGGCCGAACGCGCGCATCGCGCCGGCAACTATGCATTCGTGTATATCGCCGGCACGGAGTGCATCACGGCAAATGCGGACAAGACCCCGCACACCATGGCGAAAGACCATCCCGACTGGCTTCAGAAGAAGATCACCGGTGAGCCGGCGCTGTTCGGAGGAGGCACAGCGTTCTGGATCCAAAAAGGTGACGAAGATGTCTGGATTAGCCCGTTCGCGACCGAGTGGCGGAAGATTTACATGGAACGCGTGCGCCAGATTGCTGGAACCGGCATTGACGGCATCTACGTGGACATTCCCTATTGGATGACGCACTTCGACGGCTGGGAAAACACCTGGGCCAGCTTCGACGATTACACAGTCGCCGCGTTCAAAAAGGAAACCGGGCTTGATGCCCGCCACGATCTGAAGCTGGGGGATTTTTCGAATGAGAACTTTCGCAAGTGGGTGGATTTCCGCATCCGCGCGTTAACTGATTTCGTCGCTGACATCGACCGCAATGCGAAGTCGGTTAATCCGAAGATCAAGATCATTCCCGAAATCTATCCCGGCATCGAGCAGGAAGCGGTGCGCGTCGGTTCCGACGTTTACCAGATGTACGCAGCCGTGGACGCGATCGCCCACGAATATGAATTTGGCAATGGCGATCACATGGCTTCCGGTCGAGCGCCGCTCGATTGGTTTAAGTATCAGGTCGGCATGCATTCCTTCCGCGCATTTGCTCAAGGCAAAGCCACGTGGATCCTGAACTATTCGTGGGACGGCGACAAGAAAGTCGCGCCACCTGAACCGATGAAGAACCTGGCTATGTCGCAAGTGATGGCAGGGGCCAACTTCTGGGACGCGCGCGGACACGTCATGTCGGGATCAAACGATCCACCCACGCGAAGGCAGATCTTCGAATGGATCGGCAAGAACGAAAAGGTTTTTTATCGTCCGCGACAGCCGATGAATCCGATCGGAGTCTATTTTTCTCCGAGTACCCGGAACTATTTCACCAACGAGTTCTTACGCTCCTACCAGGGCCTGCTGATTTTACTGATGCAGGCGCACCAGGATTTCCAGATTGTGACGCCGCGGACGCTCGCGAGCTTTCATGGCCGTGCCCTTGTGCTTCCCGACGTTCGGGTACTGGACGATGCCGAACGGAAACTGATTTCTGAATTCTCCGCAGCTCACAAGCTGGTCATTACCGGGCAGGACGCGACCGGATTAGCAGCCGGCGCCAACATCGCTCGGTTTTCCGACTGCCCTGGCAAAAAATATTTGACTGCGCTGGAAGCGGATTTCGCTGCCGCTTCCCCCAAGTCGCAAGATGATTTTTTGAAGTCAGTAGAGCAGGACTCTGACATTCAAGTCAGCGCCTCTCCGTGGGTCGCAACCTCTATTTCTCGCGTCGACGGGACGCCGCATGTTTTCTTCGCAAATTTTCGCGATCTGCGGCCTGGAGTCAACGCCGTTCAAACACCTGAGACCGGCGCTACGATCAGAGTGCGCGGAAAAGGCAAGGGTTATTTCCTCCCATTTCTCGGCACCACTCAATCAATAACTGCTGACCGGGACGGCGACACTACGATTTATAAGCTGCCGGCAGTCCAGAAGGGCGGCGTGGCCTGGATTGACTTGGAGTCGAACTAGTCGCGGCGTTATCTAGGGACGCGGCAGGTTTCTTAACTCAGGCGAGATCGCGTAAGCCTTCTCGAATTCGGCGTTCGACTCTGACTCTTTTCCGCCTTTTTGCAATGCCAGGGCGAGATTGTAGTGCGCCTCTGCATACTGCGGCCTCAAGCGCAGAGCTTGATCGAACTCGACACGCGCTGCGGCGAGATCTCCCGATTGCAGTTCAACCAGCCCAAGGTTGTTGTGAGCTTCCGCCGAGTTCGGCTCACGCCGGATCAGTTCTTTGAAAACGTTCGCCGCACCCGCCGTGTCGTTTTTCTGGCTGAGCGCCAATCCCAACTGCATGCGCGCATCGGTATAGGCGGGATTAAGGCTGATGGCATCCTTGAACTCACGAATCGCGGCATCTACTGCGTCGGATTGTGCCAGTCCCAATCCTAGGTTGTAATGCGCCTCGGCCAAGTCGGGATCGCACATGACTGCCTGCCGGAACTCCTCGAGCGCATGCAGATGGTCATTTTGACTCCAGTACAGCAATCCCAGGCCTAAATGGGGCTGCGCGTAGTCGGGCTTCAGATCGAGCGCTTTTTGAAATGACCTGGTGGCCTGAACTGCATCGCCCTTCCGATTCCAAACGACTCCCAGGTAGTAATATCCGGTGGGCAACTCGGGTGCCTTTTCGACCGCACTTTGCAACAAACCAAGCGCATCATCGAGCCGTTGCTCCTTCAATGCAGTCACGCCCTGAAGCGTCAGCATTTTCGCTTCCGCCAGGCGCGCACGAAATTCTCGCAGGCCGGCGATCTCTTTGAGTTCTTTCTGAGCGGCTTCGCTGTTTCCTTGCGCGCGCAAGGCAAGTCCCAAATTGTAGTGGGCTTCCTCGAAATCGGGTTTTGCATCGATGGCATGCTGAAAAGCCGCGATCGCTCCCGCGAGATCGCCGCTCGCCTTCAGTTCCTTGCCGAGATTGAATTGGGCCTGGGGATCGCCGGGGCCAAAGGAAACCGCTTTCCGAAACTGCGCGAGCGCGCCGGCGTGATCGTCCTGGCGGCGCAATATCACGCCAAGCATGGTGTACGCGTTTGTGAGTTTGGGATCGAGTTGGATAGCATGGCGGAAATCGGCGGCGGCAGCTGAGAGATTTCCCAACTGTCCTTCGGTGGCGCCCATCTCGGCATAGAGATCGGCTGAAGGCTTTGAGGCTAAGGCTCGTTGCAGCTCCGCCTTGGCGGATGCGAAGTCGTTTTGCTCTTCATAAATCCGCGCCAACATGCGTCGCGCTGCAGCGTTCGCCGGCTGCGATTTGATGGCTGCGCGTAGCTCTTTCTGCGCGGCTGGCAAGTCATGCAGATCGTATAAAGCCGTGCCCAAGCCGTAATGCGCGTCGCCCCAGTTTGGATTGAGACGAACGGCAGCCTGAAACTCCTCCACAGCATGCATCGCATCGCCTTTGTACTTCAGCGCCAGGGCAAGGTTGTAATGAGTGGACGCATCCTTTGGATCAAGAACAATCGCTTGGCGATAACTGGCGATGGCTTCATCCCAGGACTTCTGCTGGGACAGTTCGATGGCGCGCCGGCGAAAACCTTCAGCAGTCTGTCCGAGGAGGGAAGGCGCACCGAGAAGCAGAACCACAGCCAGCCGTAACATCAGCACGAGGGTACCAGAGTGAAAACCCTGAAAATTCCTTTTAAAGCAAAATCGGGACAAGCATTTTCGCTCGTCCCGATTTACGCAGACCGGCACTAGAAATAGAACTTGGCGCTGAAC
>JBKPSP010000010.1:0-30368 GCA_046735175.1 Acidobacteriota bacterium
CATCTGAACCTGAAGACGAGTTCCTACTACAGCATGCTGCCGTTCATCGCGATGGCGATCTGTTCGCTTGCGGGTGGCTGGACGAGCGATCGGCTGATTCGGACGGCCGGCAAGCGCGTCGGCAGGTGCGTGCTCGCATGCGTCGCCATGCTGCTGTGCACGGTTTTTCTCGCATGGGGAAGCCATGCGGGTGATGCGCGAGTGGCCAGCATCTTTCTTGCGGGAGGCGCGGGTGCGTTGTATCTTTCGCAGAGTTCGTTCTGGTCGGTTAGTTCCGAGATTGCGGGAACGTCAGCGGGTTCCGTATCGGGTGTAATGAACATGGGGAACCAGATCGGCGGGGCGATTACCGCGCAGCTAACGCCGATCATCGCCGCGCATTTTGGCTGGCAAATGCCATTCTTTGTCGCCGCGGGGCTCTGCGCGTTGGGTGGACTGCTCTGGCTCAGCGTGGATGTGGAACGAGGCCGGGCGCAATTGAGCGGAACCGCACCTGAATTGAAAACAGCAGGAGTGAAGAAATGACTAGAGATTTGAAAAATCGAACTCGTCTGCTTTGGATGTTGCCGATCGTACTGGCGGCCATGGTTGAAGTAATGAAGTTCGCCCCGACCGCGTTTTCTCAGTCAGCCGAGCCAACTTCCGATGCCCCGTTGCTTGAAGGTTATAGACACGTTGAGGTGGCATCAGTGTCGGACGCAATGGAAAAGCTGACTGGTCAGAAGATTTATCTCTCGCATCGCATGCGGCCGATCTTTACGTCGAAGTTTGCCGGGTTTGCTCTTACCGTGAAGCTCAAAAGAGAAGAGAACAAAGATCCTAACGCGTTAAGCGGGATGCTGGCGGCGATCGATTCCGGCGGGCCGAATTCTGTTTATGTGATGGTGGTTGAGGACGGAGCCGACATCGCAGGCATGGGCGGGCTGATGGGAACTGCAATGCAGGCTCGGAATTTGTCTGGCGCTGTGATTGATGGCGGTGTGCGTGATACGGCTTATCTACAGAAGATCGGGTTTCCGGTCTTCGCGCTAGGCACCGTGCCTTCGACGTCCGTGGGGCATTATCGCTTTGCGGGCGCGAACATCCCGATGGTCTGTGATGGTGTGCAGGTGAGTCCGGGAGATATTGTGGTCGCGGATTCTGACGGTGTGGTCATCGTTCCACGAGCCAAAGCCGCGGATGTGCTAGCCACCGCGCAGGAGATGGACTTCAAAGAGCACTCGATGTACGCGTGGATCGAGAAGCTGAAGTCGATTGAGGAAGCAGTGAAAAAGTTCGGGCGTCTCTGAAAGTCTTAAATTACAGAGAACACAGAGGTGCACAAAGAAAGTCTATGGAGGGGGACTGCGATGGGCAAAACGCATGGCTTCAATCGTCGCAACTGGATGAAAACTTCAGCGCTGGCTGTGGGTGGAGGGTTGCTGCTGGATGAACCCCTCGAGGCCTATCCTAAAGCGGTCAATACAAATTCGAGTCCGTCGACACTCAAGATCACCGACATGCGCGTGGCGACAGTTGTGAAGCCGGGACCGAGCCCGTGCCCGATCATTCGTCTGGACACGAATCAAGGCGTGTATGGTCTCGGGGAAGTGCGCGATGGCGCCAGCGCGACCTACGCGCTGTTTTTGAAGAGCCGCCTCGTCGGTGAGAATCCGCTACAACTCGACAAAATGTTCCGCAAGATCAAGCAATTCGGTGGACACGCGCGACAGGGCGGCGGTGTGTGTGCGGTAGAGATGGCGTTGTGGGACATAGCGGGCAAGGTCTACAACGCTCCGGCGTACGCCATGGTCGGTGGCGGAAAGTTCCGTGACAAGATTCGCATTTATGCCGACACCACGGAGTCGAAAGATCCAAAGATCTATGCGCAGCGCATGAAGGAGCGAAAAGAAGTTATGGGCCTGACCTGGCTCAAGATGGATCTGGGAGTCGAAATGGTTTCGGACACTCCGGGAACGCTGACGACTCCTTCAGATCTCAGCCAGTGGGAAGAAAACAACATCGAGCATCCATTCATCGCCAATGAGGTTACCGACAAAGGCATCGCCATGCTTTCCGAATACGTGGCTGCGGTGCGCGATGCGGTGGGCATGGAAATCCCGCTTTCCATGGACCACCTTGGCCACCTCGGCGTGAAATCGATCATTCGTCTAGGCAAGGCATACGAAAAATTCAACCTTTCGTGGATGGAAGACGTGATTCCATGGCAATACACCGATTTGCTGAAACAGATTTCTGAGCAGAGTCCCACGCCGATTCTGACCGGTGAAGATATTTATCTGAAAGAACCGTTCAAGGTGCTTTGCGAGAAGCATGCGGTCAGCAAGATCCACCCCGACTTAGCTACTTCGGGCGGAATTCTTGAGACGCACAAGATTGGCGACATGGCGGAAGAGTACGGTGTGCCAATGGCAATGCATTTCGCCGGGACCCCGGTCAGTTGCATGGCCAATGTGCATTGCGCGGCGGCTACGCAGAATTTTCTGGCGCTTGAAAATCATTCGCTGGATGTCTCGTGGTGGTCGTCGATGGTGCAGGAGTATACGAAGACGCCGATCGTGAATCACGGCTGGATCGAAGTCCCGGACCGCCCGGGTCTCGGCGTGACCTTGAACGAGGACGTGGTGCGTCAACACCTCTCGCCCGGAACCGGCTACTTCGACCCGACGCCGGAGTGGGACCACGAGCGATCGTGGGATAGATTGTGGAGCTGAGTTCCGCGAGGCATTCCTCGATGTAACTCTGTGCCCTCTGTGGTCAAGATTTTTTGTTGGGTGAGAAGAGCCTATAACCACAGAGGGCGCAGAGGGGCCCATTCTTCACGATGTCAGCGAGAGATCGCCGCACTCCCAATCTCAAAAACGCGATCGACAAATTCCTGGTCCAGCGGCGCGTGCCTCAACAACAGGCGAAGGTAGAGAGGTCCGTAAACCAGATCAAGAGCGGTATCCGGATCGAGGTCGGACCGAAGCTCACCTTTCTTAATCGCCTGGAGCAGTAAAGCGCGGGCTTCCACTCGGCGAGGCTCGACCCAGTGCGCCCGGAAGGCTTCCAGAATTTCTGGTTCTGATTGCCCAGCGCCGATGACAGTGGCGACAATTTGCCCGAGCGGGCTGTGAAAAATTACAGCCCATCGCTGCATCTGGACATGGATGGATTTAAGGACCGGACCAGCGGAAGGGAAACTCAGCTCTTTTCCTACCGCGGAAGCGAAAGCCGCAATTACTAATTCGGCTTTGTTAGGCCACCAACGATAGATCGTGGCCTTGCTCACGCCGGCATGCGAGGCAACCGCTTCTATGCTGAGCTCGTTGAAACCGGCGCGCTTCAACAAAGCCAGCGTACTGCGAAGGACCGCTTTGCGCGCACGCTCGCTGCGGGGGCGGCCCGGAGGGCGGCCGTTCGTCGGTGCAATTGTCGCAATTCGGCCCATCTCCTGCTACAGTAGCAAAAATAAATCCGATACGCAGCGTATCGCATCTATTTTGTTTTGGGGATGCTGAAGGCGAAGTTCTCCAGCTCCCACCTCCAGGTTAGGCTGATTCTCAATGTGGATTGTTGCATTAGCGCTGCGCCGTCCCTACACCTTCGTGGTCATGGCGCTGCTGATTCTGATCCTCACCCCAGTGGTGCTGCTGCGCACGCCGACCGACATTTTTCCCGAAATTGACATCCCTGTTATCAGCGTTGTCTGGAACTATGCGGGGTTGTCGCCGAAGGACATGGCGGACAGAATTGTGGGCCAGACCGAGCGCGCCCTGACCACTCTGGTTGACAACATCGACCACATCGATTCGCAGTCCCTGAATGGCGTGGCGGTAGTGAAGATTTACTTCCGCCCTTCTGCGAATATACAAACCGCGCTCGCTCAGGTAACCGCGATATCGCAGACCGCTCTTCGTTTTCTGCCGCCCGGCGCGACGCCGCCTTTAATCATTCAGTACTCGGCGTCGAGCGTTCCGATCCTGCAGATCGGAATGAACAGCAAGACCCAACCCGAGCAGTCACTGAACGATTTCGCCCTGAACTTTGTGCGAACTCAGCTGATCACAGTAGAAGGTGCGGCGGTACCGTTCCCTTACGGCGGTAAGTTCCGGCTGGTCTCAGTGGATTTGGATACCGCCGCCCTGCAAGCTACACATCTGACCCCGGTCGATGTGGTGAATGCGATCAGCGCGCAGAACCTGATTCTGCCTTCTGGAACGGCGAAGTTTGGCGCACTCGAGAATCAGGTGGAGTTGAATGCCAGCCCGCAGTCGATTGCGGAATTGAATGACCTCCCAGTCAAGACCGTCAACGGCACGACCATCTATATGCGCGATGTGGCGCACGTCCGTGACGGATACCAGCCCCAGACGAACATCGTGCGGCAGGACGGCGTTCGCGGAACGCTGCTCAGCGTGATGAAAAACGGCCATGCCTCGACGATTGATATTGTCAAAAATATCCGCGCCATGCTGCCGCAGGTTGCGCAGACCTTGCCGGAAGATGTGAAGCTGACTCCTCTGTTCGATCAATCGTTGTTCGTGCGCGCTGCCATCGAGGGAGTCCTGAAAGAAGCATTGACGGCAGCCTGCCTGACCGCGGCAATGATCCTGCTGTTCCTGGGAAATTGGCGCAGCACTCTGATTATCGCGATTTCGATTCCACTCTCGATCCTGACGTCGGTGATCTTGCTGAGCGCGCTCGGCGAAACCTTCAACATCATGACCTTGGGAGGGTTGGCGCTGGCGGTGGGAGTGCTGGTGGATGACGCGACGGTCGAACTCGAGAATATTGAGCGAAATCTCGGCATGAAAAAGGAGTTGAGGCAGGCGATCCTCGACGGCGCGCAGCAGATTGCGGTGCCGGCTTTCGTCTCAACCCTCTCGATCTGCATCGTGTTCGTACCGATGTTCTTCCTGACGGGCGTGGCCCGGTATCTGTTCGTGCCGATGGCAGAGGCAGTGGTGTTTGCCATGTTGGCGTCCTATCTACTCTCTCGGACGCTTGTGCCCACCATGGTCCTCTATCTTTTGAAGGGACATGAAGAGGATTCGCATCGGGCGCCGACAAATGTCTTCGGAAGATTGCAAGCCGGGTTCGAGCGCTGGTTTGAGCGCTTGCGCGATTCCTACCGCGGAACGCTTGAAGGGATCATGGGCCACCGCGGCATTTTCGTCACCGGTTTTCTGTTGTTCTGCGCGCTTTCCGGGGGGCTGGTGTTTTTCCTCGGGCGGGATTTTTTTCCGAACGTTGATGCGGGGCAATTCCGGCTGCACGTTCGCGGCAGAGCAGGACTAAGGATTGAAGAAACCGCCCGCATGGTGGATGAAGTTGAAAAACAGATTCGGCAAGCCGTTCCCCGGCAGGAAATCAATACGGTTTTAGACAACATCGGTTTGCCCTACAGCGGAATCAACCTTTCCTATAGCAACGGCGGAACTATCGGTACTTCAGACGCCGAAATTCTGGTGGCCTTGAAGCCTGGCCATCGTCCAACAGAAGAGTACGTGCGTCGCCTGCGGCAGGATTTGCCAAGGGAGTTTCCGGGAGTCGAGTTCTTCTTTCAGCCGGCGGACATCGTGAGCCAGATCCTCAATTTCGGACAGCCGTCCCCCATCGATGTTCAGTTGTCTGGTCAGAGTTACACCAAGAACTATGTAATTGCACAGCAGATCGCGAACCGCCTTCGTCATGTTCCGGGAGCGGTTGACGTTCATGTCCAGCAACTGATGAACAATCCAACTTTGCATTTGGACGTGGATCGGGTGCGAGCGCAACAGGTTGGCCTGACGGAGCGTGATGTCGCGCAAAACATGCTGGTGTCGCTCAGTTCCAGCTTCCAAACCTCACCGACATTTTGGGTTAATCCAAAGAACGGTGTGCAATACAACGTCGCGGTGCAGTCGCCGCAATACCGGATCGACTCGCTGCAGGCTTTGATGAACACACCGGTGAATGGGCCGGGAGCTTCCAGTCCACAAGTGCTGGCGAATTTAGCCACGGTGAACCCCTCGGTTACACCGGCAGTGGTGAGTCACTACAACATCGCCCCCACGGTCGATGTATATGCGAGCGTGGACGGTCGGGACCTCGGCGGAGTTGCCGATGACACATTCGACATCGTGAAGTCGTTTCAGAAGCAATTGCCTCGCGGTACGCAGATGCATGTCCGGGGCCAGGTCGAGACGATGGAATCTTCATATCTCGGCCTCGAGATCGGGCTGGCAATGTCGATCCTTTTGGTGTACCTGCTCATCGTGGTCAATTTCCAGTCATGGCTTGATCCATTCATCATTATTACGGCGCTGCCCGGCGCATTGGCTGGCATCTTGTGGATTCTGTTCCTGACGCACACCACGCTGAGTGTTCCGGCGCTGACCGGCGCCGTGATGTGCATGGGTGTTGCCACTGCAAATAGCATTCTGATGATTTCATTCGCGCGCGAGCGCATGGCCGAAGGGATGTCCGCGATTGAAGCGGCGGTGGCGGCTGGTTACACGCGCATGCGGCCGGTAATCATGACGGCCCTGGCGATGATCATCGGCATGGTGCCGATGGCGCTCGGCTTTGGCGAGGGCGGCGAGCAGAACGCTCCTCTAGGACGGGCGGTCATCGGTGGGCTGGCAGTCGCAACCGTGGCCACACTGCTCTTTGTCCCCGTTGTATTCAGCATCTTCCATGGCTGGCGCATGAAGCGGGCGTCGCAGGCTTGAAAGGGGTATAAGAGAGTTGATTATGGATCATCAAGCGGTCCTGGAACCACAAACTGAAACAAGGGCACAACGGCTGAGCACCCGGCCGCGCAAAACGGCCCGCTACATCGCGCTGGCGATCGCACTGGTGTTGGTCATTGCCGCAGTAGTGACCATTGTGTCGCGACTCGGGGAGCGGGATGCGCTGGCCAAGGAAACAGAAGCCCTGGCAGTCCCGAACGTAATTGTGATCCAGCCAAAGACCGAGCCGCCGCAACAGGAGCTGGTACTTCCCTCCACTCTGCAGGCCTTTACAGAGTCACCCATCTATGCGCGCACCAACGGATACCTTGCGCATTGGTACAAGGACATCGGCAGCAAAGTGACCAAAGGCGAGTTGCTCGCCGACATTGAGACTCCGGAAATCGACCAGGAACTGGCGCAAGCGCGCGCCGCGCGCATCCAGGCAGAGGCGCAACTGGCGCTGGCCAAGACGTCCGCTGACCGCTGGGAGTCGTTGCGCAAAATGGACGCCGTCGCGCAGCAGGAGACTGACGAAAGGACGAGTAACTATGCGCAGCTCCAGGCAGGCTTAGCCTCTTCGACGGCCAACGTCCGCAGGTTGGAACAGCTGGAATCCTTCAAACACGTTTACGCTCCGTTTTCTGGGACGGTTATCCGGCGAAACACCGATGTAGGCGCCTTGATCAATGCCGGCAACAGCGGAAGTAACCAGGAACTTTTTGTTATTGCGCAGATCAGTCCGATCCGCGTGTACATCGACGTGCCGGAGATTTACGCGGCCTCGGTGCATCGTGGAGTTACCGCACAAATCGAGCTAACGTCGCTTCCCGGCCAGCGATTCAGCGGGAACGTGGCGCGCACGGCAGATGCAATCGATCCGGCTACCCGCACGCTACGTACTGAGATTGATTTTCCCAATCGGGACGGAAAGCTTTATCCAGGTTCATACGCGCAGGTGCACTTCAACGTAAAGACGGCGACTGCGCGGTTCTCGGTGCCTGTGAATGCCCTTCTGTTCCGAGCCGAAGGAACGCGGGCGGCCGTGGTCGGCTCGGACGGTAAAGTTCACCTTAAGCCCGTGGTAATCGGCCGTGATTACGGCACCGACGTAGAGATTCTCAACGGACTTGAAGCTTCTGATTCGTTAATCCTGAATCCCAGCGATTCTCTCGAAGAAGGACAGCTGGTGCACGCGACTAAGCAAGGCGACAAGTCATGAAGACGCTCGAATCGTGTAGCACAGGCGACCCGCCTGTGCATCACCGGACGAAGTCCGGAACGCGAGCCTTGTTCGCCTCCGCCCAGGCGGGTCGGCTCTGCCGCGTGACAGGTGGTGTACTTCTGCTTTGCGTGGCTGCTTTCGCCGCTGATGCCAAGTACACCAAGCCAGACGTGGCAACTCCGCAAAGCTGGCAATCGCAGATACCGTGGCAAACTGCTACACCGCTCGATTCGCTTCCCAAAAATGCCTGGTGGAAAGTTTTCGGCGACGCCGAACTCGACCAGTACGAAGATCGCGCCATGGCGAACAATCAAAGCCTGCGGGCCGCGACTGCTCGACTGGCCGAGGCGCGTGCGTTTGCCCGCGTCACTTCGGCTGGTCTGTATCCCGAGCTCGACGCCGGTTTTGGCGCGCAACGCCAGCGCCTGTCAGCGAACAGGCCGACGAACGGCGCGACCATTACACCCACCGCAGTCACTCAAAATGTTTTCAATATTCCGTTCACCCTGAACTACGAGATCGATTTGTTCGGACGCGTGCGCTATGGCGTCCAGGCTGTTAATGCCTCTCTGCAAGCTTCTGCTGCTGATCTTGAAAACGTGCGCCTGCTGGTCAGCTCTGAGTTGGCTGCCGACTATTTCCAGTTGCGCGAGCTGGACGCTGAAATGGCAGTCGTGCAAAAGTCGATTGACTACCAGCAGAAGGGGCTCGATCTCGTGCAGAAGCGGCATGAAGGCGGAGCAGTTTCTGGCCTGGATGTTGCGCAGCAGCAGACTGTGCTTGATTCATCGATCACGCAACTCTCGTTACTTCAGCAGCAGCGCGCACAATTTCAACATGCCTTAGCGGTGATCCAGGGTCTGCCAGTGCCCGAATTTTCCGCGCCTGTTCGTGCCTTGAACGCGCAGCCGCCCGCCGTTCCGGTAGCACTGCCGTCGGAGCTGCTGCAGAGACGCCCTGATATTGCCACCGCGGAACGGCAGGTGGCCTCGGCCAACGCGCAGATCGGTGTCGCAAAATCCGCTTTCTATCCAAGCTTGTCACTGAGCGGCGGCGCAGGGTTTCAGAGCGCCGATATCGGAAAGCTTCTGAATGGACCAAGCGCATTGTGGTCTTTGGGATTGTCAGCGTTAGAGCCGGTGATCGCCGGCGGGCGCAATCGCGCGCGCCTGGAGCAAGTGAGAGCCAGCTATGACGAGCAGGTAGCCGATTATCGCGAAGCGGTGCTGACCGCCTTTCAGCAGGTTGAGGATGCGCTGGCTGGACTCAATGCCCTGAACGCCGCGTCTGAATCGCAACTGCGCGCCGTGGCGGACGCTGAACGCTCGCTCGACATATCCAATGCCCGTTACACCGGCGGTCTCGTCAACTATCTGGATGTCATCACTGCCCAGGAGCAGATGCTCACCAACGAGCGCCTGGCAACCCAAATTCAGGGCCAGCGATTGGTGACATCGGTTCTGCTGATCAAAGCGCTTGGCGGCGGATGGGACGCGGCCAGCATCGCGGCGGTCGGTATCAAACCAAGCCTGAAGCAGGCGATCCAACAGTAGTAAATCAAGCCGCCTAATTGAGCGCCAGCGTGCCAATCGCACAACGCGCATTTCTCGGCGCGTAAGTCAGCGCATTCTGGGTCGATCCCGTCACCACTCGCCCGGCCACGTCAATCGTGCCTGACCCAACCAGAGTTCCGTTTAATTGCAAAGACAGCATGAAGGGCGTGGCGCCATTCTGGATTTTGACGGAGATTTGTCCGCCCGCATCCTGAAGCACGTAGGCTTCTGCCACGTGGGCCTCGCCGCATTCGACCGTAGCCAAGTCCTCGCGGAATTCGATTCGCAGGCCGCTTGGGCCTGCGTAGGTTCCGGCAAGCCGCAGGCCGGGAGGCACCTCTGGTCCTTTCTTAGCTGACGGGTTCACCAGTTGTGTCAGAGCCTCTGACATGGTTCCGTAGCTGCTCTTGCCCTGCATGACTCCCACAGTGCAACGCTCGGTCTTAGATTCCATCGGCGGCAGCCGATAATTTGCCGCCGGCATCGGTTCGTACGTCGTCGAGGACACTTGCTCAGTAACCGAATATTCCATCCCGTTCTGATGAACAGCATCGGTACCGGCATAGTTGCTGGCTTCGGCGGCGTCAATTTGCCGCTCGCGTGTTTCGGTATGCGTTTGCGCCTGATATCCGGGCGCTACGGCTCCGCCGCTTCCTCCTCCACCGCCTTTTACTACCAACCCGGTCACGGCGACGTCCGAAGGGCCTGAAATGGTGCCATCAGGCCTGAACGAGACTACGAGTGGCTGCGGTGAAATTGGAATCTTCACCAATATCTGATTTCCGGTTCGCGAGACTTCATATGGCAGGCCGACGGGGGAAAGTCCGCCACAACCGGTAAAGACCTTTTCCTGGCTGAATGCAAGATGAATGCTCTTTCCGGTTGCGGTGGAGTAGGCGCCGCTCAGGCGCAATCCTTTAGCTGCGGTCTGACCAGTGACACTCGCGATGAGGTCTCCACCCATCAGATCGTTGACACCGACCTTCAAGCCCTCGCCCATACATTCCAGTTCGCTGCGGCCAGATTCGATACAGCGACGTGCGGCAACCGAGCCAGCGTCATTCCTCATGCCTTGCTGGGCTGCAGGGACGCTCGACGGAGTGGCACTCACTCCCTGAGCTGCGATGCGCTTTTGTTCGGCGCGCATGGCTGCATATCGCGCATTGTCTTTTCCCACAATTTGCGCGAACTGCTGCTGTAATCCCTCCGAGAAGAATTGCCAGATGTTGATGCCTTTGTAGCCGAAGCGCGGATCCCAGCGGACGAAGTGATAGGTCAGGTCTCCGCTCGGCTGGTTATTTGGGAATGCCTTGTCAGCTTCCTGGCCAACTCTGTATTGCGCCACCTGGTATTCACCGAGGATCTTCTGCTCATCGGGCAGCAAGCCGCGAAATTCACGGTCGCCAGATAAGGTCTTAATGATCTCTCCCAGTTCGTAAAACGCCCACACTTGGCGAAGCGCGGTTTCATGCGGATCATTCGTTTTCATCCCCCCTAGGACCCGGTCAACGGAAGGCATCTCGGCCAAGTAGGGCGGATTAAACGATTTTCCATTTGACGTTCCCTTGCCGACAGTTTGTGCCGTGCCGGCGGCACCCGGTGGGCAGATCAGTCCAATCGCAGCCGCTTGGGCCTTGGGCATGGAGATCTCATCGCCGAGCGGCCCATTCACTGGACCTTTGACCAGTGAGCACATTTCAGTTCCATTTCGCATTTCGCAGTGCCTCACAACCACAATGATGTTGTTGCCACAGTGGTAGGGCGTGTTCAGTTGCAGTGGAGGCGGTTGCTGTGAGGTGGCTGGTAACGGGGACATCACGAGCGCAAAAGCGACGGCTAGACTGATTTTCATAACGACCTCTAAAGTTCTTAACCGCAAAGTTCGCGAAGGATTCGCAAAGCTCGCGAAGGTCTCGGAATTCGCGACACGCGATTTTCGCCGCACTTGGTGCTTTTCCATCGCGGCGTTTACCTTGCGCTACTTCTTCTTCGTCAGTCTCGACAGAAATCCACCAGGAGGGCCGTTGAGCGCGTCATCTTCGACCATGAAGACTGTCTTGTCCCCTTCACAAACCAGAGTCACGCTCTTGCCGTCCTCTGAATAGCTGCACGTATTGGTTACCGGACCGGTGGAGACATAGGCCTTTCCACCCGACTTGAACTCCACCTTGACGGTTGCCTTGCACTTTGCCACCGCAGCCGACGGCGGAGATTAAAAGAGTGACCGCAAGCGGCCTTAGAACTTTGAACCAACTCACTTTTTTCATATTTCCTTTCGCGACACCCGTCATGTCTGACATGCGGTGGAACCCTGTAGCGTTCACTTCTGTTTACGAAGCGCCGGCATCGGAAAAGCGCTTCCTACGACAGTGAGTGACTGGTCGTCGTGGATAGCGAACGCGGTTTTGCCCCAATCGCCTTTGCAGTCCAGGCTAAGTTTCTTTTCGCTGACGGCGTAAGTGCACGGTTCAGAGTTGCCGTGGTCTGTGATCTCCGCTCTCCCTCCGGACCTCAACTCGAGAATTAACGTACCCGGGCCATCGGAATAGGTGCCTTGAATTCCGTCGTTCGAACTCGCCGTACATGTCACGCTTGAAAGGCTCAGTAATGTAATCAGGCCAACGGAGCATCCTGCTGCGATTTTGTTCATATTTTTCACTCCTCAACTGCGAAGTAACTGCTTTCACTAATTGCTTGCGACGGTGGATCCACCCGTCAATGTAGCCAGACTCGTCTCTGGAGAAGGCGTAATGCTGATCCGCTTGAGAGAGTTGTCGTCTTGCGCGAGAACCAGCAGTGTGCCATCCTCCTGGAGTTCGAACCATGGAACTGGATTCATGTCGTTCACACCCCTGTTTCCCGCGAATTCAGCCTGCACCACAGCTTTGCCATCGATGTAAGCGCGATACGCATACGCTCCCGGCACCTGCTGGAACCAGATCAAGTGCTTGCTGTCTGGAGTGAAGGTGAGGCGTCCGGCAGTCGTGCTTTGACCGATGGGCATGTACTTGCCATCGAGGAACAGACCGCGCTCATAGTCGCCGGTAACCGTCGGCGGCATGGCGAGGTGTGCCATGTGTTTGCTGTCAGGACTGAAGACATACTTGGTTGCGATCGGCGTAGGAGTGCCGCCGAAACTGGATGCCGGCAACGGCGCGCCATCAATCGCCAGCTTCTGTCCCAGGCCGCTGTCCACAGCCACGTAGGCGTAATGCGCGCCGTCGGGCGTAAACGAGAACTCGCTCATGCCTCTGAGATTTGTGCGAATGGTTTTTCCATCCAACAACAGGGCTGCGGTATTGTTATCGCGCACAAGCGCCGCAACTCGATTTCCGGTGGAAGACAGAATGTAGTCCGGACCAGTCATTTGAGCTTCGGACTCCTGATCGCCAATCACGAGAAAAGTCTTGCCGTTCGCATTCGCCACGTAGACCACTTTCGATGAATCCGGGGTGAACGCTACCTTATCGATGGTTTGATACTCGAGCTGCTTCTTGCCATCCAGCATCAGGAAGTGATTGTTCTGATAACGAAAGACCGCGGCAAAATGCCTTCCATCGGGGCTGAACACAACTTTGTCGATCGAGCCTGCCAGGCCGTCCACTTCGCTGCCGGGAATCTTCTTATTCCCCACGGTCAGAAAGCTGACCGATTTGCCCGGTCCCGCTGGAGCATTCACCGAACACAAAAACATCTCTCCAACCGGCGGAATGAAAACTTCCATGCGAAACGCGCGCATGATGGGCTTGCCATCGAACAGCAGATCGTAGCCCATCCCAAGTTGCGGTCCCAGCCGGACGTAGGCCTGCGTGAACAGGTGCTTGCTATCAGCGGTCCACTGCGGAGTTCCGGCGAGATAAGGCGCCTGTTTCCCATCGATGATCAGCGCCTGGCGATCTCCGTGATAGGGGTCGCCGACGGTCAGGACGTACGCGAAGTGGTCACCATCCGGGCTGAAAGCAACTCCGGTCTCGTCGACATTGCCGTTAGGGCTCGGCTTTCCATCCCACACAAAACGCCTGAAGTTCTTGTCTCGTGAGCTGCCGAAGTTTACGTAGCTGAAATAAAAAACGTGTTTGTTGTTGGAAGTGAAACCCAGTTTGCAGGTCGCCTCTTCAAACCGGCCATCGTTCGATTCCGAGCTGCGCACCAGTTCTTTGCCATCCACCATGACGACATACTGATTTCCGGCACGAGCGCAGTAGGCATCATAACGGCTTCCGTCAGGACTGAAGACGACATCGCCGTTGCCCTGAACGAGAATCTGATCGAACTTCGGGCCTTCGACACCGTCGTACCACACAACCGCACGGCTGCCTTCAGTCTCCACAGTGGCGACATGCAGCCCATGCGGGCTGACCTCGAAGGTTGCGTCCTGCTGTAAGGGCGCAAGCATGGTTTCCGTGATTCTGGTTCCGGCAGGCGGATGAACCGGACCGGAATCGTTGCCCACAGAAGCCGAGCTTTGTTGTCCCGGCTTAGGTGGCTTCTGCCCAGGCTGCTGCTGTGGTTGCCCAGGCTGTTGCGGCTGCTGTTGTCCCTGCTGCTGTCCTTGTTGCGCAGCTTGTTTGATCTTGTCCCAGACGCTCGGCTTCTTGGTTTGAGCGCTGACAGTGAGGCAGAGTCCAGCTATTGTCAGGCAGGCAGACGACAGCACAATACGTGCATTGAAGCGGCGCATGAATCCCCCAATCGCAGACGGTTCGTGGCGCGAGAGACCGTCGCTCGAAAAGTGTTGGCGGTTGTACATCGGCATCCTCCAAATCGCACTGCAAGTCATTCGTTCCTGGGCAGAACGACCGCCCCTCAAGGGAAGGGCCAGTCTTCGTCTAATTCGTGTTCGCGACCGCGTTCGGTTGCTTCTGAGTCTGCGGTTTTGCTGGTTTTGCCGGAGCAGGCTTGGCGGCGGTCGCAGGTTTTGCCGCGGCGACAGCAGGTTTAGCAGCTGTGCTCGTCGCTGCGGCATGGGTCATTCCTGCAGCCTGGGCGTTGGCCACAGTTGCAGGCTTCACCGTGGAAGTCTGAGCTGCGTTCACCACAGGCTGCGTGGGAGTGGTCGCGAGCGGGTTCAGGGGATTTATGGCGGGGGCCGATTGCACGGCATTTTTGGTCACCGCCTGCTGGACCGCCGCGGTCGCGCCAGGAATGGCAGCATTCATGGGTGCAGCCGGCGTCGTGATGGCGGGTATGTTATTCGGATCGCATCCTGGAATGCTCGCTGTCTGTCCATTCTGGGCATTCTTCTTTTTCTTGAACAGCGATCCGATGCTAGAGATCGTGGTTGCTGCATTAGAAACTGTGGAAGCTACCTGGCCCCCGGCATTTCCAGCAGCTGCGCACGGATTAGAGATGGCGTTTCCCATTCCACCTTGTGCGTACGCGGAAGCTTGACCGAAAGCGGCGGCGGGAGAGAAGCCGGGAGAAACTGACGCCGATCCGTTTCTCAGTCCCTGAAAGTGCAGTGGGAACTCTTCGCCCAGCGTGTGCTGATTTCCCTCGAACGTGTTGATCTCAGCGATGCTGAGGTCGAGCGTATAAGTGAAGCCGACAACCTGCGGCCATCCTTGGGGGAAGAACTCAAATTGCGCGTCGCCGAAGCCGGCGGGACGCACCACGAACTTCGGATCGAAGCTAGCTCCGGCGACCAGACCCAGGCCGCGATAGGCATTGGGGCCGTAAGGAGCGAGTCGATTGCCGCGATCGTCGCTGGCACTTCCAGATCCATTTACGTATCCGAGCACGAGCTGCTGATTGGTCTTGTTCTGGAATCGCACACTGAGATCCAGAATTTGCCGCTTGTACGCGTCCGTCGTGATGCGGAAGCTGGTGATGGTTGCCGCAAAGTCGTTGGTCTCATAGCAGAAGGCCGTGTTGCCGCAGATTGGCGGCGGAGCTGCCGGTGCTTGGGCGGCAGCCGTCTGAGGATCGGCAGTATTTGGCTGTGCCGAAGCGGTTCCTGGTAATTGTGCAACGGCGATGTTGCTGAAGGTAACGGCGAGAGTCATTACTGCGAAGGACGCAAAGAGACGCAAATTAAAGTGACGCATTTCAATCCTCCAAATGTGAAATCTTTCTGTAGAGACGTAGCTTGCTACGTCTTGCTGGCGGCGCCGGAACGCCACGGTAATTCCTACGCAGCCGCCTCGACCGGAGTCTCACTGGCCCGAGCCAGCAAGAATTGCTTTGCCCCCATCGCCGCCAGATACAAACTCACCAGCAGCGAAAGATAAGTCCCCAACCCTAGCGAGACGGCGCTCATCATTTCCTGCTGGGCCTGTCGCTGCATGTCGCCGAGCGGGCCATCCAGCGTTCCGCCCATCGCTGTATGCACGCTGCTCCGCAGCATGATTCCGACTGCCAGCATGAACGCCAGCGGTAAAACACCTGCGAGTCCGGCGCGCTTGTCTTTCCAGAAATGCGGAAGGTACGGGCCTGCTAATGAGAGCAGCGCGAGAAATCCGTAGAATCCGGCACTCGCACCGCCGCGACCTGACAACACTGCCTCCCAGGGGCTGTCCGCGTTGAGGAAGCCCAGGACCTGCCAAAATGTGAAGCTGAGCTTCCCAAAAAGGGACTGCACGGAGACTGCGCCCAAAAAGAGCCAGGAAAGCAGCATCAATCCAGTCGCGATGAGCAGCGGCAGCCCGAATCTGGTCACAGCAGCCGAGACCACCACGCTGCCTTTTTCCCGGGCAATCTTGACCACGGCCTCTGCCTGTTCTTTTGCGATCTGTGAATCTGCGACCTGAGTGATCCCAACGATTGCGGTATCCGAATTGAATTCCACGTCCACCGTCATACCCGCGGTTGGTGGGACATTCGAACGCCAGACGCCTTCCATCGAAAACTGATAATGCTGACCGTCAACCGCAAGCAGTCCCAGCCCGGCGCTTCCATCGCGTAACACCTTGCCGCGCTTGATCATCTTTCCTCCTTGCCGACTCTGACTTGGGAGAGACGGCCATGCTGCTGCCTGCTGCACCAGCGAGACACCCGAGCCCCCTCGATCAGGTTCCTTCCCGTTTCCGACTCCACCGAAATTCCCCAATGTGGCCATAGTTGAGCTTTCTCTGTTCCCGGCCTGCGCCTTGTGGCAGAATGTTTGCTCAATCGCTGCAGGCTCTATGCGCGCCATCCTGCACCGAACTGCTTGTACGTGTCCTGACGGAGTTCTAAAGAACTCTAAAGGCGGGCTAGATCTATGAATTTCAAGGGGACTTTGGGTGAGGTTGAAGAAACTTCTGGCCGTGTGTGGCGTTTTTCCGACTACGAATTTGACGAACTGCGGCGCGAATTGCGCGCTAAAGGTAAGCCGGTAGAGCTCGAATCGAAGCCGCTCGAAATTCTCCTACAACTTTTGTTGCACGCCGGTGAGGTCGTCACCAAAGAAGAACTGCTGGAAGCAGTCTGGCCTGACGTGATGGTCGTGGATGGTTCGCTTGCGACAGCCGTCTCAAAGTTGCGCAAGGCCATGGGGGATGAGGAGCACCCGGCGGTAGTGACCGTGCCGCGTATTGGCTACCGGCTGGCGGTCCCAGTCTATTGCAAATCCGTGGCTGCGCCTGCCGGCCCGGAACTCGGATTCAAGGACGGCGATTCCGTTCCGGGAAGGGAACAGTGGCGTTTGCTCCGGGCCTTGGAGCGGTCTGGTTCGAGCGAAGTTTGGATTGCCGAGAATCCGAAGACACGGGAAGAGCGCGTATTCAAGTTTGCGTCGGATGGCATTCGACTCAAGGGGCTAAAACGCGAGATTACCGTTTCTCGGTTCTTGCGGGAGTCGCTGGGCGAGCGGCCGGAGTTCGTCAGGATCCTTGAATGGAACTTCGACAGTGCACCCTTTTTCCTGGAGAGCGAGTATGCCGGGCCAAACCTGGCGGAGTGGGCGGAGGCGCGAGGCGGATTACAGAAGGTGCCGTTGCAGCTCCGGTTGCAATTGTTGATTGACATCGCCAACGCCGTTGCCGCCGCGCACGGAATCGGCGTTCTGCACAAGGACCTAAAGCCGGCCAACATCCTGGTGGTGCCCGCGGCTTCTAGTGCAAGGTGGCAAATCAAGGTCGCGGACTTTGGCAGCGCATCGTTATTTGATCCTTCGCGGCTGCAAGCTTTAGGCATCACGAATCTCGGATTTACGCAGACTGTCTCACCCGAAGCTGCCTCTCTTACCGGCACCTTGATGTATATGGCGCCCGAAGTACTGGCGGGGCAATCGCCAAGCGCCTCATCCGATGTGTATGCGCTGGGAGTGCTGCTTTATCAGTTGGTGATCGGAGATTTCCGCAAACCGCTCGCGCCGGGTTGGGAATCCGAAATACAAGACCCGCTGCTGCGCGAAGACATCGCACAGGCGGCATCCGGAGATCCTGCAAAAAGGTTGGGCAGCGCAGCCGAACTTGCCGAGCGGCTGACGACACTCGATGCACGTCGCACTCGCCGCGATGAACTCGAAGCCGCGAAACTCCGCGCCCAACTCGCCGAGCGGAAGTTGGCCGAGGCCCGCGCGCGCAGGCCGTGGGTGGCGCTCGCTGTCGTGGCATTGGCGCTCGGGCTGGGAGTGAGCTTCTTCCTATATAGAAGAGCGGCGCGCGAACGCGATTATGCCAGCCGCCAAACTGCCATCGCCAGGTCGATCAATCAGTTTCTCGAAGATGATCTGCTTGGCCGGAGCAATCCCTTCTTAAGCGGAAAGGCCAGCGAATCTTTGACGGACGCTATTAAAGAGGCCTCTCCCGCCATTGATCGGCAGTTTAAGGATGAACAACTGATTGCTGCCCGCCTGCACCAGACCATAGCCCGCGCGCTCGACGATCGCACCGACTACACCAACGCCCGCGCGGAGTACGACCATGCGGCTGCCTTGTTCCGGCAGGTGGATGGCGATCTCTCGCAGGATGCCATCATCGTCCAACTGCAGCGCGCCACGGCGGAAGCGCGAAGCTATGAAAAGGGCTCGTTGCCGTTGGCCAAATCCATATTGGCTGACCAGGAAGCGCTGATCGCGAAACTGCCCAAGCCGCGATCGGACGTTCCCGTCTGGCTGGCTTCGGTCCGCGGCATGATCGCGCTGATCGACAACAACGCCAAAGGGGCAGCCGAGAACTTCCAATCGGCAGTGGAAAAGGCCGAATTGCTTCCCATGTTCGACGAGAGCGCGCGTCTCACCTTCAAACAGCGGCTTGGATTCTCCTATATACGCCTGGGCGAAGGCGCAAAAGCCGAGCAGACGTTTCGCGATCTGATTTTCGCGTTCACTCGCGTAACCGGGCCGGAGAGTCCTAACGTGCTGCGGGTGCGCTTGAATCTGGCGCAAGCCTACATGATCCAAAACAAACATGCGGACGCGGTCAAAGAGGCCAACGCGATTTATCCCGCTTTTGTGCTGCACCTCGGCCCGGACCACGAACTTACCATGCAATTGTTGACCACGCGTGCGCAGTCGGAAGGCGCCTTGGGAATGTGGAGCGACGCCATTCGCGACGATATGGCCATCCATGATCTCGCGGTAAAGAAGCAGGGCCCGCTCTCGTTCTTTGCAATTGCAACCTTGTCGGACGCGTCACAGGCGATGTGCCGCTCAGGCCAGTTTGCCGAAGGAGAGGCGAACGCGCGCAAAGCTTACGAAGCCTCGCAGAAAGCTTTCGGTCCGAAAGCGGGACTCACTGGCGGCGTAGCTTCGACACTTGCGACATGCCTTATAGGTCTTGGCCGGCTCGATGAAGCCAGCAAACTTCTCGCGGAAATTGACATCCCCACAGTGACGCAACTTGCGGGCGATCCCGACTGGGGCGCAGGGGTGACACTCATGCAGGCGCAGATCGCATTCAAGAAAAAGGACTACGCGACCGCTCGCAAAGACCTCGATATCGTCCGGCCAGTATTCGCGCGGCCAAACGCCGAGGCTTATGCAAAGCAACTGGTCGAGACTCTTTCGACGGATCTCGACCGCGTTGCCAAAAACTAGGCCCGAAACCTAAACCACAAAGGATCATGAAGTCGTCCGAGTGTGGCTTCGTGTACCTTCGTGCCCTTTGTGGTTAATTCTCAAACCTTGCCAGGACCACACACCCGCCCGCTTTACCGATTCCGCGCGCTTCTATAAAATCGAGAGTTTGCTGCCGGTGACAATTCAGCTGCAAGCGTGTCCTGCCCCAGTTCGGGAAGCACAATGAAAATTCACGAGTACCAGGCGAAAGCGATTCTCAAGAAGTTTGGTGTGGCTGTGCCACGCGGCGAAGTTGCGGATAACCGCGACGAGGCGATCGCAGCCGCCAGAAATCTGTTCGATGCGGGCGCCAGCGGCGCTGTAGTCAAGGCCCAGATTCATGCCGGCGGCCGTGGCAAAGGCGGAGGCGTAAAGATTGCCAAATCCGTCGAAGAGGCTGGCGAGATCGCATCGAAAATGCTCGGCATGACGCTGGTGACGCATCAGACCGGCCCTGAAGGTCGAATTGTTCGTCGCCTCCTGATCGAAGAGACGCTACCGATTGAACGTGAGCTTTATCTCGGGATCGTGCTCGACCGAGCCGAAGCCAAACCGGTTTTCATGGCATCGCAAGCCGGCGGCATGGAGATCGAGCAGGTTGCGGCGGAAAACCCCGACGCGATTCTGAAGGAGTACATCACACCGGGCTTAGGGCTCGAGGCATTTCAGGCACGCAAGCTGGCCTTTGAGCTGGGCCTGAAGTCCGAGCAGATCAACCAAGCCGTGAAGTTCATGAGCGGGCTGTACCAGGCGTTCGAAGAGACCGACTCGTCGCTGATGGAGATCAATCCATTCATCACAACCAGCGATGGCCGCCTGTTCGCGCTCGACGCCAAGATGAACTTCGACGACAACGCGCTCTTTCGCCATCCCGAACTAAAGGAGCTGCGCGACATCACAGAAGAAGACCCGCTCGAGGTTGAGGCCTCGAAGTACAGCCTCAATTACATCAAGCTCGATGGGAACGTCGGCTGCATGGTGAACGGCGCAGGCCTCGCCATGGCGACCATGGACATCATCAAGTATGCGGGCGGCATGCCGGCCAACTTCCTTGATGTCGGCGGCGGCGCCAATGCTGAACAGGTGACGCATGCGTTCGAGATCCTGCTGAGCGACAAGAACGTGAAAGCGGTGCTGATCAACATTTTCGGTGGCATCCTTCGAGTTGACACATTGGCGCGCGGAGTGGTCGAGGCCGCAAACAAGACACAGATTCAGCTTCCGGTGGTGTTGCGGCTCGAAGGAACCAATGTTGAGCAGGGAAGAGAGATTCTGCAGCAATCGGGCCTGAATTTTATTGTCGCTGAAACAATGAAGGATGCGGCCGAGAAGGTCGTGGCTGCGGCGAAGCAATAGTGTAGAGGCGTAGCTTGCTACGTCTCAGTTTTTGTGATGTGCTCCAGGGAAGACGTTGCAAGCAACGTCTCTACAAATGGCATGAGCATTCTTGTAGATAAATCGACGCGCGTCATCGTACAGGGCATAACCGGCCGGGAGGGCACGTTTCACGCCAAGGCCTGCGCCGAATACGGCACCAAGATCGTCGGCGGTGTGACTCCCGGCAAAGGCGGCACCACGCACGAAGGCTGGCCCGTCTTCAACACAGTACAAGAAGCGGTGGATAAAACTGGCGCCGACGCCTCAGTGATCTTTGTGCCTCCGCCATTCGCAGCCGACGCCATCATGGAAGCCGCCGACGCCGAGATCGAATTGATCATCTGCATCACCGAAGGAATTCCGGTCATCGACATGGTTCGCGCCTGGGAATTTCTGCAGACACGGCGCGCGAGGCTCATCGGCCCAAACTGTCCAGGAATTATTTCTCCCGGGAAATGCAAGATTGGAATCATGCCGGCGCGGATTCACAAAGAAGGCAGCGTCGGCATCGTTTCGCGCTCGGGCACGCTGACCTACGAAGCGGTGCATCAATTGACCACGCGCGGCATCGGACAGTCGAGCGCCATCGGCATTGGCGGCGATCCGATCATCGGGACAAATTTCGTGGATGCGCTCGACCTGTTCAATCGTGATCCGCAGACCGAGGCCGTAATCATGATCGGCGAGATTGGCGGAAACGCGGAAGAAATCGCGGCCGACTTCGTAAAAACGCGAATGAAAAAGCCAGTGATCGGATTCATCGCGGGCCAGACCGCGCCGCCGGGACGCCGCATGGGTCACGCGGGAGCAATTATTTCCGGCGGACATGGGACGGCCTCCGAGAAGATCAAAGCAATGGAAGCAGCCGGGATTCGTGTGTGCAAATCGCCAGCAGATATCGGGGAAACCGTAGGTTCAGTAATAGGAATAAAAGTGACCGCTTAAAGTTTTACTCGGCGAACTCAGCGTTCCCTCTGCGCTCTCTGCGGTTAAAGGCTTTTTTTGACACGATCCGAAGCTTTTAACGGCAGAGTTCGCGAAGAAGCGCCGCCGAGATCGCAGAGAATGACAACCGACTGATCTTATGAAAACTCTTGAACGCACTCTCACCATCGTGAAACCTGACGCCGTGCGCCGCAACGCGATCGGCGACATCATCGAGCAATTCGAGAAAAACGGCTTTCGAATTCTCGCCATGAAGATGCTCGAGATCACGAAGCACCAGGCCGAGCAGTTCTACGCCGTCCACGCGCACAAGGGGTTCTTCAACTCGCTGACGGAATTCATGTCGAGCGGGCCCATCGTGGCGCTGGCCCTGGAGAAAGAAAACGCGATCGCCGATCTCCGCAAGCTGATGGGTGCGACCAATCCCGCAAATGCCGAGGAAGGAACTATCCGCAAGAAGTGGGCCACCAGCATCGAGCACAACGCCATCCATGGCTCCGACGCCGACGACACCGCCCGGTTTGAGTTGAGTTTCTTTTTTGCGGGATACGAACTGGCGCAGTAAGAGATCGCGTGGGGACGGGCGCCCTCGCCCGTCCGGTCGAGCGAAGCTCGACGGAAACTCCTTCACCCTACCGGCTCGTACAACTGTCCTTCAACTCTGTCCGCTATCTTCGGCAATTCCTTTTTCGCATACTGCAGGAAGTGCGGTGCGGCTCGATGCGCCTCCAGCGCAGCATCATCTTTATATTGCTCGTAGATGAAAAAACGCCGAGGCTCCGTGCGGTGTCGATGGACCACGTACATCGCGCAGCCCGGCTCTTTGCGTGATTCTTCGGTCAGCTTTGCGAACAGCGCAGCAACTTCGGCTTCGCGTCCGTTCTTCGCAACCCAGGTCACTGCCAGCACGACCATCGTTCTAACTCCGCTTTTGCGCCCGGCTTTTGCCGTCGCCCATGGAATTCAATTCTTCAAGAAATGCATCGGCGAAGATGGTTTCGTCGCGGCCCGGCCCAGTCGAAACAATAGCGATCCGTGCGTCGGCCTCTTTCTCAATGAACGAAAGATATTCACGAGCCGCCTTCGGGAGTTTCCCAAGTCCCGTTATTCCTTGTGTCGTCGTTTGCCAACCCGGCATTTTCTTATAAACGCATTCAATCTTGTCCCAGCAACTCGCTTCTGCCGGAATCTCGGCGGTTTCCTTGCCGTTGACTTTATATCCGATGCAGACCGGAATCTCCGCCAGTTCATCCAGCACATCGAGCTTGGTCACCACCAGCCACGATGTGCCATTGATCATTCCCGAGTATCGCAGCAACGGGAGGTCAAGCCAGCCGCAGCGTCGCGGGCGTCCAGTCACAGCGCCGAACTCGTTGCCTTTTTTGCGAATCTGATCGCCGACCGAATCGAACAATTCGGTCGGGAAAGGGCCTTCTCCAACTCGGGTGCAGTAGGCCTTGGTCACCCCTATTACCGAATCAATCGCGGTTGGAGCGACTCCCGTTCCAATCACCGCGCCGCCTGAGGTCGCGCTCGAACTCGTCACGAACGGATAAGTTCCATGATCGATATCCAGCATCGTCCCCTGGGCGCCTTCAAACATCACCGAGTCGCCATCCGCAATCGCGCGATTCAGCAGCACGCCGGTGTCACACACAAAAGGCGCAAGCTTGCGTGAAGCTTCTGAGTACTCGGCATACATCTTGTCAGGATCGAGCGGTTCCGAATTGAACAGCGCGTGCGCGATCATGTTCTTCTCGCGGCAGGCGTTTTCGATGTGCGTCTGAAGAAGTTCCAGATCGAGCAAGTCGATCACCCGCAGGCCGCGGCGTCCGGCTTTATCTTCATAAGTGGGACCAATTCCGCGCGAAGTCGTGCCGATTTTCACCCGGCCTGGAGCGTTCTCTGACGCCAGTTCAATCATCCGGTGATAGGGGAGAATGACGTGCGCGCGGTTGCTCACGAACAGGTTGCCATCAACTTTAACGCCGGCATCACGCAAGGCGGAGACCTCTTTTAGGAACGCGATCGGATCAAGCACCACGCCGTTTCCGATTACACTCCGGCAGCCCTCGCGCAGCACGCCGCACGGAACCAACTGCAAAACGAACCTTTTGCCGTTGATGATGACGGTGTGGCCGGCGTTGTGTCCGCCCGCATACCGGGCAACAACAGAAAACCGCTCCGACAGCACATCAACGATCTTGCCCTTGCCCTCGTCGCCCCACTGCGCGCCTACCACGACGGCGGTCTTCCCTCTGCTCAAAATCTCGCTCCTTAAGGTCCTAAGACTGGGCTTCCGGTCCACGCCATTGCACACTCTGCCGCACGAACACAAATTTTACAAGTCAGGGATTCACAGGCGGAGGTGTACGCAAAATCATAAACTGCCAGTTCATGAAACGCGAATCGGTTTTATGGATTGCTAGCATCGCTTTCCGATGCACCCCGATTGACGCTCTCCCCACCCGAATGCTATAAAAGCTAGTTTCGTGTGGCCTGCCCAGGGAGGTTTCGAGCTCCCACCTCAGGGGCGGTCTGCATCAAACGTCCGACGCGGCCAAGCTCAGCACTCCTACAGTCTTGCGCGGTGGAAGCGTGTTCGGAATGCGGTGTGCCCCTTGCGCAAGTAAAAGCGCGAGTGATGCGCTGCTGGAAATTGGCCCTGAACGCGTAGTCATCATCGTACTCATATCGGAGGAACTCCCATGCGCAACTGGCTCTCCAGAATTGCGTGCCCAAGCTGGTTCAAGTCTGCCTCAATCCTGATTTCTATCTTGTGTTTTAACGTTGCTGCCATGGCGCAGCCCGAACAAGTAAGCGGCGAAGCCAACCTGCGGCTTCCAGATCTCTCAAGCGTGTTTTTCCACGAAATAGACGGCCACAAGCTGCTGATGTTTGGCCTGTTTGCCACTTTCTTTGGTCTCGCGTTTGGTCTGGTCACTTATTCGCGTTTGAAGAACCTTCCGGTTCATCGCGCCATGCGCGAGATGTCCGAACTGATTTACGAGACCTGCAAAACCTATCTGGTCACGCAGGGGAAATTTCTGTTCATTCTCTGGGCTTTCATCGCAGTCATCATCCTTCTCTATTTCGGCGTATTGGCGCCGATTCATCCAGTCAGCACGACTCTGCCGATCATTCTTCTCTTTAGCGTGGTCGGGATTGCGGGTAGCTACGGCGTGGCATGGTTCGGAATTCGGGTAAACACCTTTGCCAATTCTCGGACCGCCTTTGCCAGCCTGGGGGGCAAGCCTTATCCGATCTATCGGATCCCACTTTCTGCAGGCATGAGCATTGGCATGATGCTGATCAGCGTCGAGCTGCTGATCATGCTCTTCATCCTTCTCTTTGTTCCGGCTGCATACTCCGGCCCTTGCTTCATCGGGTTCGCGATCGGTGAATCGTTGGGAGCGGCCGCACTGCGAATTGCCGGCGGCATCTTCACCAAAATCGCCGACATCGGTTCCGACCTCATGAAGATCGTCTTCAAGATCAAAGAAGACGACGCCCGTAACCCCGGCGTGATCGCCGACTGCACCGGCGACAATGCCGGTGACTCAGTCGGGCCTTCCGCCGACGGCTTCGAAACTTACGGCGTGACCGGCGTGGCGCTGATCACTTTCATTCTGCTCGCGGTCAAGGGTCCGACGGTGCAAGTCCAGCTTCTGGTCTGGATCTTCGTGATGCGCGTCATGATGCTGTTCTCGAGCGCAGCCGCATATTTCCTGAACGGAGCGATCGCTAAGGCCCGGTATGGCAATTCGAACGAAATGAACTTCGAAGCGCCGCTCACATCGCTGGTGTGGCTGACTTCAATCGTCTCGATCGCTCTTACCTACGTGATTTCCTACTTCATCATTCCGCAATTAGGCGAGGACAGTTCGCAGTGGTGGAAGCTGGCGAGCATCATCTCCTGCGGCACGTTGGCCGGAGCGATTATTCCCGAACTGGTGAAGGTGTTCACCTCGGTTGAGTCGCGCCATACCAAAGAAGTGGTCACTTCAGCGCAGGAGGGTGGCGCTTCGCTCGGCATTTTGTCAGGGTTTGTCGCCGGCAATTTTTCCGCCTACTACCTCGGGCTCTCGATGACCATCCTGATGGGAATCGCCTACTACGTGAGCACGATGGGTTTGGATAAGGCCGCGAACATGATCGCTCCGGCAGTCTTTGCCTTCGGCCTGGTTGCATTTGGCTTCCTGGGTATGGGGCCGGTCACTATTGCCGTGGATTCCTACGGCCCGGTAACCGACAACGCGCAGTCTATCTATGAGCTCTCGTTGATCGAAAACATTCCCGCCGGCGAAATTAAGCGCGAGTTCAACATCGACGTGAACTTCGAGCGTGCCAAGCACCTGCTCGAAGCCAACGACGGCGCCGGCAACACATTTAAAGCAACAGCGAAGCCGGTCCTGATCGGCACTGCGGTCGTCGGCGCAACCACGATGATTTTCTCGATCATTGTGGCCCTCACCGACGGTCTCTCGACCAACGTTGACAAGCTGTCACTGCTGCACGCGCCGTTTGTTCTCGGACTGATCACCGGCGGAGCGATGATCTACTGGTTCACCGGTTCTTCCACCCAGGCGGTCACGACTGGCGCCTATCGGGCGGTCGAATTCATTAAAGCCAACATCCGATTGGAAGGTGTTGAAAAAGCCTCGGTAGCGGACAGTAAGAAGGTGGTGCAAATCTGCACGCAGTATGCGCAAAAAGGCATGCTGAACATCTTTCTTGCGGTGTTTTTTGCCACGCTGGCCTTCGCTTTCGTCGAGCCGTTCTTCTTCATCGGCTATCTGATTTCGATCGCTATCTTCGGTTTGTACCAGGCAATTTTCATGGCTAATGCCGGTGGCGCCTGGGACAACGCCAAGAAGATCGTGGAAGTCGAACTGAAGCAGAAAGGCACTCCGCTGCACGACGCGACTGTAGTCGGTGATACGGTCGGCGATCCGTTTAAGGACACGTCATCCGTTGCCATGAATCCGGTGATTAAGTTCACAACGTTGTTTGGGTTGCTGGCGGTTGAGCTTGCGGTCGCCTTAACTGCGTCGCGAGGAAGTGGTCTGGCACACATCCTTGCTTTGGTATTCTTCGCCATCTCATTCGTCTTTGTGTATCGCTCCTTCTACAGCATGCGTATTGGGGCGGAGAAGAGGGCTTAGGAAGTCCGGGCCGCAGACTGAGTAAAAGCTGGCTTCGATTGTTTAATCACGAACGGACACAAGGATCACGAAGGAACCCCTTCGTGGTACTTAGTGTCCTTTGTGGTCATTGGTTTACTCCGTAGCTTTCAGCGGCTTTAGTGTCCTGATATAAAGCACAATCTGCCAGCGCTGGAGCTCCGGGATCTTGCTGAACGAGGGCATTCCGCGCTTCGCATTCCCGTTCGTTATTTTCCAGAACAGAGTTCCATCGCTTTCCTCTTGCACGATCGGCAGTTGAAGATCGGCGGAATGCTTGCTCTCCATTCCTGTGCCATCGCGCCCGTGACATTCCACACAGTTGCGGACAAATAGTTTCTTCCCCCCGGCGGCAAGCTCAGGCCTCGATGCGAGCGGGTTTTCGCGAGATGCGGCTTCTGCCGGCGCACGCCACTCGGGATCTTGCTGGTAGTGCGGGTTCTGTCCGAGCGCCGCGATCGCAAGCGAAACGCAAAGCACTGAAATTGCCAACACTCTCAAGGCCGTCTCCAGAAGAGTCTCGAAACCCGCTCGCCGAAACCCCGAACTTCATACGTGAGGCCAAAGCGAATCAGGACCGGGCTTGCCTCGTGCGTCAGTCCCACGCCCGGGGAAATTCGAAGCGTCGAGTTGTCGCTGACCGCCCATGAAAGCACCGGCGCAAAGTAATGCGCCGCGTCGTGGGGGCCGAAATCGAGCGTGCTGCCGAGTCCACCGTAGACCTCAGCACCAACCGCGAAATTTTCGCGGCAGAACCGGCATTCTTTCGCGGACGCGAGGCTCGAAAGAGGACGCGCCACACCGAACGAATATCCGAACTCGATGCCTTCCGACTCCGAAAAGTTCTTCGCCAGCGTAAAGTTTTCGGCGATGTTCCAATCCCGGTAGGTGCTCGAGAGAATCAGCTTACCTTCGAGTTCATGACTGCGGGGCCCGTTCAGGTCGGAGTTGGATGAAACGAAATCCGGCCCACCGCCTTCGATCTCTTTCTGAATCCGGCTGGCCTCATTCACGTTTTCGTATTCGAGATAGAGAACGGAATTGATACGATGTTCGCGCGCGAAAAGCTTGTATCGGTTCTCCCATCGCCAGCCGGTGAAAACGCTGCTATCGCCGATTGTCGATTGCCCCTCCAGGTAAATCTCCGAGGTCCAGCGCGCGGTCACGCCATATTCGAATTCCATGTAAGGCGCAACGTACGCCTGTTGCTCGCTGCGGGGAATGCCATTCGTGGTGGAAAACTCCAGGTCAAGATTTCCCGGCTCCTCCATGTAGTGGGTGTACGTAACAAAGAACGGAGACTCCTGTCCCGCAGATGTTGCGCAAAGGCCCGCCGCTAACCAGCATAAAGTTAATAATCGATTCATGTAGATGCAACTCAGTTGCAATACTAGAGTGAAAGACAATCGTAGATACGAGGCGCGAGTTCGTCAAGCTTACGAAGTAAGATTCTGTTTCACAGAGATTGCAACCAGTTGCAACAGATCAGCTTGCAGCGCGGCACTCGGCGCAGTAACCGCCAACTTCGAGCCGGCTGACGACGATGTGGAACCGGCACTCGCGCTGGATTTGTCCCTTGAGCCGGTCGAACAGATCGCTTTCGAATTCCGCAATTTTTCCGCATCGAAGGCAGGCCATGTGGATGTGATCGCGCTGTGGGCGGCGTTCGTAGAAGTGCTTCTCGCCCTGCATATGCATGAGGTCGAGTTCGTCAATCAGACCGTGGCGTTTCAGGAGATTCAGCGTGCGATACACAGTCACGCGATCGATGCCTGGATCGAGCCGCCGCGCTTGGCGAAGAATTTGCGAGGCATCCAGATGCTGCTTCGCGGTTTCAACCACGCTGAGAATGGTCCGTCGCTGGTGCGTCATTCGCAGGCCACGGGACATCAGTTCGGCTTGCAGGCGCCCAGGAACTTCAGTTTGAGGCAAAGGCATGAGTTGAAACCCAGTTGCAATAGCTTATCAAACTACGAGGAACCTAGCGCACGAGGGAACACTAATTGTCGCCCTTCATCTTGACCTTGACGCTGCGTGCCAACTTCTCGATCTCTTCGGCCTTTTTCACTACATCCACCGACAAGATGTTCTCGTTGCTCTTATCCACATATTCCTTCAGTTCGGTTGAAAGTTGGAGGAGTTTGTCGGTATCCCGCTTCAAGTCGGCATGGCGCTGTTCATTGGCCTTCTTTTCCATTTCTTTCTTCTCGCGGGAAGGGATGTCCGGGTTCGTACTTCCCGGAGGTGGCGGAAACTGTCCCGGAAGTCCCTGGCCGAGAAATGGTTGCAACGCAATCAATATGAATAGAAGAAACGCGAAGGCGAATTTGGGGTGCACAGTTGACCTCGAAAACTGCCTATTTAACTTGATTATATGCACAGCTTCATAGCCATTTACCGTGTATGCGGATTGCTATAATCGGCGCTTATGCCGACTCTGCTGTTCCAGAGCCTCAAGCTGCCAAGCGAGGCCAACATCCCCGCATTGCTGCACGATTGGCGTGACGACGCCATGAATTTTCTGCGCCACGACGCGCCAAAAATCGTGTTTGTCCTGGTGGCCGCGTACATTCTCATCCGCATCTTGCGCGGCATCGCCAGGAAGGCGGCCGACCTCCACATTCGCAAGCTGCCGCCGGGGTTGCGCGTGCAGCAGATCCGGACTCTCACCAGCGTGATCACGAGCGTCGGTGTGTTCGTAATCCTCTTTGTTGCTATGCTCGAAGTGCTCTCGCTTCTTGGCCTGAATCTTGGCCCCATGCTGGCCAGCGCCGGCATCGCCGGCTTGGCGATTGGCTTTGGTGCGCAAACGCTGGTGCATGACTTCATCAACGGCTTCTTCATTCTGTTTGAAAATCAGTACGACCTCGGGGATATGGTCCGCATCGCCGGCGTGAAGGGCACTGTCGAAAAAATGAGCCTTCGCCAGACGGTTCTACGCGACGAAGACGGAACTGTGCACATCGTCCCCAACAGCGCGATTCAGATCGTCTCCAACACCACGCGCGACTGGGCCCAGCTACCATTGCGCGTCGTCGTAGCGTACAGCGAATCGAGCGACAAGATCGTAAAGCTACTGAAAGAAATCGGAAATGAAGTTCGCGGCGATCCGAACTTCGCCGACGACATCGTCGCCGACATCGATGTCCCCGGAATTGATCGCGTTGGTAACGGCGAAGTGGAGTATCTGATGCTCATCAAGACCCGGCCGAACAAGCAGTACCGCGTCAGCAGGGAATTGCGCCGCAAGATCAAAGAATGTTTCGAAAAGAACAACGTGCAGTCGCCGGGACCGGGAAGGGTTTTCGTCGTGGATCAACCCAAGGCGTCTTAGGGCGTGTGCGCTACCGTTGGCACTCCGGACAGTAGTGACTGCTTCGTCCAGCAATCACCACGCGCTTAATC
>JBKPSP010000011.1:0-20249 GCA_046735175.1 Acidobacteriota bacterium
GTCTTTGATTACGTATATAGACGCCCGCAAGTTCCCATTGTCATCAGAAATTATGTAAACAGTTGTTAACATTCGGGTAAACGTTGCACAGCCTGCTAACGTATAGAGAGAATGGCATTTGGGCGCCCGCGAAAACTCGAAACCGAAGGCGAGCTTTACGAATACGCCGTTGGCGCGCTCGCCCGCCGCATGCGCTCCATTGCCGAGTTGAAGCGATTACTTCGACAACGAGTCGACGCCGAAACCGAAATCGGCAAGACTCTGGTCGAACTAGTTATTCGCCGCCTGAAAGATCAGGGATACGTGAACGACGCCAAATACGCATCCGCCTTTTCCAGCTTGCGTCGCGACAACCAAAAGTTCGGCCGCCGTCGCGTGATAACAGAATTAAAGTCGAAAGGCGTTCACGGTGATTGGATCGACAAAGCGGTCGACACTGCCTTCGCCGAAGTCAACGAAGAAAAACAGGCGCGCGATTACCTCCGCCGCAAGCGTCTCGTAAAACCCTCCACTCAGAAAGACGCCGCGCGCATCTTTCGCCAACTTATGCGCGCGGGATTCTCAAGCAAAACGGTGTTTGCGATTTTGAAGAAGTGGGATGTGGACGACGAGATGCTAGGAGCGCTGGGGAGCGAGGCCGAAGAGCAATGAACGAACGGCGTGCAGAACCGGCATGGCTTCGGCGCACCGCAATTGAACCTACTCGAGCCCAACTCGACGAATGAGCTCCGCAAAGCGGGGGTCGTTCCGCATTGCGTCAGGGAAGGGCTCCACTTTGATCCACTGCATGATATTGGACTTCTCCTGGCACGCTCGGTCGAACCAGGCAAAGGCTTGGTCGTAATCGCCGAGGCCGACATAAGCCTGAGCAAATGGGGCGGTCGGGACATAGCCCCTCTGTCGGCGTCGATTCAACTCTGCAATCAGACGAAGCGCGTCAGAACGTCGGCCTGCATGCCCATACGCTCTGGCAAGGACACCGATAACCCCGGGACTTCCATGACTGAGGGCAGCAGCACGCTCAAGTGGTGGGATGGCATCCTGAGGTTTTCCTTCGCCGATCAGGGAAAAGCCTAAGAACCAAAGGGCCGTGGCGTTGCCCGGCTCCACTGCCAAGATCGCGTGCAGTTCCCTGATCGCTTCCTCGTAACGGCGCGCGGAGAACAGAATCCAGGCAAGACTGGTGCCGCTAACCGCGAGCGGATCCAATTCGCGGGCACGCTTGGACCATTCAATGGCCTCTTCAGTGCGACCTTCGGAAAGCATCCACCTGGCGAGCCCCAGGTGTGCGGCCGCATCGTTCGGTCTCAACTGAAGTGCCCACTTGTATTCCGCTTCGGACTCGCTCCATCGCCATACACTTTGATAGACGCTTCCTAATTCGACGTGTGCTTCAGCGAGCTCAGGGTCCAATTCCAGTGCCTTGCGGGCTGCAGCGATCTCTTTCGGACGTGTCTCTGCTGGAGAAGCGCCGGCAAAAACCGTGCCGAGATCGCCGTATGCATCTGCCAGGCCGAGATAAGCGGAGGCAAAGGCCGGATCTTTCTCTATCGCTTCGTTGAAATAACCAATGGCCTTCTCTAAGTCAGCCCGGCTATTACTACCTTGCAAGGCGAACTGGCCTTTGAGATAGCTCTCGTAAACTTCAGGTGAAATGTGGCGTGCTGCGACGAGCCTGGCTCGCTCCTCTCCAGTAATCGTCACTGCAACTTTTCCTGCGATCGCTTGCGCCACATCGCTCTCAAGCGTGAGCACGTCCCCCAGTTCGCGATCGTAGGACTCGGACCAAATGTGTTCGTCGGTGGCGCCACGAATCAATTGTGCGTGCACGCGAATCCGGCTGCCCTCGCGTGCTACCGATCCCTCGACAATTGCGTCCACCCCGAGCGCCTTGGAAATTTCCGGAATTGATCGCTGTTGATCCTTGAAGCGCATTGCCGAAGTTCGAGATACAACACGGAGGTCGTGGATCGTCGCGAGCCGGCCAATCAACTCCTCAGTCATTCCGTCGGAGATATATTCCTGGCTGGAATCTCTCCGAGAGATTTTTCAGGGGCGAAACGGCTAGGGATTTGATTTTAGGAGCAGGGCTCGGCGCGGGTCGCCAAGTCGCGTAGGCGACGGCCAGCAACGCAAGTAAGGCTGCTCCACCCAGGAGCCAGCCGCCAGCATTTGGAATTTTCGCTCTGTGGTTATCCTGCGCGCGCTTCGGAATCCCCGGTGCGGGCTCTTTTTCTTCCTCTGCGGTCAAAACAACCGCTCGTTGTTGTTCCTGAGGACGAACAACTGGCGCGATGAAGCGATAGCCTTGTCCGGTTATTGTCTGGATGAATTGCGGCTGCTCCGGATTGTCTTTCAACACCTGACGAATTTTTCGGACGGCACCTCTGATGCTGTTGTCAGTGTCGAAGAAAACATCTTTGCCCCAAACCTTAGTGACAATCTCGTCGCGAGTGACGAGATCACCCGCGCGTGCGACCAGAAGAACCAGGATCTCGAGCGGAATTCGCTCCAGCTTGATCACATGGCCGCGGCGACTCAGCCTTCGGACGTGCAGGTCGAGCTCGAAATCGTCGCCGAACCGGATGATTTGCTGCGATCCAACTGCGTTGGAAACCATGGCGGAGCACCCGGGGGGAAGTGAAGAGATTCTACACCACATTGGAAAGAGCACCGTAAATGCCAATCCCTCTTGCCCTTAGCGCGACACAAACCATAACGCTGCGACACGCGCCTCGCTATGGACTCGAGCTTCCTAAGTGGCAATCATCGCGCTCACGCACGTCGCGTGCAATGGAGGAGCGCAATGAAAAACTCTTACCGCAACGCCAAACACCTCGGGATCTTGATCCTATTAGTCGCGGATCTTCTTCGCAGCTGCACCCGCAACCGCAGATGTTGTTTCGGACTGGAACACAATTGCAGTAAACACGGCGGTGGCCAACCAGCAAAACCCATTTGCCCAAGGGCGGTACGCGGCCATCGTACAGCTTGCTGTTTTTGAAGCCGTCAACTCGATTACCGGCGAGTACCAGCCGTATCTCGGGACCATTACCGCCCCATCGGGCGCTTCACCCGAGGCAGCAGCCATCGAGGCTGCCTACTATGTCCTTACCGCGTACTTTCCAGCCAGCGCGTCCACACTCCTGGCCGCCCGTAATATCTCGCTGGGCCAAATATCCGACGGGCAAAGCAAACTCGACGGCATCGCGACGGGCGACGCCGCGGCTGCCGCCATGATAGCTCTGCGTCTCAATGACGGCTCGTCGCCTCCACAATTCAAAGTACCCGGCCCGGCCGTCCCAGGAGAATGGCAGGCAACACCAAGCTGTCCAGTTGTAAATGGAGCCGCGGTCGGAGTTGCTTTCCAATGGCAGAACATAACGCCGTTCGGTATCACGAGCGTGAGCGACTTTCTACTCGGTCCGCCACCGGCGCTCGCGAGCAACGAATACGCGAAAGCCTACAACGAGGTGATGACCGTCGGCAGTAGAACCAGCACAGAGCGGCCGCAAGATCGCTCCGACGTGGCTTCCTTCTATGCAGCATCCTCGCCAACCCTGGTCTTCAATCAGGCAGCTCAGCAGGTGGCGCAAGAACGCGGAGTTTCGTTGACTGAAAATGCCCGCGCACTCGCTCTGATCAACATGGCCATAAATGACAGCCTGGTGGCGTCATTCTTCAACAAATATCACTACAACTTCTGGCGTCCCGAAACGGCTATCCATGCGGGCGACACAGATGGCAACGTGAAGACTGATCCCGATCCTACATTCATTCCTTTTATCGTGACTCCGTGCTTTCCGAGCTATCCCTCAAACCATGGCAGCGCAAGCGGCGGGGCGGCCGAAGTGCTGCGACGTATTTACGGCGAAGCTGGACACTCGATCACGATAAGCAATCCGGCAGTTCCCAGCATCGTATTGCAATACACATCATTCAAGCAGATTACTGACGATATTTCCGACGCCCGCGTGTACGGCGGCATCCATTTTCGAACCGACCAGGCAGCTGGTGCGGAGCTGGGCCGCGCTGTCGGCACAGCGATCCACAAGAACAACTTGCGGCCCGCGCACGATGCCGACGGAGCTGAAGGTGAGAATTGAGAACTTAATTTTGCCGTTCGTGCGCTGTGGCCGTCAAGTTACGCTGCAGCCCACGAATGGCGTGATTCAGGATTTGCGCCGTCAAACCACACACATCAGGCCGCGGACTTCGCGATCGCCGCTTTCCGCGCTTCGATGCGCTTTAGCATGATCTGCAATCGATCGCGCCCTTCCTGAGTGCGAGTTGCCAGCTCTTCCGTGCGCGCGAAGTAGAACGGCATGTTGGTCTTCTCGCGAGCTTCTTTGAGGAACGGATACACCTTCGCCAGCGTGAACCACAACTCCGTCCCGCTGTCGAAAAACAACTCTTCATTCAGCGCACCGCGCAAAACGAACGACGCGACCATCTCCCAATATCCGCTGACCTGCCGGAACCAGGCGTTCTCCTGCGGATTGGCCACGTTAATCACGGCCACTACGTCGTCCGCGCTCTTCGGCCAGAAACTGCCTCCGAACCATGCTCGCGCTTTGCGCATCTCGGCTTCGCGGCGAAGATCGTAGAGTTTAAGAATCAATTCGGCATCGGCTGCGCTAGGTGCATTGGGCATAGGACTCTCCAGGCAAGGATTTTAAATCTTCGTAAAGGATGACGATTGCGTACACAGGATTCATGAATTTACAGCTAAAACCGAAACTTCAGGCTTCCGCCCACTGTCCGGGAAGGAGCGTACTGAATCGGGACCTCGTCGCTTTCTTTCGCAATCTGATAAACGCTATTCGAAACGTTCGTGACATCAAACTCCACATCGAGTTTGCGCGGTTCAGCATCCCAAACCGTTAGCCCGCTGCCAAGGTCAGTGGTGAAATGTTGCGGCAGCCGTGGCCCATTCTCGACGATTGTACCGCTGCCGTAACGCATCGCAGTTCCAGCCCAGAAGTCACGCCAGTGCCGGTGATAAAAAAGCTGCGCAGTTCCCGTATGGGTCTGATCAAACGCAGGCGTGATGCGCTCGCCCGCGACCAGCGGCTCGTCGCCGGCAAATCCGCCTGTGATCGGACCATAAAAATATGTTCTCGCTAACGCATACTGCAAGCGAGCCGAAATCCCAAAGCGCTCCAACTTTTTCACGTTCAACACCGCTTCGACGCCGCCGGAACTCGCAGAATAGAAATTAATCGGAACGAATATCCGCGAAATCGAAATCTCGTGGTTCTCAAAGGCGTTGCGCCCGGTGTGCCGATACGCCGTAATCTCCAGACTGACTTGCGGACGCAGTTCTTGCGACCATCCCGCTTCAAAGTAATTTTGCGTATAGGAGCGCACGTCGCCGACCCTCTGCGTGGGATCGATAGCGTTGTGCCCAATGAAACTGGCCAGCAGCGAGTATTCGATCGGCGGCGGAGAAAGATAATGGTTATACGCCGCATGGATCACCGACTTGCTCGCAATCTGATAGGCAAATCCAACCCGTGGACTGACCTGAGCGCGCGTGTTGACGAGGTCGAAGTAGTCGTAGCGGAGCCCAACATCAACCCATAGCCGGTTGAAGGGCGAAAAATGGTCCTGCACATAGGCACCGGCCTCGCCGCCCTGCAGGCCGCCCTGGAATGCCGGAAAGACATCTGGATCTCCGCGCGAATCGAAGAAAAAGCTTTCCAGTTCTCGTATACGAAATACATCCACGCCCGCTTTGAGAACATGACCATGCCAGATGTCCGTGGCATCGCTTTTGATTCCCAACGTGAGTGGCGCGCGTGAAGCAATCGAAAGGGGGGTGTCAGGATCGCTCGTCGGCAGCACCTGGTCAGAACTCGTCCGCTCATAAATCGACGTATTGATGAGCGAATCCGGAGACAATGCATGAAGCCAGCTGAGAATCGCCGTCTGCTGGCGTAAGTGCCGCTGCGCATCGCGGCCGGCTTCCTGATCCTCAGTGATGTTTGGCTGTTGAAAATTCGCGCCGCTGCCCATCAACAGCAATTTGAAGGTGTCGCTCGCGCCGCTCCTCCAGTCGAACTGTGCAGTCGCCCGGCTGGCTTTGCCGAAGTCGTACAACTCCTTCGGCTCAGGAGGATCGAGATAACGTCCCGACGTGAAGCCATCAGCAAACAGGTAATATCCCAGCCCGCGCCACTTGCCGCCGTAGTCCGCGTTCAAATCATAGTTGTCGAGCGTTGCCCCTCGGAAGTTCACGCTGCCGTGTCCCTCCATCGTCTCGCCGGAACGAGTTGCAATGTCCAAAACGCCGCCGAACCGATTGCCGTATTCAGCTGTGAAGCCGCCCGTCATCAGGTCCACTGTCTCAAAAATCTGTGGACTGATTCCCGGCGAAAACTGGGGCTGCGTGTTGTCGAGAAACGAAACTCCGTTGATGAATTCGTGCAACGAAAATTCGGTTCCACGCACGGCGAGAAAGTTGTCATGACTATCGCTCGCCCCAGGCATCAGATTGTTCACCAGATCATTTGTGCTCTCGGTCAACGGATCGGGCAGGCGCTCCAAATCCGCGTGCGTAAAAGTGTAGGAGCTGCCGGTTTTCTCGGGATCGACTATCAAGTAGTTCTCTTGAACTTTCACCTGCTCCGAGACGTGCTCCTGTTTTTCCAGCAGGACCTCAATCTCTGTGGCTTCACGCTGGCGTAGAAGAAAATCGTAGGAAGCTGGATAGAAATTGGGCGCAGAGACACGGAGGCGGTACTCCCCCGCGGGCAAAGCATTGAATACGAAGTGGCCGTCCGATGCGACGGGCTGGCTGGAAACGGTCTGGCCTTCAGCCCTCAATACATCAACTGTCGCCTTGGGAACAGGCACTCCGCCGCGGCCGTGAACGGCCCCGCGCACGATGGTTTGCGCCGCCCCGAAGGGGCCGACGAACAACAAAACCGCAACTGCGACGAACCGCACCGAGCGAGGATATCAGAACGTCTCTAACTCGCAAGGGCGGCAATTTAAGACTGCTGGCCGACTGGCTGAGGTTGGGCGTTTTCGTTCGGCCGTTCGTAGTCGCACTCTTTGTTGGCGCATGCGATCACCGGCCCTGACTTCAAATACTTCTCAACCAGATACTCATTTCCGCAGCTCGGACACTTCTCGGCAATCGGCTTATTGGCCGAAGTGAACTTGCACTTCGGATAATTGCTGCACCCATAGAACGTGTTGCCCTTCCGCGCCTTCTTCTCAACCAGCTCGCCGTCTTTGCACAGCGGGCACTTCACGCCGATGAAATTCTGCTTAACGTACTTGCACTCCGGATACCCGCTGCACGCCGTGAATTCGCCGTAGCGGCCGTGGCGGATCATCAGGTTGCGTCCGCACTTCGGGCAGGGTTCATCCAGTGGAATGTCAGGAACTTTCTTGCCCTGGTCCAGACGCCGCGTAGTCTTGCAATCGGGATATCCCGTGCACGCCATGAACTGCCCGAACCGCCCGCGCTTCAGCACCATCACCCGGCCGCAGTTCTCGCAGTACTCATCCGCCGCGCCGGTCTCCTGCACATCGGCGGAGTCAAGGTCCGGCAGGTTGATCGGATTTTCCTTGGTGAACGTGCAGCTGTTCGGATCATCCTTGTCGTACGAACTGCACGCATAGAATGAACCGTGCTTCCCCCACTTGATCACCAACGGCGATCCGCAGCGCTCGCACTTTTCGTCCGTTGGCTTCTCCATGCGCTTGATGTTTTCCATGTGCTTCTGCGCATAGCGAAGGTCTTTTTCAAATTTCTTGTAGAAGTCGGCGAGCGCCTGCGTCCAGCCTTCCTTACCTTCCTCAATCTCGTCGAGTTCTTCTTCGAGGCGCGCAGTGTACTGCACGTCGAAGATGTCGGGGAAGTTTTCCACCAGCAGATCGGTCACAACCAGGCCGATCTCCGTCGGGATGAATTTTCCGCCGGTTTTCTGATCCTACTGCCTCTCCTGAATCGTACTGAGGATCGCCGAATACGTTGACGGACGCCCGATTCCACGCTCCTCGAGTTCCTTCACCAGCGAAGCCTCGTTATATCGCGGCGGCGGCTCGGTGAAGTGCTGCTCAGGATTGAGCGACTTGAGAGTCAGCTTCTGCCCCGCTTCGAGCGGCGGCAGCTTGTGCTTCAGTTCCTCTTCTTCCTCATCCTTGCCTTCGCGCGACTCTTTGTAAACCTTCAGAAATCCATCGAATTTCTCGACCGATCCCGTCACCCGGAACCAGAAAGCTTCGCTGCCAGACTTGGCGTCGATATCCACCGTAGTCTGATCAAAAACCGCAGGCGTAATCTGCGAAGCCACAAACCGCTGCCAGATCAGCGAGTACACCTTGTACTCATCTTCTTTTAAGTACTGCTTGATCTGGTCCGGATGCCGCATCGCCGAAGTCGGACGAATCGCCTCGTGCGCGCCCTGCGCTTCCTTCTTCTCCTTATACGTATTCGGAGATTCCGGAAGATACTGCGGGCCGTAGTTCGCCCCAATGTACTCGCGCACCTCGGTCAGCGCCTCAGGCGCAACCCGGGTCGAGTCCGTACGCATATAAGTAATGAGGCCAACCGAGCCTTCTTCCCCGAGCTCCACGCCTTCATACAACCGCTGGGCAATCATCATGGCGCGCTTCACGCTGAAGCGTAGCTTGCGCGAGGCATCTTGCTGCAGTTTGCTGGTCGTGAATGGAGGAGCCGCATTGCGCCGGCGTTCCTTCTTCTCGACATTGCGGACCGACCAGGCCGCTTTCTCAAGCGCGGTACGGATCTTGGTCGCTTCTTCCTCGTTGGGGACCTCGATCTTCTCTTCGCCTTTGCCCAGGAAACGTGCTTCGAAGTGCGGAGGCTTACTTCCGGCTAGGTCCGCGTCAATCGTCCAATATTCTTTCTTCTCAAAGGCTTTGATCTCGCGCTCACGCTCGACAATCAGACGCAGCGCAACAGTCTGCACACGACCAGCAGATAGCCCGCGCCGAACTTTGTCCCAGAGCAGCGGCGAAACCTGATACCCCACCAACCGATCAAGCACCCGCCGCGCCTGCTGCGCATCAACCAGGTTCTGGTCAATGTCCCGCGGACGCTCGAAGGCCTCCCGCACCGCCCGCTGCGTGATCTCGTTAAACGTCACTCGCCGGAAGCGCTCGTGCCCGTTCTCATCTTTTTTCTTTTTCTTCTTTTTCGCCTTCGCGCCGTCGCCCAGTTCTTCCGCCAGATGCGCAGCGATGGCCTCACCCTCGCGGTCCGGGTCAGGCGCCAGATAAATCGTGTCCACCCCGCCGGCCAGCTTCTTCAGCTTGGCAACAACTTTCTCTTTCCCAGGGATAACGATGTACTCAGTCTCGAACTCGTTATCAATATCCACACCAAGCGTGCTCTTGGGCAGATCCTTCACATGCCCCAGCGAAGCCTCGACGGTGTATCCCTTGCCGAGATACTTCTGAATAGTTTTCGCCTTAGCCGGCGATTCGACGATGACTAAACCTTTTGCCAATGTGTCCTCAATGCTTAATATTCGTTTCCGAAGCTAGCACGAATGAGCGGAATGCAACAAGTTGAGACATTCAGCCGTGAGCGATGAGTGCTGAGTCATGAGCAAGCCAAAACTTTATGTCCGTTAGTCTTTGCTGGTCTCTGCTGGCCTGAATCTCCGAATTAACGCTGTGAGCATTCTCTGCAATTCGTCCGCCTCGCGTGTCAGTTGTCGAAAACTGTCCTCGCGCAAGTACCGCAGTTCGCGTGCAAGGAAAATGTGATATTCAATTTCGCTGGCTGATCCGCGAGCGATCTGCAGGAACCGCGCCATTTCGCCGTCCGACCGACGCCCACAGCCCTCGGCGATATTCGCGGGAATCGATGCTGCGGAACGCCTGAGTTGGCTGGTCAGCCCGTAACGTTCTTCGCTTGGAAAAATTCGAGTGGCTTCATACACAGCCATAGTCATGTTATGCGCCTTGCGCCAGACTTGCAGTTCTCTGAAGCTTTTCATGGAACCCTCCTCCTACACTGCGCAGATTGCTCGCGGCTCATCGCTCACCGCTGGGTGCTCAGAAGCTCCGCACGAAATTCTTCCCCGGCAGCTGCTTCACTTTCCCGGCGAGTTCCAACTCAAACAGCGCCGCGAAAATTTCCGATGACGACAGCTCCGGCTCCAACTTCTCGATGATCTCGTCCAGGTGCATGGCCTCATCGGCCTTGAGCCCCTTGTAGATCTTCTTTTCGTGCGGAGAGAGCGAAGGTTCCTCAAAAAGAGATGCAGTTTGCGCGCCTGGCGATTCATTGCCCGTCTCAGGGGTCAGCGCAAGTCGCACATCCGCAGGGAGTTCCTCCCAAACGTCCTCCCACGTCGCGACCAGCTTTGCGCCCTGCTTGATCAGCGTATTCGGCCCCCACGAGTTCTTGTTCGTGACATTTCCCGGCACCGCGTACACCTCGCGGCTCTGTTCCAGCGCGCATCGCGCAGTGATCCGCGTCCCGCTATATTCAGCCGCTTCAACCACCAGCACCCCAAACGAAATCCCGCTGATAATCCGATTGCGAATCGGAAAATTCTGCGGTGCCGCAAACGTACTCAGCGGAAATTCCGAGATCAGAGCTCCACCCGTGTTGAGGATCTGCTCCGCCAATCGGGAGTTCTCCTTCGGATAAACTACGTCCACTCCCGTTCCGAACACCGCGACGGTTCTGCCTTTTCCGTTCACCGCCCCACGATGTGCCGCCGTATCCACCCCACGCGCCAGCCCGCTGAAAATCACCACGCCACGCGTCGCCAGATCACAAGCCAACCGCTCCGCCATCCCAATTCCATACGGCGTCGGATGACGCGTTCCAATCACCGCAATCCCAGCCTGCGACAGCGCCGCAACGTTACCACGCACATACAGCACTAGCGGCGGATCGTAGATCTGCCGAAGCCGCCCCGGATAAGCAGCATCGTCGAGAGCCACGCACGCAATACCCGCAGCCGTCGCCTTCGCCAATTCATCGTGGGCCAGCTCAATCGAGTGCCCTGTCCCCAGCGACTGCGCCGCCGTAGCCGGCAACCCCGCCGCCTCAAGCTCGGTCAGCGACGCATTGAACACAGCCTCAACACTTCCAAAAAACTCCACCAGACGTTTGGCGCGTGTAGGCCCCAAACCGGGCGTGAGCGTCAGAGCCAGCCAAGAAATCTGGCTCGAATTGGCAGTTGATGATTGTGGTCTCACTTCAGCGGCAACGTTCGACATGCAAACCTCCCCTGGCCAGCATCGCCGACAGTTAGCAGCGCAACCGAAGCAAGTCAAGGTTATGCGTCACAACTCTGTTAATATTTTTTGGGAGTGATAAAACCGAGCTTCTAGTTGCTAGCCTCTAGCTATCAGCAAACAAAGAAGTTGTCACAATTTCCAGCTAGGCTGAATAACCATCACAAACGCTGGCACCGAAGGCTTGCTAGCAGCTAGGAGCTAGTAGCTAAAAGCTGATTTTCCATGCGCATCTCCGCCATCTCCTACTTAAATACTGCCCCACTGATGTGGGGTTTCGAGCACGGCCTCGGGGACTTCGAAATCTCGTATACGGTGCCATCGCAATGCGCCGCGGACCTCGCGCGCGGCACTGCCGATATCGGCATCATTCCTTCGGCAGCATACGCGACGATTCCGAACCTCGCGATTATTCCTGGGGTGGCGATTGCCGCGAAGCAGGCGGTGCGGTCGATCCTGCTGGTCAGTCGCAAACCGCTCGCCGACATCAGAACCGTCGCTCTAGATAATTCTTCTCTGACCTCAGTTGCGCTCGTCCGTTTGCTCTTCGAAAGATTCTGGGGAGGGGACATAGAGTATCTTTCGGCGAACCCGGATCTGCACGCGATGCTCGCAACCAGTGATGCTGCTCTATTGATCGGCGACCCAGCTCTGCAGGTCGACCGAACCCGTTACAAAACCTGGGATCTTGCCGAAGAATGGATTCGTTTTACGGGTAAGCCGTTCGTATTTGCATTTTGGGCTGTGCGGCAGGATTCCCTGAAGGACTGTCGGCGCAATCTCGCAGTGGATTTCCAGGCATCGCTGAACTGGGGTTTGCAATCGGAGACGCTCGATGAAATTTCAAGGATATGGTCGCCTCGGCTGGGATTGTCAGAGCCCGACGTTCGCGAATACCTCACCCGTAATATTCATTTTTATCTGGACGCAGATTGTCTGGAGGGCCTAAAGCTGTTCTACCGTTATGGTCACGAATGCGGAGTACTCCCACCCGTGCATGAACTCTGCTTATGGGACAATATCGCCGCTCCTCGCGAGTTCCATCCTTTGCAGCTTTGACTACGTGCTGCTAAAGCCCTTTATCATATGTCTGCCTTAATTCCGCTGCATCAACCTGCATTGATTCCTTGCTCGTACCACTCAGAACCGCCAAATAGCCTCTAAATCGAGGATGTTCCTTCGCTCTGCGCTCGCCTTTGCACAATCCTGGCACTGGGTACTCCGGCTCGGTGGCCCTGGCCTCATCCTGCTCGGCATAGCCGACAACTCCGCCATCCCGCTCACCGGCAGCATGGACGTGCTGACCATCTGGCTCGCGGCAAGCCATCGCCAACTGTGGCCCTATTACGCTCTGATGGCCACCATCGGTGCCGTGATCGGCGGATACATGACGTATTCCCTGGGCCGAAAAGGCGGCAAGGAAGCAATCGAGAAGAAGCTGAATAAAAACAAGGCGGAGAAACTTTTCGCAAAATTCAAGCGCTGGGGATTCAGTTCCGTCGCTCTGGGCGCAATGCTTCCACCCCCGTTTCCGCTGGTGCCAGTACTGCTGGCCGCCGGTGCGCTGCAATACCCCAGGAAAAAATTCGTGGGAGCCTTGGCCCTGGGCCGCGGCATTCGTTACTCCATCGTCGCCGGATTAGGCGCGCTTTATGGCAAGGCCATAGTCCACTTCTTTTCCCGTTACTACAAACCCGCGTTATTTGTCTTGATCGGCCTGGCCGTCCTCGGCGGCATCCTCAGCCTCCTGAAGTACCTGCATTCCCGCCGCGACAGTTCCCCGGCAGTCCCCCACCGCCGCGCCGCGTGAACGCCCGTGTGGCGCGGACATTCTTGTCCGCGAGGGATCTACCGTTCACCACACACCTGTCATCTCGAGCGAAGCGGTCGACGAACCTCCGACGCGCAGTCGAGAGAGCTTGTGCTCCCGAAGATCAGCTATGTCTTCTCTGCGATCTCGGCGTTAACTCTGCGATCCCTGCGGTTAAAATCTTTTCGCTCGCCAGTTCTACGCACTGACTTCGCGTCCTTTGTGACTCCTTTGCGACCTTTGCGGTTAGGAGCTTCGAACCGCAAACTGAGCTAAAGACGTCGCCATCCCAAACTACCTCGCAGTCGAGAATCCCGATCGCCCGATCACCCGATCCTAGTCGTTTTCCATTATTGAACCCGCCGCTTCCCTCCAGCTACATTGCTTGGCAATCGGGTTGATCTCTATTTTTCCATCCAGGCGTATTTCAACCTCGAGCCAATCCCAGCGTTTTCGCGGAGGTCTCTTGCGGTACAGAATCGCTCTCCTAGCTGTGTTGCTCCCTTCGTTATATACATTCGCACAAAGCAACTATGCGGTCCTGACCGGCAGCATCCGCGACCCGCAAGGAAGCGCTGTCGCAGGAGCCAGTGTCGATCTCACCGCCGAAGCAACCGGCGCCATGCGCCATGCTGCAACCAACTCATCTGGTATTTACGAGATCCCCGGGCTTCAGCCGGGAAACTACGAATTGCAGGTTACCGCCCCGGGTTTCGGCGTCTCTTCACAGCCTCTCCAACTCGAAGTCGCCCAGCGTCTCGCAATTGATATTCGGCTGGTTGTCGAGTCCCGCAAAGAAGCCGTAGAGGTGAGCGCCGCGCCTGAGGCCCTCCACACCGCTGAAGCCTCCGTCGGAGAAGTCATCGAACCTACCTCCATCGAGAATCTTCCCCTCAACGGCCGCATGCTGATCGATCTCGTGCTCACCGTGCCCGGCGCGCACGTGAGCCACGGCGCGCAAACCGGCAGCATGAATCCTCTTTATTGGCGTCCCGGACAGCGTTCCGCCGTGAGCGTTGGCGGCAGCCGTCCGAACGGAAATTACTTCCTTCTTGATGGCACAACCAACACCGATCCAACCTTCAACACGCAAAACCTCAGCCCCTCGCCCGATGCAGTTCAGGAATTCAAAGTCCAGACCGGCAGCTACTCAGCCGAAATGGGCGGCGCAGGCGGAGGCCAGATCAACATAGTCACTCGCAGTGGGACCAACCAGTACCACGGCACTGTCTATGAATTCCTCCGCAACGGCTTCATGGACGCCACCTCGTTCAACGACATGGGCAACAATCACATGGTGCAGAACAATTTCGGCGCATCATTCGGCGGGCCGATTGTTCACAAGCGAACCTTCTTCTTCGTGAACTACGAAGGCTTCCGCCACGCCATGGCCGACACCATGATCGACACCGTTCCCACACCGGACGAAATCGCAGGAGACTTCAGCCATGCAGGCTTGAACGGCGCGCCCATTCACATCTTCGATCCCGCCAATGGCAATCAGGAATTTCAGTACAACGGTGTTATGGACGTGATCGATCCCGCTCGCATTAACCCCGCGGTACAAACATTCCTGATGACCTACGTTCCCATGCCAACCATGATGGCCGGCATGAACACGATGACCATGCCCTGCGGCTCAGCCATGATGGGCATCCCGACACCGGGCGCGGGTGCAGACTGCAACAATTACATCGATACCCGCAACGAACTTCAGCTCAACGACCAAGGCACGGTCCGAGTCGATCAACTTTTCGCCAATGGCGACAGCATTGTCGCCCGTTATTCTTTGAGCGCCGAAACCGGTTTCACCCCGGGAGAAATGCCACCGGGCGGCGTCGGTTCCCTGCTCCCGGGCTTTGGCTCCTCCAACGATAACTTTTCGCAGCAAGGCAACATCTCCTGGAACAAGCTTCTCGGCCCAACCCGGATCAACACACTTTCGTTAACTGCATCGCGCCTGGCAATGCACCGCTTCAACGAAAACGCCTACAACAATGACATCGTTACGCAACTCGGAATCCAGGGCGTTGGTTTCGGCGGTCCAGGCGCTTTCGGCTCGCCGTTCTTTAATGTCCAGGGCTACTCACCCATGGGTGACAACTACGCCGCCACACCCATGAAGGCCTGGGACACGATCGGAGAAGCGCGCGACACATTCAGCTGGCAGAAGGGACGCCACAGTCTGAAATTCGGCGCCGACTATCGCCGCTTCATCTGGCCGATGTGGGGATTCTTCCAGAACCGCGGCTACTATCAGTTCACCAACGGCTACACCAGCGACGTGAATCACGTCGGCGGCTCCGGGCTGGCAACATTCCTTCTGGGTCTTCCCGCCGTGAAGCAGCGTCAGGCCGGCATTCCGCAGATGCAGCTACGCCAGTGGTACACCGACGGTTTCGTGCAAGATAGCTTCCGCATCACTCACTCCACCACCATCGAGATGGGCCTGCGTTACGAGTACATGGATCCCTTGGTGGACATCAGCTACGCCAACACCAATCTGGTGTTCCCGAATGGCATCGGCACCGCGCCTTCAATCTTTATCGGTGGACAAAACGGCTTTCCGAAAGGCCTGAAATATCCCAACACCCACAACGTCGCTCCGCGCTTCGGATTCTCGCAAGCCCTTCCGCAAGGCCTGGTCTTCCACTCCGCCTTCGGTCTTTTCTTCACCCCTGTGGATATGAACACCTGGTGCAACCAGCGCCACAACGTTCCGTACGTATTTCCCGAAACCCAGCAGGCCGACAACTTCACGCCGTCGCCCGCGCTCTTCGCGAGCCAACTGAATTTCGCCCAGGCTACCTTGGGGCAGACAACCGTCAGCTTCACCGGCCTCGACCCCAAAGCACCGTCCCAGTACATCGAGCAGTGGAGCGGTTCGCTCGAGAAGAGCCTGGGCGGTCACGCCTCCATTGAGATCGGATATCTCGGCGCACACGGTGTTCACCTGCAGCGCGCGCACCTGATCAACAACGCGCCTCCGGGAGCGGGACCGATTGGGCCGCGGCGCCCATTCCATTTTCTTGATTTTGTTTCAGGATCAACACTGCCTTCAAACGTCACCTACGTTGCGCCGGTCGGCGGCTGTCCTAATGGCGCTGCGCTCTGCACGCCAATCAGCACCATCAATCTGCTCGAGGACACAGCCCAGAGCTGGTACGACGCCGGTTACGTAAACGTGCGCCGCCGTTATTCGCGCGGACTTACATTCCTCGCAAACTACACCTGGTCGAAAAACCTGAGCGACGCTCCCGATTTCCGCTCGCCCATGTTCGAATCTTCCATTCCCCAGAACAACAATGACCTCGTAGCAGAGAAAGGCCCTTCTTGCGACGTACGCCACCGCTTCGCACTGAGCGCCGTCTATGCAATTCCCGGAGTCAGTGCCTCGCACTGGACAAACCTGGTGACCAGCCACTGGCAGCTCTCGACGGTGTATCAGGTGCAGACCGGATTCCCGTTCACGATTTCTGTCTTCGGAGACACGGCGAACTCCGGCACCGTGCTGGGCGAAAATCCGATTCGCGCCAACTACACTGGCCAGCCGATCTTCGGCGCCGGAACGCACACCGCCTCGCAGTGGTTTAACCGCGCAGCGTTTGCCACGCCCGCCGCATTTACCTTCGGCGATGTAGGCCGAAACTCGATCTACGGCCCCGGGTCGCAGACCCTGGACCTGGCCATGGCCAGAGATTTCCGGATCGCCGAGCGCGCCACGTTCCAGTTCCGCGGCGAGTTCTTCAATTCCCTGAATCACACGAACCTGGGAACGCCCGACCGTTTCGTAAACACGCCGCAGTTTGGCACGATCACGCAATCAACCACGCCCGGCCGCGAAATCCAATTAAGCGCCCGGCTGTCGTTTTGAACGGAGAACCACGAAACACGTAGGGGCGGGTGCCCTCACCCGCCCAGCCGCGCATAGCGCGGCGTTACAGAGGACAGGAGATAATGATGAAACGTTATATAGCCATTGTGTTCACGCTGCTTTTGGCAATCGCGCTTTTCGCCGCCGAAACGGCAAAAACCACAACCGTAAAAGGCTACGTGCTGGACTCTGCCTGCGCCTTCACCAAAGGACTGAAGAAGCCGATCAGCGCCGAATGCGCCACCGCATGCGCGAAAGCAGGATCGCCGTTAGTCATCCTGGCCCCGAGCGGTGCAATCTATTGGCCCATCGCCGACACAACACCGTCGAGCAGCCAGAACGACAAACTGCTCCCATATGCCGGAAAAGTCGTGACCGCCAGCGGCAAGGTGTATCAGCGCGGCGGCTCGACAGCAATCGCGATCAGCAAGATCGAAGAAGCGAAAGAATAGTGATAGCTATAACAAACACTGTCATCCCGACCAAGTCGGACGATCCGCGAAGCGGATCGTCGGCGCGCGGAGGGACCTTGTGTTTGCCGCTAGTCTGGCGATGCTCTCTTGATGTGAAAATCCAGCTTAGCTCCGAATAGCTCGTAGTTGAGTCAACAGGTATGAAGGTTGTTACAAACCGTGACCAGGCCCGAAGGCCCGAAATAATACAGCCCAGGGCGTAAGCCCTGGGTAAGCAAGAGAACGAGCGAGTCCCGTAGGGACGACAGAAACCTCTGCTGATCGTGAGACGTTACGTTCGGAAGCGCATCGTTTGAGTGCTTCAGCACATCGCGCGGAAACAAACATGAACCAGGCCGAAGGCCGAAATAATGCTGACCTGGGAACGAATTCGATAATCAGGTGGCACAAACCATGAGCACAACCCCACAACCCGCAATCGAAAAACCCAAACGCCCGCGCCGCTGGCTAAAAATCACCGCCCGGGTCCTCGTCGCCGTCTTCGTCCTCTGGGTCGTCTTTATCAGCTATATGTTTCGCATCATGCATCGCAGCCCCGAAGGCTTCGCCCGCGTCATGATGCATTTGCCGTGGCAGGTCTTCCTCATCTGCCCCTTCGAAACCATGTGGACCCAGGCTCGCGCCGGCACCATCCACATCGGCGACCCCGCCCCCGACTTCACGCTGACCAAGCTCGACAAATCCGGCACCGTCCAACTCTCCGAGCTCACCAAGACCCAACCCGTCGTGATGATCTTCGGCAGTTACACTTGACCGCCCTTCCGGCGGGAGGTTCCCGCCCTCAACAAGCTCTATGATCAGTACCAGGGCAAGGTCGCATTCCTCGTCGTCTACATCACCGAAGCACACCCCAGCGACGTCTGGCAGATGCAGAGCAACGTCAAAGACAAGGTAGTCTTCGCCAGTCCTAAGAATGAAGAGGAGCGCGCGCTGGTCGCCGGCGCCTGCGTCCGCAAACTGGGGATCAAGTTTCCTGCCGTGCTCGACGAGTTCGGCAACTCAACCGAAACCGCCTACACCGGCTGGCCCGATCGAATCTATGTGGTGGACCAAAACGGCCGCGTAACCTATAAGAGCAAGCCCGGCCCCTTCGGCTTCAAGGCAGACGAACTGGCAGCAGCCCTGAAAAAGCTCCCAGAAAAAGCCGCTCAGAATTAACCGGCATAAAAAACTGTCATCCCGACCGGAGCAGATCATCGCGAACGCGATGATCTGCGAAGTGGAGAGCCTGCTGTTCTGGGATCTCGAAACCGAGGTTGGGTTAAGTACGGAGTTTAATTTTTGCTTCTTGGTGTATCGAAGGAAGATTCCAAATTCCCCGATTACAAATTTCAAATTACAAATCGCAGATCGCGAACGCTCAGACCTAAGAAATCTCCAAGTAACCTCTGCGCCCTCTGTGCCCCTCTGTGGTTAGTTTCTTCCGTGCGGAAAGCTAAACACTGCCCGACAAGCCGCGCCGAGTGATTCAATGATCCGATGATTCAATGATTCAATTCTTCTCCGGCTTCTTCTCCTCCGGCTTCTGCTTCTCCGGATGCTCCTCATAGATCGAATACTGCTTCGCCGGACGCTTCATCTTCACCGTCACATCCAGGCTGGGCTTGTCCACGTCATAATCTTCGCCGTATGTCTGAAACCCGGTCGCCAGCACCTGGATCCTCAGCCTGCCATACGGAACCCCGTCAAAGCTCGCCTTCCCATCCGCGTCGGTCTTTAACTCCAGCCCATTCCGCAACTGCTTCCCGTCTTCATCCACCGGATGCAGCACCACCGCCGCATTCCGCACCGGCCTGCCGTTGTCTTCCTTGACCACCACAAAACTCATCTCCGCCAGCAGTTCCTTCTTCTTCTTCGCAAACCCCGGCACAGCCACCGCCACCGACAGCACCACCACCAACCCGACGCGCCAACCCATTTTCATCGTCAATCCCTTTGCGGAAATTCTAAATCCCGCAGCCACCCACTGTCTCGCCCCTCGCCGAAACCTGTCATACCGACCAAGCGGAGCCACCTGGGGTTAACTGGGGTGCCCCAGGTGTCGCAGATTTTGCGAGCCCTGGGAGAAAGCCCCTCACATCCCCGGCGCCGCCGTCCCATCCGACCACTTCCCCACCGGCACAATAAACACATCAATCGGCTGCGCCCCCTTGAACTGCTGAATCAGCATCACCGGAGACTTCGGCAAATCCGCGCCCCACGCCGCCCCCTCCAGCGGAGGCGCATAAATCATCAGATGCGCCAGATTGTGTCCGCCGCTATCCGTAAGGTACGCATCCTTGGACATCATGTAACTCATGGCGCCCGCTTCCAGCGCCGGCAGCTCGCCCTTTTCAAACGCCGCCTTGTTGCCCTCAATGATCTCCGCCTTCGTCTTCCCCGCCAACACCATCTCCGTCCTCTTATACGTAGTCGGCAAAACCGACCGCGCCGCCGGCGGATTGAAGCAGATCGGCCCCCGCAGCTTCGGGTTCCAAAACTCCGGAGCATCGCCCGGCGACATCCATCCCCGCTCCACCACGCACACAAATCCGTTCTTGCCCTCCGCCGCCGTCTCATACCCATGCCGCCCCAAAACCAACACCGTCGCGTCATGCGAGATGGCGTCCGGCGCCGCGCTCCGCGCCAACGCCACCTCCGCAGCCCGGTCCGCCATCAGGTACTCATCAATTGCCGCCATCTTCGGATATTTGCTGTTCACCTCACTTTTAGAATCCTGCGCCGCCAACACTCGCACTCCAAAACCCAAGCTGATAGCGAACACCAGGACAGCAAGCGCAGCTCTTGAACCACAAAAGCACCGATGTGAGCTCATCTGTCTCTCCATGACTTCATAGCTTCAGGACTTCCAGTA
>JBKPSP010000012.1:0-8225 GCA_046735175.1 Acidobacteriota bacterium
CCCATGGGTAGATGAGTTGGAAAGGGTGAGTCACGAAAAGCTGTCGCAGAGTAAATCGCTGACGCTGAATCTTGAAAAAGTTTGGTTTGTTGATTCGCGTGGAGCCGCACTGCTTCGCGACCTCGCCGGAAAGCATGTTTCTCAAAGCAATCGCTCGCAGTTTGTGAACCAGCTAGTTAAGGAGATGGGGCAATGATCACCGCAAACATGCAGGAAGCAGTATCTGAAAGCTACAGGGAAGTCGCAGCTCCCTATTCACCGCTTCTTAATGTTGAAAAACATGCCGTGGAACTCGCACTCGTTCGCCGGGTGCAAAGCGGCGATACAAACGCTTTTTACGAACTCGTGCGCCCCTACGAGCGGCCGTTGTTTCTCGCCGCCTTCGGTCTGGTTAAGAACGATGCCGATGCGGAGGATGTCGCCCAGGAAGCCGTTCTGAAAGCGTTCAAGGGGATCTCGCATTTTCGCGGTGACTCAAAGTTCAGCACGTGGTTGATTCAGATTGCGATCAATGAAGCCAAGATGAAGTTGCGCAAAGACCGCCGTCATCTTTACGAGTCGATCGAGGAAGGCCAGCTTGCCGAAGACGGCGATTATGTTCCCCGAGATTTTGCCGATTGGCGCGAGATCCCTTCGCAGTCGCTGGAGCGGAAGGAAGTCCGTGATGCCTTGAACATGGCCCTGAATTCTCTTGGCGACAAATATCGCACCGTCATAATCCTGCGCGACGTTCAACAGCTCAGCATCACCGAAACCGCGCAGGTGCTAGGGATCAGCGAAGCCAACGTAAAGACCCGCCTCTCGCGCGCCCGCCTGCAGTTGCGAGATGCCTTGGCTCCAGGTTTTGACTCGACTTGGACTTCTAACGGGGACAACAAAAGTCCGAAATCATTATAATGACTTACTGTTGTTGGCAAGTAGTGTGCCCAATTTTGTGCCTACCAGCAATCTCGACGAATTGCCACCGAGTACGATCCAGATGTCAGCAAACCAATGCAGCATAATGAGTTGCCGTAATGCATATCATTTCGTCGCAAGTAGTGTAACCTGCTGATCTTCCGCCGCGTTGTTCCTTACAAGCAGGAGGTCGCAGGTTCGAGTCCTGCACTGCCCACCATTCTCAACTATCGATTAGCAAGAACGGTTCTCGAATCCTCGATCCAGATGACCTGTACAACTTCGTCCGCAATCATTGACATTCGAAGTTGCTTGCGTCTTCCGTCTTGCCTGTTCCTTTGTATTGCGCGTGCATAGGATAAGGACAAATTGGCCGGCTACGGCCGGGGAACGCTTTGCCAGTCGCGATTACCGACGTAGGCGCTATGCTCTTCTCGACCCAATCAACCATCGCGGCAAGCATGTCGAACTGATCGAGCCCCGGCCCTCCTCCGCAGTGCGACATTCCAGGAACGAAATAAAACCGGCTCCATTTCGATGTGGAAGCCATACCGCCGTTCGCTTCCGCCATGTTGTTGTAATACTCGAATGTGTCGAGCGGCGAGAACCATGGATCGCTGTCACCGTGGTAGAACATCAATTTTCCACCCTGCCCAGAGAAGGTGGTTAAGTTCACCGAGGTTGAGTCCACGAGCGGCTGAGCGGCGGCCAAGGCCTCTTTCTCGACATCAATCTCCATCGCAGTTGGCGCGGGGCCGAAGATACCTGGGCCGGGCGAAAAAATCCCGGCAATCGGACCACTGGCGGTAATGCCCGTGTCATATAGAAATCCGGGATAAACTTGCAGGCCACCTGACGTTTTTGGGCCGCCGACTACTTTCTTGATAGCAGCGACTTTGTCCGCCGCGAGACACGAATCCTTCTGTCCCTCTTTGCACATCAAGACAGCGGGGTCGAAATGGCAACCGAGCGGATCGGAGATGAGATTGTCGGCGACTCCGTCTCGCGCGTCACATTCCTTCAGCAGCGCATCTGCGATCAGCTTGCGATCACCATCTGTAATCGCCTGCTTGATATCTGGTTTGCCCTGCGCATCCTTCGGCGCGATCTGATTGAATGCGACCGGAATCCACTTTCCAATTGCGAGGTTGGAAAGCCCCGTGCGCATGGCGGGATCGCCTACGATGATGCCGTTGAAAGCGGTGGGATAACGCTGCGAAAGAATCATGCCTTCGCGTCCGCCGGTCGAGCATCCTGAGAAGTATGAAAATGCAGCAGGTTTTCCGTAGTATTGCGCGATGATTTCTTTGGCCAAGCTCGCAACTTCGGCATTCGCAAGGTATGCGAAATCGAGATAGGCCTGCTCATCTTTCACGAAAGCGAAATCAAACCCTGGGTGGTGGCTTTTGTGGCCACTGTCCGTACTGACGACGGCAAACCCGCGGATAAGTCCTGGCTTGTCCCCGGCCGCATTGAGACCGAGCGGCTGCATTACGACTCCGTTGCTGCCGGCTCCGCCTTGCATTAGAAAGTCGCCGTTCCAGTTTTCGGGCATTGCCAATGCGAAGGTGATACCAAATTCCTCGCCACCAACTCCCGTGCGCCGATTGATTACACCTTCCACTCGACAATATGCGGGCAACGGCGGAGTGCGGCCCGGACCCCAGGGATACGCCTCGGTGGTGCCTGCAGTGATAGCGGCTGCTTTTGTGATCTCCACGTGCGGCGCGTTGAACCCCGACAGGCTGGCGCATGAGGGTTGTTGCTGTGCCCATACACAGGCACTCAGCGCGAATACGCTACATAGACTCATACGCGCAACTTGCTTGCGCATGTTGCCTCCTTCTCTTTTTCTTTAGTCGCTAATTCGGCATGCGAAAACTGAGTGGGCGCTGGAAGTTGCGAGCGTTTTCGGCGAACAATCTTCGTATCTTTGAATAACTATTCGGGCAGCATAACCTGATCACTGACCTCGAAGCTACCAGTTGCCGACGGAAGTTCGCCACCCGGCTGTCCGCCACCGATTGAAACCGTGTATTTGCCTTGCGCGACGATGATATCTCCGGTTTCAGTCACCATGCTCAGATCGCGAGAGTTTAATTGAAATTCAACTTTCTGACTCGCCCCAGGTTCCAGATGGATCCTCTGAAACCCGCGAAGAGCACGGAGGGGAGCACCTGGAACATTGGGGAACTTGAGGTAGAGTTGCACGACTTCATCTCCAGCAACCTTTCCGGTATTGGTCACTGTGACGGAGGCGTGCAGCGGATCGCCGGCGTTGATCGGCTGATTCGGAAGATTCAGATCGCTATAGCTGAATGTCGTGTAACTGAGTCCATATCCAAATGCCCAGAGCGGCTCGCCTTCGAAGTAGCGGTAGGTGCGGCCTTTCATCGAGTAGTCTTCGAAGTGAGGCAGTTGGTGCACATCTTTGTAGAAAGTAACCGGCAGCCGGCCCGCAGGATTGTTTTTGCCACTCAGGGTCTCAGCGATTGCAGCGCCGCCTTCTTCGCCTGGATACCATGCTTCGAGAATTGCATTGGCATGCGCTTTCTCCCAGTTCACGCCGAGAGCGCTTCCATTGGTTAAAACGACAACCAGCGGCTTTCCAGTTGCCGCGAGTGCCTGAACTAAGTCCTCTTCTTGTTTCGGCATGTCGAGGCTGGTGCGGTCGCCGCCAACGAATCCAGGCTGCTCTACCGGCATCTCCTCGCCTTCAAGTCGGCTGGTAATACCGACGACTGCGACGACTACGTCAGCATTTTTTGCTGCAGCGATTGCTGAGGGATCGACCGCATTGTTCAGCGGTGCCCAGATTAGTTGCGCCTCAGCCTTGCCCTCGGCAAAGCGCGAATAGGTCACTTCAAGTTTGGCTGGATGGTCTTTCTCCAGATGTACCTGGCCCATATGAGTCTGGTGTCCCCAGCCTTCAGCAACGCGCTTGTCATCGACCGAGACCCGCACAAAAGCATCGCCCTTGATGCCAAGCAGATATTCGCCAGTGGCGTTTGCGTGAAGAGAGCCGGTCCACTTTACCGACAGAGTCTTCGTTGACTTGGCTTCTTCAGGAAGATTCCCTTCACTCAAGTTCACGCCTGATTCCACACGAGATGTGAGCGGCGTAGCTTTGCCTCCAAACTCCGCCCGCGAGCTGTACTCGACATCAAGGCCGGGTTTGCCATCGGCTGTGGTAAAGGCAGATGCCGGAACGGGGTTTCCTTGCTGCGACAGGAACTGAGTGCCTGCCATGTACGTGATCTTCGCGCCTGAGAACTCGGCCTTCATGCCCTCCAGAACGCTGACTGTATGAGTCGGCTGCCCGTTGTAATTGCCGAGCAGGACCGCAGTCTGATCCGCAAGCGGACCGACGACCAGAATGTTCTTCGCCGATTTCAGCGGCAACACGCCGTCATTTTTCAGCAGCACCATGGCTTCATTCGCCATCTGCCGCGCGAGTTTGCGGTGCTCGGCGCTGTCGAGTTCGCTCTTGTCGATCTTGTTGTAGGGCACCATTTCAGGCGGATCAAACATGCCGAGCCGTATGCGCGCAGTGAATAAACGGATGAGGGCTGTATCCATTGAGCTCTCAGGAAGATATCCTTGCTGAACAGCTTCGTAGTAGGGCTTGTAATCGTGATCGTCAGTTACTTTTCCCGGGCCGTCGATGCACTCGTTGTCCATTCCGCGCTGGAGCGAGATCGCCGATGCCTGCGGCTGCGTGGGCCGGTAATGGTGATCGCGGAAAATATTACGGACCGCATCGCAGTCCGACACCACATATCCCTGAAAATGCCATGCGCCACGAAGCGTGTGCTGCAATAGAAATTCATTTGCGCAGGCAGGCTGCCCGTTGACGGCGTTGTAGGCGCACATGACTGAATCCGCATGGCCTTCTACAACCGCGGCACGAAATGCCGGCGTGTAGGTATCCAGTTCGTCGTGCTTGCTGACATCAATGTCGGCGAAGTGACGCGTGGGTTCAGGCCCACTATGCACAGCGAAGTGCTTGGGAGTCGAGATAACCCGATAATAATGAGGATCGTCTCCCTGCATGCCGGTTACGAAAGCAACCGCCATACGCCCGCTCAGGAACGGATCTTCGCCGTAAGTTTCTTGCCCACGTCCCCAACGAGGATCGCGAAAAATGTTGACGTTCGGCGCCCAAAAATCCAAGCCGCGGAAAAATCCCGAGTTGCCATCCTGGAGAGCGTTTTCGTGGACGACCCGGCCCTCCGTTCCGATCGCAATCGCCATTTCATGGATGCGCGGCGTATCAAACGTTGCTGCAAGTCCGATCGGCTCCGGAAACTCGGTGGTGCCGTCGGCGACAACGCCATGCAGCGCCTCGCTCCACCAGTCGTAGCCGGGAATGTGCAGCCGCGGGATCGCGCGGGCCTGATTGACCAACTGGGAAGCTTTCTCCTGGACCGTCATGCGATGGACAAGATCAGCTGCTCGCTCTTCGGGCGAAAGCTTCGGGTTCATGTAGGGCAAGCTGGAAGTGTCCTGCGCAATTGCGGCGCAGGTAATGACAGAGATAAGCGCGATGAGGAGTGCCTGGATATGCGGTCGGGAATAGTTCATTTCTTCTCCACATTGTTGAAGAGCCTGGGCGCGAAATCCTTGAGATCGCGGCGCCATGTCTGCCATTCGTGGTCAGTGCCCGGGGATTCGTAAAAGACGTGTTGAATATTTGCTTCTTGAAGTGATGTGTGCAGCTTTTGCAGACCGGAGCGCATTCTCTCCGGCTCGTTGGTGCCTACACCGATCCAGAGCAGGTGAACCTTTTTTGCGAATGCAGCTGAATCGGCAAACACTCCGTTGTAGTCCGTCTTGGTGTCCAGATTCCGGTTCGCAAGCACGAACAGTCCGCCCGCTCCGCTGAAACCACCGATGTAGGAAAACATATCCAGGTGATTGAGCGTGACCTGGAAGGTCTGCATTCCTCCCATGGAAAGGCCGGCCATGGCGCGATGATCTCGATCGGAGAGTGTGCGAAAAGTTGAGTCGATGAACGGGACGAGGCCCTGTGTCACGTCATCTTCAAAGGTTGCTGCCATATCCTGCATCGCCTTCATCATTTCCGGAGAACCGAACGGCTTTCCGGTGAGATCGGGCGGGGTTTGTCCGGCACGACGAGCGTAGCCATAAGCCATCACAATAATCATCGGCTTGCAGCTTCCGGCGGCGATGAGATTGTCCAGGATGAAATTTGCATTTCCCTGGCGTATCCAACCGGTTTCATCTTCGCCTCCGCCGTGCTGAAGATAGAGCACGGGGTAACGCGCCTTTATCGCGGTATCGTATGCGGGGGGAAGATAAACCAGGGCGTGACGCCAGGTGCCCGTCACTTTGGAGTTGTACCAAATCTCGCGCACCTGGCCGTGCGGCACATCTTGAATTGAATAGTAAGTAGATCCAGGTTCGGGGACCTCGACCATGCTGGCGTACTTGCCTCCGCCAAAAAAGGCACGACTGTTGGTGTCGCTGGCCTCCGCGCCATCGATGATGAGAGTGTAATAGTGAAGTCCAGGAACAAGGGATGGTGTTGTAATAGTCCAAAATCCATCCGCCTGTTTTTCCATATCGACCTTCGGCCCGCTCCAGAAGTTCAACCTCACCTTATTTGCGTCGGGAGCTTTCACGCGGATTTGGACCCTCCCGCTACTATCGACGCGAGGATATTCCGCTCCCCAAACGTTGGTGGAAGCAGGGTGAAAATCGCTTGATTCTTGCGCGTAACAAAAGCCAGCCAGAAGAACGACGGCAATCACGATGTGTTTCATGAATCCTCGTTTCGATGTTGTTCCGAAGCTTTTGGAAATCTTACGCTGAAACTAAGCAGGCCATGTGAGGCCGTGGAAAGTCAATCTCGAGTGCTCCGTTAGTGCTGTTGACACGAATGCCAAGATCAGTCGGATAAACGAGCTTGGGACTGGCACCGGCCTTGTACGGAATTTTCGTTGTCGCGGGGCCATCAATTCTCCAGACCGCGAGCAAAGTTTGTTCGGGCGAACGCATTCCCAAAGCGATAGGCGCTTCCCGATTGGTCACGTCGGACGTGCCGAGAGGATAAAACGGTACGGCTGAAGGGATGTGTTTCCGCAGAACTTGCTTGTAAATGCGAATTCCTTCGGTCACCTGCGCCGATGCTCCGGGAGTCAGCGAATCGAGACGTCCGCTCTGATGAATGCGGCACATCATCGCCGCAACCATGTTGAAGCTGGCTTGATCCGCATCCGAGTTTGCCAGCGGATAGGTCCAAATTGCAAGCTGCTCGGGCAGAACCGCCGCGGATGCACCCACCAGGATGGCCGGCACTTTCAGATAATTCTCCTGATCAGTCATCGACTGTACCTGAAGACGGCTGAGCATCGCGTAGTCCATACGCCCACCGCCGCTGCCGCAGTTTTCGATTACCAGATCGGGGTAACGGTTGAGAATCGCATCGAGCCAGGAAAGGTGAGCGCGGTTGTGCCCGAGCAGCCCCTGACCGAAGCTGTCGGCATTGATTTCAGTTCCTTGCAGAGTGTCGACGTTGTAGTCCATCTTGATGTAACCAACGCCGTATTCGTTCACGAGCCTCGCCATCACCTCGTCGAGATACGAGCGGACTTCAGGATTGCGGAAGTCAAGCATAAGCCGCGAATTCTTAAACACCCTTTTGCCATGCCGCATCAGGAACCAGTGATCTGGCTTTTGAGCGAGCTCTGACTTTGCTCCTGCTACTTCGGGCTCCAGCCAAAGCCCTGGAACCATTCCGGCTTGGCGGACTTGATCGAGCAGGAATTTCAGCCCGCGCGGCCAGCGAGTGCGAGATGGCTGCCACCCACCGATCGTTTGACTCCAATCTTCATTCGCTTCCGCATACCAGCCTGCATCGATCACGTAGTACTCGCAGCCCGCTTTAGCGGCCGCGGCGATCATCGGCAATTCCTTCGCTTCGGTGGGATCGCCCCACAGGCAATTCATGTAATCGTTAAATATGACCGAGCATCGCGAATTGTCCTTGCTTTTCCTGAGGCATGCAGCGCGGCGATAGTGCGTCAGGGACGCGACGGCCTCGTCGAAGCCGCCGCGCACGCATCCAATTGCAACGGGAATGCTTTCGTAGGTTTCACCAGGTTTCAGGTTCTTCCACGCAGCGGCGTGGAGGTCGTCAGGGCCGCCCAGATAGGCGTACACATCGTCGGCGTTATTGTCGCGGGCAGAGACGTTCGAGATTTCCCAATGCCATGAGCCATTATGTTCGATTTGCCAGAACCAGGTCAGGCCAAGCCTGGTATTTTCGGCCATGGCCATCGGCAGATATCGCTCAGTGGACCAAC
>JBKPSP010000013.1:0-8559 GCA_046735175.1 Acidobacteriota bacterium
TGTACGGCTTGTAACACATTGGACGGCCTGCGGGCAATTACAGGGTAGGGCCCTACAACAAGCCGGCGTTGCCGAAAGCTTTTAACCGCAAAGGTCGCCAAGTATTCGCGAAGGTCGCAGAGGAAACCCGATGCCCATACCTCCCGAAATCGCTGGACAGAGATACATTTCACTCGCGACGTTTCGCAAGAACGGTGATCGGGTTGAGACGCCGGTGTGGTTCGGAGAGGCTGCCGGAAAGCTGTACGTAAAATCGCGCACCGATTCCGGGAAGTTCAAGCGAATCAGAAACAATCCCGCGGTCAAAGTAGCGGCGTGCAACATCCGCGGCAAGATCACAGGTCCGGAGTTCTCCGGTCGCGCACGCATTCTGGATCGAGTTGAGGAAGGCCCGGCAAAGGACGCTGTAAACCGCAAATACTGGCTGGCACGGCTGCCGTTCTGGAGCAGCAAGAATCAATATCTCGAAATCGAACTTACTGCCTGAAGCACAAGGACTAAGCAGCGTCTTTGCGAACACGCGACGGCGTGATTTCGGTCACACAGTTTCGACCCGCAATTCCCTAGAGTTTTAGTTGGTTCTAATTTGCTGCTTTCGCGCTATGCCTGTTACCATTTTTGTTTCTCCACAATTGAATATTTTCACAAGCAGCTCATCTCTTATTCGGAGGCGACATGGCTATAAAAGTAGGTATTAATGGCTTCGGACGCATTGGACGCAACGTGCTGCGCGCATCGTTAAACGATCCCAACATCGAATTCGTTGCAGTCAATGATTTGACCGAGCCGAAGACCTTAGCGCACCTGCTGAAATACGATTCCGTTCTCGGAAATCTGCCCAACAAGGTAACAGCGGGTGCCGACAGCATTCAGGTGGATGGCAAATCACTCCGCGTGTTCAAAGAAAAGGACCCGGCGGCTTTGCCCTGGGGGAGTGTTGGCGCCCAGGTCGTGATTGAGTCCACCGGCCGGTTTACTAATGCGGAGGATGCCAAGAAGCATCTGCGCGGGCCGGTGAAAAAAGTCATCATTTCGGCTCCCGCGAAAAACGAGGATGTCACGCTGGTACTGGGCGTCAATCATGACAAGTACGATCCCGCCAAGCACCATGTGATCTCGAATGCATCATGCACAACGAACTGCCTGGCGCCGATCGTTAAGGTGGTTAATGACGAATTCAAGATTGTCAGCGGTACGATGACGACGATCCACTCCTACACCAACGATCAGGTGATTCTCGATTTTCCGCACAAGGATCTGCGCCGCGCCCGGGCTGCCGCCTTGTCGATGATTCCGACATCTACTGGTGCTGCGAAAGCCTTGAAGCTCGTAATACCCGACATGGCGGGCAAGCTGGATGGCTTCGCTGTGCGCGTGCCTACACCGAACGTGTCGGTTGTCGATCTGGTCGCCCTTGTCGAAAAGAAGACGACGAAGGAAGAAGTGAATGCGGCGTTGAAAAAAGCCTCGGAGAGCGGCTCACTGAAGGGCTATCTCGGCTACGAAGAAAACGAGCTCGTTTCCTCCGACTTCAAAGGCGATTCGCGCTCCTCGATTGTTGACGCGCCGTCAACTCTGGTTGTAGGGAACCTGGTGAAGGTGATCTCGTGGTACGACAACGAGTGGGGCTACTCCTGCCGCGTCCGCGATCTGATTAACTTCATTGGAAGCAAAGGACTGTAGAAAAGAAGCTGCTAGCTTCTAGCCTCTAGCTTCTAGCAACCTGGGTTGGATCGCTCGAAGCTAGAGGCTAGGAGCTAGCAGCTGATCCTGTCTTTCTCGATCAAGAAGGAAACATACTCATGTCCAAACTCTCCATCCGCGATCTGCCGCTCAACGACCATCGCATTTTCATGCGAGTAGATTTCAACGTGCCGCTCGAAGATGGGCGCGTCATGGATGACACTCGCATTCGCGAGACGCTGCCCACCATCGAGCACGCTCTGCGCCACGGTGCGCGATTGATATTGGCATCACACCTCGGCCGTCCCAAAGGCAAACCAAATCCGAAGATGAGCCTCAAGCCTGTGGCAGAACGCCTCCGCATGATGCTCGATCGCGAGCTTGCCCGCGGAGAGAACGTGGGCTTCTGCCCGGATTGCGTCGGCGTCGAAGCCGAGGAGATGGCCGGGAAGTTGGAAAAGGGGCAAACACTGCTGCTCGAGAATCTTCGTTTCCACGCCGAAGAGGAAGCGAATGACGACAAATTCTCCAAACAACTCGCCGCTCTCGCCGACTTCTATGTGAATGATGCCTTCGGTACCGCGCATCGCGCGCATGCTTCCACCGTGGGCATCACCAAGCATGTTCAGAAGTCTGCAGCCGGCCTTTTAATGGAGAAGGAACTCAACTATCTTGGCCGCGCCATGTCCCATCCAGAAACACCTTTCGTGGCGATACTCGGCGGAGCCAAAGTCAGCGACAAAATCGCGGTAATCGAACATTTGCTGACCAAGGTGGACTCGCTCATCGTTGGCGGCGCCATGGCCTACACGTTCCTGAGAGCACAGGGCCAGCCGGTAGGGAAGTCGCGTGTGGAAGACGACAAGCTGGATCTTGCCAAGCAAATCCTGCAATCCGCCAAGAGCCGCAATGTAAAGTTCCTCCTGCCGGTCGACCACGTCGTTGCCAGCGGAATCGATGTCAACGCGAGAACGCAAATCGTTAAGACCATCCCGGACAACCTGATGGGCCTCGATATCGGTCCGGAATCGATCGAACTTTTCTCCGAAGAAATCTCCCGCGCGGCAACCATCGTTTGGAACGGGCCCATGGGTGTGTTCGAGGTCTCGCCGTTCGCCAAAGGCACATTCAAGGTCGCGCAGGCGGTCGCCGAGAATGCTGGTGCAACCTCGATCGTCGGCGGTGGAGACTCGGTTGCGGCAGTCAAAGCAGCAGGAGTGGCCGACAAAATTTCGCACATCTCAACCGGCGGAGGCGCGTCGCTGGAGTTTCTCGAGGGAAAAGAGTTGCCCGGAGTCGTGGCCCTGACCGACAAAAAATAACTTCTCTGTGAAACTCTGTGCAACCTCTGTGCCCCTCTGTGGTTGGTTTTTTCCGTAGTGGCAAATGATCTTCTTCGACATCGACGGCACCCTAATCGACCACGCCAGCGCCTCTGCCGCCGCCAGCGTGCGTTTGCACGACCACTTCGCTCGCGAGATTCCGTTTTCGCGTGACGAGTTTCCAGCCATCTGGGAAACCGCGCTCATGAAACACTTCAACCGATTCTGTCGCGGAGAGATCTCCGTGTGGGAGCAGCGCCGCGCCCGCATCCGTGACGTCTTTGCAAATCCCGAACTGAGCGATGACGAGGCGCTCGCTCGCTATTGGATATTCATCAAGCACTACGAAGCCCTCACTCAGGCTTATGCGGATGCCGCGCCGGCTCTGAAACAACTCGCCGGCAAGCCCCTCGGCATCATCTCCAATGGCGTGCGCGAGCAGCAAATCGGAAAGCTGGAACGGGCGGGATTGCTGCATCACTTTTCGGTAATGGTCTACTCTGAAGATGTCGGCCTTGGCAAACCCGCGCCGGCAATTTTCCTTGAGGCCTGCCGTCGAGCCGGGGAGAATCCCGCAGACTGCATCCATGTCGGCGACGACATCGCCTGTGACATTGAGGGAAGCCAGGCCGCTGGGATTACCACAATCTGCCTGGATCGCGCCGGGACTGCATCGCAAGTGAACTGTGCGCGGATTTCCACGCTTGGCGAACTGCAATCTGTTCTCAATCAAGACCTAAGCGCACGGCCAAAAGCATTAACCACACAGGACACAGAGGAGTACAGAGGACCACGGGCACAAAGAATGAATCCTCTGTGTACCTCTGTGCCCTCTGTGGTTAATGCTTTTTATCGAAAGGACTGAAGAATGCCCCGTAAGAAGCTCATTGCCGCCAACTGGAAGATGTACAAGAATCCCGCACAGACGGAAGAATTCTTCGCCGCATTCCTGCCGCAGGTGTTCGAGCACACGCGCGACGAGATCGTCGTCTGCCCGCCGTATATCGATCTGCATGCAGCTCTAAAAGCAGTTGAAGGTTCGCAGATCGGCATTGGCGCGCAGGATTGCTATTGGAAAGATGACGGTGCGTTTACCGGCGAAGTCTCAGCTCCTATGCTGGCCGCAATCGGCTGCACCCACGTGATCATCGGCCATTCGGAGCGCCGGCAATTCTGCGGCGATACCGACGATACCGTCAATCTCAAGCTCAAAGCCGTTCTCGAACATGGACTCACGCCCATCGTGTGCGTTGGCGAGGTCCTCGAAGAGCGCGAAGCGGGGCTCACCGAAGATGTTCTTCGCCGCCAGTGTGTGCGCGCTTTTCACGCCATCTCAGGCAAAAAAGCTGCAAAGCTTGTAGTTGCCTACGAGCCCGTCTGGGCCATCGGCACAGGAAAAACCGCAACGCCGCAAATGGCGGGGGATGCGCATGTCTTGATTCGCGGAGAAGCCGCCAAAGCCTTCGGTGACGATTTCGCAGCCCAGTTGCGGATCCTGTACGGCGGTTCGGTCAAACCCGAGAACGCAAAAGCCCTGATGTCAGAAGAAGAAATCGATGGCGCGCTGGTCGGCGGCGCAAGCCTGGATCCGAACTCGTTCGCGGCGATTGTGAAGTACTAGTTGCCAGTGGCTAGTTGCTAGTCACTGGTGCTCACCCACTGGCCACCGACAACTAACCACTAGCCACTAGCAACTACCTCAGCCACTCCTCCAGCTCCACGCCCTTCTCCGTCTTCTCGTCGCGATACTTCACGATCACCGGCGCGTACAACGACACGCCCCATTCCGCTGCCTTGCCCTTGCTTACCGCGCGCGATCCGGGGACCACCACCGCACCTTCCGGAACTTCTAAGTTGTTCTCCGATGTCGCGCGGTACACTTCGCCGCGCACCAGGTCGTAAAGCGGAGTAGAACGGGTAAGAATCGTCCCCGCACCAAGCACTGCTTTCTCCCGAACTAGTGTTCCCTCATACACGCCGCAGTTCCCGCCCACCAGCACGTCATCTTCAATGATCACAGGCGACGCGCTGACAGGTTCGAGCACCCCGCCGATTTGTGCTGCCGCGCTCAAGTGCACGCGCTTGCCGATCTGCGCGCACGAGCCGACCAGCGCGTGCGAGTCAATCATCGTGCCTTCGTCCACGTAAGCGCCAAGGTTAATGAACATCGGCGGCATGCAGATCACGGAAGGGGCAACGTACGCTCCCAAACGCACCGACGATCCACCCGGGACAACCCGCACCCGATCCGTCACAGCAAACTTGCGGGCAGGGAAGGTGTCCTTGTCCACAAAGCTGAGGCACTCGCCGCTCCCCATCTGCGCCAGTTCGCCCAGCCGAAAGCCAAGCAAAATCCCTTGCTTCACCCAGACATTGACCTTCCACCCGCCGCCAACCTTTTCAGCCGCCCGAATTTCGCCGCGGGTCAGCAGATCGCGAAACTGCAGGAACGTTTGGCGCGCATCCGAGCCGAGCTTCTCGGCAGACGAAAGTTTTTCTATCTCAGCGTGCAGCGATTGCATGGGAAGGAAAGTATAAGGGAAGTCAGAATTCAGAAGTAAAACAAGACTGGCGGCAAAATGGTTTTACTTCTGCATTCTGAATTCTTACTTCTGACTTAACAGCCAACAGCGGCCTAAATGCACTTGCACTCGCTCCGTATCAGCACGCTTGCCAGCGTCTGCACGGTCTGTCGTGCCTCCGCAAGCGTCGCATACGGGCCATGCCAGCGCGCATGATTGGCCGAATGCCCGGCTGGGCGGGCCTTTCCGTTGCTGCACTGCCCGCAGTTCGAGCGATGCAGCACCGCCTTGTGTGGCCCCGCCGCCCAGTTTTCATACACGAAAAAATTATGGGAGTCCGCCGTCGCAGCCGCGGCTTTCGCAACCAGGCCCACTTCCGAAGCGATCCGTTGCAGCTTCGATCGCGTGTCACGGCGAACCGGAACCATCGGAAGGCGGTAGGCTTCTTCAATCCTGCCCATCATCGCCAGCACGGCTTTCACCGGCATCGGACTCGACTCGATAAAGTTCGCCTGCATCAGCGGCAGGTATTTATGGAAGAGCTTCCGCGCGGTGGTCCAATCATTGTTCAACGCAGCGCGCGTCATCTCCGCCATCTCCCGCGGAATTTCGTTCGAGGCGACCGAAATAACACCGACTCCGCCTAGCGCGACAATCGGCAGAGTGAGAGCATCGTCTCCCGAGAGAACGGAAAACTCCGGCTTAGCGGCCGCGCAAATCTCCGCGATCTGGGTGAGATTGCCGCTGGCTTCCTTCACGCCGGCAATTTTCGGAACTTCCGAAAGGCGGGCAATCGTGCTCGGCTCGATATTGGCGGCGGTCCGTCCAGGCACGTTGTACAGGATGACCGGCTTGCTGACCGCCTCCGCAATCGCCTTGAAGTGCTGGAACTGACCTTCCTGGGTAGGCTTGTTGTAGTAAGGAGAGGCAGTCAGAATCGCGTCAACTCCCGGCCGTTCGGCGGCTTCTTTGGCCTTGGCAACGGCGTCGTGGGTCGAGTTTGACGTTGCACCGGCAACAATCGGCACGCGACCGGCTGCGACCTCAACCGTGACATCTATAACTCGCAACCATTCATCGTGAGAAAGTGTCGGAGTTTCTCCAGTCGTACCGCACGGAACCAGAAAATCAATCCCCGATTCGATCTGCCACGCAACAAGATTTCTGAGCGCCTGCTCGTCCAACGATCCATCCTGATGGAAAGGTGTAACGAGCGCCGTACCACATCCGCGAAGCTGCATAGAAATAAGATAGCGCGAATAAATCGAGATGGAAACGCTGGAATCGTTGAAACGTGGGTGCTCCATGTCTCGCCGAATTTGCGAGACACGGGATTGCTCGGAGGTTTTACCTCATCTCTCTCCAAACATCCTTAAACTCAAAGAATCCTTTCTTGCCCACCAACCACTCAGCGCCTCTCACCGCTCCCTCCGCAAACCCCCTCCTCGACTTGGCATCGTGGCACAAGTAAATCTCATCCTGAGGCGAGTCGAGCGTGAGTTCGTGCATGCCTACGACGTCACCCTCGCGAAATGACGTGATCTCTACCTCAGCGCCCGTATTTTTCTGCAGAATGCTCTGCATGGTCGCAGCGGTGCCCGACGGCGCGTCCTTCTTTTCTGCATGGTGGCGCTCGTAAATATGTGGAAGGTAGCCGTGCCCGATCGCCGGTACCGCGGTCCGCACCAGGTCGAAGAAAAGATTTACGCCGATCGAGAAATTTGACCCGTAGAGGAACCCCGTTCCATGCTGTTCGACCAACGTGTGCACGGAGGGCAGTTCAGAATGCCAGCCGGTTGTTCCCACCACCATGTTCTTTCCGGCCTCGGTGCAGGCGCGAATGTGATCGAGAACGCAGTGCGGAGTCGTGAAGTCGATGACGCAGTCAAACGAACGGAGTCGATCGCGAGTGAGCCCGGCAGCATTGGGATTCTCCGCGGAACGAAGGGTGTCGACGTCGTGCCTGCGCTCTCGTGCGACCTCGCCGACCAAAGAACCAGTTCTACCCGCGCCAAGAAGCAGCAGTCTCATCGGTATCGGTAGTGTAGCGAAATTCTCGGCTCGTGTGGCACAGGCGGGCCGCTTGTGCTACACGTTTCTAAAATATTTACGCGAAGATTTCGGGATCCAACTCTGCGAAAAATGCTTTGTGCAACCTCTGCACGACTGCCGGTACCTGCTCTTCATCGATCACAAAGGTGAGATTGATCTCCGACGCGCCCTGCGAAATCATCCGGATCTTCACATCCGACAATTCGCCGAAGACATGCGCGGCAATTCCTGGAATCTCTCGCAGATTTTCGCCGACGAGACAAACAATGGCTTTGCGGCCCTCGTACTTTACATCTGCGAGGCGCTCCAGATCCGCGGCAAGCGCGGGAATCTGTTCGTTCGAATCCACAGTCAATGACACGCTGACCTCCGACGTCGAGACCACATCCACCGGAATTCGGTGGCGATCGAACGCGTCGAAGATGGATTTCAGGAAGCCGTGAGCGAGCAGCATTCGTGGCGCAGCAACGTCCACGATGGTGATGCGCTTCTTCGCGGCGATCGCTTTGAAAAAGTTCTTACACTGCGGTGCACGGGCCGCAATTCGCGTGCCCTCGCAGGAAGGATTGCGCGAGTTCAAGATGTAAACCGGAATATTTTTCTGAATGGCCGGAAGTACGGTTGCGGGGTGTAGGACCTTCGCCCCGAAATATGCCAACTCCGCCGCTTCATCGAAGCTGATGACCTTGATGCGATGGGCATCGGCGCAGAGATTTGGGTCAGTCGTCATCATCCCATCGACGTCTGTCCAGATTTCAATCTTCTCCGCGCCCAGTCCGGCCCCAACGATCGAAGCAGAGAAATCTGATCCGCCGCGACCGATGGTTGTAGTTATTCCCGATCGCGTCGAGCCGATAAAGCCGCCCATAACTGGAACCCGCCCCTGCTCGATCAATGGACGAACCGTTTCGGCAAGCTTCAGGTTCGTGTCCTCGAACACAGGCGTGGCGCGAGTGAAAGTCTCGTCGGTCACAATGCAA
>JBKPSP010000014.1:0-7304 GCA_046735175.1 Acidobacteriota bacterium
CTCTACTCCAGTCGAGTCTATCGAGGTGACGGCGTAGAAATAAGTCTTGCTCGAAGAAACCGTGCTGTCCACAAAAACAGTGGCGGTGTCCAACGCTGAATTGATCCGCGTGTAACCCGTCGTAGCTTGCGAGCTCCTGTACACGTTATATCCTGAGACCGTTGAGGTGCTCGCTGACCAGGATAAGTTTGCCTGGTGCGAGACGGCTTGCAACACTGAAACCGTTGCGGGCGCCGAACTGGCCGCATTGAGCACACTTTGTGCTGTCACAATCACCGACCCGCTCGGCACCGAGGAAGGAGCCGTGTACACCCCCGCGGTCGATATGGAACCAGTCGATACCGTACCCCCAACAACTCCATTGACCAGCCAGTACACCCCAGTGTTACTTGTCCCGGAAACCGTCGCCGTGAATTGTTGTGACTGATTCAGCTGCAGCGTTGCCGAAGCGGGAGAGATCGTGACTGTCACGGGCGGGGGTGGCAGCACCGTCAGCCCCGCACTCGCCGAAGCGCTCGGTTGTACAACGCTGTCAGCGGTGATGGTAACGTTCATACCTGGTACCGCCGATGGCGCGGTGTACAGGCCGTTCGTGGTAATCGTTCCCAGCGCGGATGTGCCTCCGGGAATTCCATTCACCTGCCATATGACTGCGGTATTCCCAGTACCAGAAATGGACGCGGTGAATTGCTGCGATTGGTTGACTTGAAGGCTTGCAGTTGCCGGCGAAATGGAAACCGAAACGTGACGGCCAAAATGATTTCCGTTATCGCTTGCCGCGTGTGCCAGAACTGGCACCAGGAGTAAGAAGAGGAGAGGAAGCTGAATGCTTGCACTGGGGAGGTGCTTCATACGCGAGATTGTGGCCTACATTGCACTTTCCGCCAACGTACCGAAAGTGCAATGTCCCTTTACCATTCAGCTACTGCTTTGCTGAATTCGTCTCGACAAGAACACTCGGCAAAGAATCAAAGACAAGCTGACTGCGGTTGCGGCGGATCCAGAGAGTACCCGTTTGTCTTATCCGCTCGAAAATAGTATTAAAAGGTGCACCCGAGTAGGCAAATACAGACTCTTATTCACGGTTGACGAGCAAGCCAAGACTCTCCTCGTGGCTGACATTGATTCCCGGGGGCAGGTTTATCGCAACGCCTGCCGACCCACGTTATTCAATCTGTCCTTGTCAAGTGCCAACATCCTTTGCCGCCCAAGGATGTGAGTGGTGATGGACGGCCTTGCTACCGCTAAAAAGTGCTCGCGCGCCGCGGTGTCACTCGACTATTTTGTCGATCCAGTGCTTCTGCGCTTCTTTTCAGTGGAAATTAGAAAAAGAATATGCTGCGGCGCTTGCGGATCACCTTCTCGGAATGTAGAAAAACGACGAGGCATTGACTCAATGACTGATATGAAGAGGCGAAATCGCTATGCGTTCGTTACGTCTGCTCGCCGTCTGTTTATCCCTATCTACCGCGCTTGTGGCTGCTGATAGCGTTTTTAGCGGCATTTGGAAACTGAATCCCGACAAAAGCCACTTCACCGGCCCTGCTCCCAAGGGCAGCACCGCGGTGGTGCAGGCCGACGACAACAACTTTGGCCTGAAACAGGAGTTCGTTGATGACAAGGGTCAGAGCTCCAACGTTTCTGTGGAAGCAAAATTCGACGGGAAGGATTACCCGGTCACGGGCGATCCGGACACTGACTCGATGGCGCTCCAGCGCGTCAGTGGCCATGAAATCAAGATAACGTACAAAAAAGCGGGGCAGGTCACCGGGAGGAGCGTCGTGACTGTCTCCAAAGACGGCAAACGACGACTTTGAAGTTTACCGACTATAAAAATGGCAAGCCATCTGGGCATGGTTCAGCGGTGTACGAAAAGGCACCAGAACCGTCTACTGCAACTTCAAGGTGTCACAGTGAAACTCACTAGATTGGATCGAGGGTAGCCGAAGTATCCGTCGGACATGCCCATCACATCCCCGTTCATCACCACAATGTGAACCGAGATCGGGTTCTGTAATAGTCCAGCCGGAATTACTGCGGTCAACTGGTTGCTGTTAACGATTGTCGTCTGCAGCCAAACGCCGGTGTCATGCAAGTTTCCGTTTGTGGTCCAGAAAGCGGTGCTTGAGACGAAATGTCCGAAGTTCCCAAAGTTTGATCCCGCGATCGTGATCGTCGTATCCGAGCTCCCGGCGGGGACGCTCGAAGGCGAGATAGATGAGATGACAACTGAGAGCGAACCACTCGATCCCGGCGTCCCGCCACCATTGGTACTTCCACTGTTATTGTTGCCGACCATGGCAGCACCGCAGCCGATCGAGAGCAGCAGTGCCAGGAAGGTGAAGGAGGAAACGACAACTCTCATAGGGACTCCCAGTCGCGCATCAACACGCTTCGAACCTATCGAGCCCCGAAAACCAGATTTGCGCGCCATACTACTACGACAGATTTGCGCTGTCCACAAAATAGCGCAGCCGCAATCACGAGCCATAAACGGCGACCCTCAATGAGTGATATGGAGATTTGTCGCTAATTGACGTGGTACGCTGACCACCTCGATCACTTGTACGGGAGGCAGTGATGCCGGATCGATCTGCAACACGTCGGCTTTCGATCAGACGCAGGCCAAGTAGAGTACTCAAATATTCCGGCAGCGGAGGAAAAGCTCTTCCAGGCTAATAATTATTAAGAGTACAATTGCATTCGGCGGAAGGCTGTCGCAGCGCGCCTTAGAATGTCGCTCCAGTCCCCGCAAATTCCTATTGCTCAGGAACTTCTTCAATGGCCACTGTGATTACACCTGCACCCAGCACCTCTGCGCCGGCCCAACTCCGAAAATCTCCCACCGGCATACCAGGTCTCGATGAGATAACCGGCGGAGGACTGCCTGAAGGGCGGCCCACCATCGTCTGCGGCGGTCCAGGCTGCGGAAAAACCATGCTCGGAATTGAGTTCCTCGTCCGTGGCGCCACCAGGTTTGATGAACCGGGTGTTCACATGGCTTTTGAGGAGACGCCTCAGGAACTTACGGAAAACGTGGCTTCCTTGGGATTTAACCTCGCGGACCTGTCCTCGCAAAACAAGCTGTACCTGGAATACGTTCACATCGAACGCGGCGAGATTCAGGAAAGTGGCGAGTACGATCTGGAAGGTTTGTTCATTCGCCTGGGTCATGCAATCGATTCCATCGGCGCGAAGCGTGTGGTACTCGATACGCTCGAGGCGCTGTTTTCTGGTTTCTCAAATCAAGGTATTCTGCGCGCTGAAATCCGGCGTCTGTTTCGCTGGCTCAAAGACAAGGGTGTCACCACGGTCATCACTGCCGAGCGCGGAGATGGTGCCCTGACGCGATATGGCTTGGAAGAGTACGTTTCGGATTGCGTGATTCTCCTGGATCATCGCGTCACCGAACAGCGGACCATTCGTCGCTTGCGCATCGTGAAATACCGCGGCACAGTCCACGGCACCGATGAGTACCCGTTTCTCATTGATGAGCGTGGCATTTCAGTCGTTCCAATCACCTCGTTCGGGCTCGATCACCAGGGGTCAAACGAGAGAATATCGACCGGCATCGCCGACTTGGATGAACTGCTAGAAGGAAAAGGTTATTACCGCGGTAGTACCGTGCTTGTATCCGGTGTCGCCGGCAGCGGCAAGACGAGCATGGCCGCGCATTTCGCAGCTGCTACTTGCAGGCGTGGTGAACGATGTCTCTATCTCGCCTTTGAAGAATCCCCGGCCCAAGTCACGCGTAACATGCGCTCCATTGGTATCGATCTGGAGTCGCTAATGAAACAAGGTCTGCTGCAGTTTCGTGCCAGTCGTCCCACACAGCATGGGTTAGAAATGCATTTGCTCGAGATCCATAAAGTTGTTGAGCAGTTCAATCCTAGTGTGGTGATTGTGGATCCGATCACGAATTTGATTTCCACGGGCGACGAAAACGAAGTCAAATCCATGCTGATGCGTTTAATCGACTTCCTGAAGCACCGGCAGATAACCGCCCTGTTCACCAGCCTCACAGCTGCTGGCAGCCCTGCCGAACAGACCGAAGTGGGGATTTCTTCCTTGATCGATACCTGGATTTTGTTCCGCGAAATAGAAGCTGAAGGAGAACGAAATCGCGGCCTTTACGTCGTGAAGTCCCGTGGCATGGCACATTCCAATCAGATCCGCGAATTTATGCTGACCGCGAATGGAGTCAAACTGGTGCCACCCTATCTTGGCATGGGAACTGTGCTTACCGGCTCTGCTCGTTTGGTGCAGGAGGCCCGGGAGAGGGAAGAGGCACTTGCGCGGAATCAGGAAACCGAACGCCGAAAAGCAGAATTAGAACGCAAACGCGAACGTGTCGAAGCGCAGATCGCCGCACTTCGCAATCAGCTAGCCGAAGAAGAAGAGGAAATTCGCCACGCCCTTAAAGAGGCGGAGAACCGCGAAAGCCGCCAACGGGAAGATCGGTCACTGATGGAGCACAGCCGAAAAGTGAAAGAGCCAGCTAGTGAGAATAGGAATCGAAAGGCAAGTTGATGAAGGGATCGAAAATGACCGCACAACAAGAAACCGTTGAACAGCAAAGTTCTATGCCTTCAATCACCTTGCGACTCTACGTCGCCGGACAAACTCCTAAGTCGATAACCGCATTAAATAATTTGAAGAAATTTTGCACTGAACACATGGACCAGCAATACCGCCTTGAAGTCATAGACCTTCTTGCAAATCCGAAATTGGCACAGGAACATCAAATCATCGCTATTCCAACGCTGGTGCGCGACCTTCCCCTTCCAATTCGGAAAATCATTGGAGATTTGTCGAATACAGAGCGGGTTTTGGAAGGTTTAAGCCTGCACGTCGCGTAGGTAAACTGGAGAAGAACATGAAACCCGCAGATCACGCGCCAGGTACCAACGGCGGGTCGCCGAGCCGCAAACCAAAACCCGAAGAAGATCGAAGAGAGAAGTTCATCCTTCGTCTCTACATCACCGGTAGCACTCCGCGTTCGAGTCGCTCCATCATTAACGTTCGTGCTTTTTGCGAGCGATTTCTGCTGGGACGCTGCGACCTTCAGGTTGTGGACCTGTATCAACAGCCTGAACTCGCCAGGGAAGAACAAATACTTGCCTCTCCAACTCTGGTTAAGAAATTCCCTTTGCCGTTACGCAAAATAGTTGGAGACTTCTCAGATCAGGCCCGTGTGTTGCAAGGGCTGCAGCTAACGGCAGAAGAGGCCTGAGGGGATTTCGAATCCGTGCAAAATAGCCATTCAACCACCGATCACGCAAAGGAAATTGCCGAACTTCGTGTCCAGCTGCAAGAGCTCGAAGAGACTTTGCGGGCCATTCGCAGCGGAGAAGTGGATGCGCTCGTCGTATCTGGTGACGGCGAAGAGCGCATCTTTACCCTTCAAGGTGCGGAGCATCCCTATCGGGTGCTCGTCGAGGAGATGAATGAAGGTGCTGTAACGCTCGTTACCGATGGCACGGTTATTTACGCCAATCGACGCTTTTCACGCATGTTGGGCATTCCGCTTGATCGCTTGATCGGAGCTTCTCTGTTTGATTTTCTCGAGACCACGACTGGGCCTGCGTTGAACATTCTCATCAAGCAGATCAATGATGTTCCGCAAAAGGTGAACGGCCGCCTTCGCAGCAAAGGCCGCGTTGGTGCACCTGTTTCCCTGTCCTTCAGCCAGCTTAGTGAAGACGATTTTCATGGGCTGTGCGTCATCGTCACCGATTTGAGCGACCAGGAGAAGAGGGAGAGGGAACTGGCCGAAACCAACGAAAGACTACAAAATGAGGTAAACCAGCGCAGGCTTGCGGAACAAGCGGTCCGGCGCGAAGAAGAAGCATTAAGAATGCTCTCCGGCCGCCTGCTTCAGATGCAGGATGACGAGCGCCGCAGTATCGCGCGGGCGCTTCATGACAGTATGGGGCAGGAGCTGACAGCAATCAAGCTGGGACTGCAGAGGGCATTGAGTGAGATCCCTCACGATTCCGCAATGACAAGGAGTTTGTCAAACCATGTGGAGGGGATCGACCGGGCTTTGCTGCAAGTACGAAACCTTTCACTTCTGCTCCATCCCCCCATGTTGGACGAAGTGGGCCTGAGCTCGGCATTGCGCTGGTTTGTTGACGGAATGGTCCAACGAAGCAACCTTGAAATCACTTTGGACATAACCTCGCCCTGGGAACGTCTGTCCCCGGAACTGGAAACGACGATTTATCGCATCGTGCAGGAGTGCCTTACCAATGTTTACCGTCATTCCGGAAGCAGCTACGCCGAGATTCATATAAAGCGAGAAGGTGACCAGGTGTCACTTCAGGTAAAAGACGGCGGCAAAGGAGTGCCGTCTGACCTTATGGATCGGTTGTCCAAAAGCATCGGCGTGGGTATCGGTGGTATGCGGGAGCGAGTTCGACAATTCGGTGGTCACTTGAAACTTTCTCCAGCGCATCCCGGTACCCTGGTGGAAGTCGTACTGCCCCTGCGCAAATGTGAGCCCGAGGTACAGCAAACGACTGGAGCAGCCTAAGCTCTCGAAATAAGGGCGAAATGGCTAAATCATTGCTCGGCCCGCTTCTATACGTCCAACTTGGAGCGTGAGGCCTCGCAGGACGGGGCCCGCGATCTACGCAGCCGCTAACCGCTGTCGCAAAAATGCGACGATGGGACCGTGGTCTGGGGCATGCAGCACGCGGGCATGAGCATGCGGCGGGTAGTAGTCGTCCTCATGAGCAAGTACCGCAACGATGTACGAGTCGGGGCAGCTCTTATGGAAGTATTCTGCGACGTAATTTCGGCCCTCGTGGTCGAGCTTATGGCATAACAGCAGGATTCCGCATAGGCCAAGGGTAATCTCGAAGATAGCGGAACTTACCATCGTCGCGGTCACGACGCGATAGCCTATGTCCGCGAGTGCAGTGGTTCGAGATTCTGCTAAGGCCGGATCAGGGGAGACGTGTAGAACGGTGCTGGCGCGCATGGCGCTTTGATGTTGGCAATGACCATAACGTTCCCACACATGGGTCACAGTAGCCTAAGCTTTCTCCGGAGGAGAATGCCTTTCGGTTATGCGAGGTAAAGAACTTGCCGGATATTCAAGAGATTGAAAAGATCGCACGCTTTCGATAGGCTTCATAGGGGTCAGCGGCCCCTGACGCCAGCCCAACCAGCCAGTCCTTCGCGGCTTTCCGACTGGCATCCCTTCGCTGTGTTCGGATGGATTTCATAGAATCCCATAACGCGGGAGAGCGCAGCATAGCACGTACTTGCTGATAACAGGCCATATCGTAACTTTGCGC
>JBKPSP010000015.1:0-22817 GCA_046735175.1 Acidobacteriota bacterium
GCATCTGAGTTTGATTATGGCACGGTCGGTCGTTGGCCGTTGGCCGTTGGTCGTGGTCGTCGGCCGTTGGTCGTTGCCCCTTGGACGCGGTCGGCGACTCGTGCCGTCCCTCCGGGACTCGGTCGGCTCGTCCCCTACCCAGGGCTTACGCCCTGGGCTATTTATATGTCGTCCCTTCGGGACTAGGCAGATGCGGCCATTGACGCCGCGTAGCCAATGCGAATGCATAGCAAGGTCCCGCAAAGGCATCGCAAACTATCGCCGAAAGCTTCGCAAAATCGCGGCAAAGGCATCGCCGTGAGGATTCGATTGGAAGGCGCGACCGACGATCGATCGGGATCAAGTCGAACGGCGCAACTCCCGGCGACCGAAGGCCGACGACCGACGAAGCTCTTCCTGACGCCTGAAGCCTGACGCCTGAAGCCTGGCGCCTGACACCGATTTTTGCTGGCTTTCTCCCCCTTAAAGTCGAAATGCATGCGTCTTTCTTGGCTTTTCTGGTTCCCTAATTGAAAAAAGCCGCATGAAATCAGGTGAAATTGCTGTTTTTCCACAGGCGCGGGTATTAAGATAGCTCTCGCTTCCCGCAGGAAAACTCATTTTTGCAAACTAGGAGGATTCATGGCAGCAGGACTGACCAAGACGCAACTCGTCCGCCATCTGGCCGAGAAGACCGAAGTGAACAACAAGACCGCGGCGACTTTTCTGGAGCACCTCGCCGATACCGCCATTAAAGAAACCAAGAAGAACGGCGTGTTCGTAGTTCCCGGACTCGGCCGCCTGGTGAAGGCGCACCGCAAGGCCCGCATGGGACGCAACCCGCAGACCGGCGAACCCATTCAGATCAAGGCCAAGACCGTTGTGAAGTTCCGCGTCGCCAAAGCCGCCAAGGACGCGATCGCCCCCAAGAAGTAGAACCGCAGCCACGGATTTACACGTATCAGCACGGATTCCTAAAAAACAAATCCGTGTGAATCCGTGGCTTGTTCTTACCCGCCAATTACCGCTTCGGCCTCAATCTCCACCAGCATATTCGGGTCGACTAGTGCGGTAATCCCGATCATTGAGGTTGCCGGACGAATCTCGCTGAAGAACTCGCCGTGAGCGCGGCCCACTTTTTCCCAGTCCGCTATATTGGTCACGAACATTCGCGTGCGCACGACATCTTGCAAACTGGCTCCGGCCTTCTCCAGCGCCGACTGAATGTTTTTCAAAGTCTGGATCGCTTGCGCATAGACATCACCCTCGATGATCTTGCCGTCGGGACCAGTCGCGGTCGTCCCCGACACGTAAACTGCATTCCCGATACGCACCGCCCGCGAATATCCGACCACCGGCTCCCACGGAGTGCCACTCGAAATATTTCTTCGCTGCATCAGTTTCTTTTCTCCCGTGCGTGGAGGCTTGCGTGCCACTCGCCGCACTTTCGTACAGCAACTACTGAATAGATTTCGCGCGGGCACTGTAGATTCACTTTTGCTATCCAGCACTTACCGGAGTGATTGCTTTTAGCAGCCAAGATCATCATCTGCCAATTGCGCGCCTGGAGAAACCTTCTTCGAGGCGCGGGTTTCTAATTGAGTGACGCTCGCGGGCAGGCGACTTACAGAAGTCACTTGCTTTCAGGTTACGGTTGGTTTAAACATCGCGAATCTGGCTGTTGACGCGTGTTTCGGAGGCTCCGATGATTTCCGACGATCACCCGCTGCAGAAGCTTTTTGTGGAACTGGTGGGAAGGCATTACGCTCACGAAATCGGAATTCGCGATCCAGAGGTTGTCGGTTACGTCGCGCATTTACTGACCGAGTTCTGCGACGCCGAACAGTTGTTCAAGCTGCGGAATGTGACGGGCAAACCGCTCTCAGATGTTGGCGAGATGCTGCTCGAATCCGACCCGGTGTTTGGGCCCGCGCCATCGTTCGATCGGGAGCGCCAGGTCCGCAAGCGCATCGGCGACTACACGCTGTTCTTTACTGGAATGTTTCCCGAGAGCATCAATCATCTGCGCTTGCGTAAGAATCGCCTCGAAAGCTTCGTTGACTGGATGAAAGCGGGCAAAGAGAGCTACTACATCGTGTCGAAGTTCGACTGCTTCGAATATACGAAGGTGGCGCCGCTGTTCGAGTGCCTGTCGGATCACTTCGAGCAGTGCGTGTACGGATTGAACTGCGTGAAGAACGACCTCGAAGAGATGCAGCACCCGATCGTGCGAGGCAGCAGCGAACTGCTTATGTGACTTCAGAGGCTTTTTCACCACAGAGACACAGGGGCACAGAGAAAACCACTAATACGTTGCGAGTGTCTTGATGGGAACGCGAGCGTTTACTCCCTGCAATGTCGGCACTATCAAAGCGCCAAGATCGCAACCACTAAGCTACATGACCCGTTAAGGTTTTCTCTGTGCCCCTGTGTCTCTGTGGTGAAGTGATTTTAGGTTGGGCGATAAAAGCTCAGGCCTGCGTCGCCCTGCAATAGCATTCGAAATCTGACGAGACTGCCGAACTTTTCTCCGGGATCGAACCTCTTTTCGTGCTCGGCGATCACGGTTGCGGTCGTGCTGATTGCCGACGCCGCCAGCTTACTCAACGTCTGCTCATAAGCTTCGCGCATCGCGTAGGGCGGATCTAAAAAGATATAGTTCGGGCCTGCGATGCGGCGTTCAAGATCGGAAATAGCGCGAACGCTGTCCGTTCTTAGAATTTCAAAACCGTCGGCGATTCCAAGCGACCGCAAGTTTTCCTCTATGACTTCCGCCGCCCGCTTCGAGGATTCAACAAAATCGACTTGGGCCGCGCCTCGGCTCAAGGCCTCAATTCCAACTGCTCCGGTTCCGGCAAATAGGTCGACCCAGATTGAGCCGACAAGCGCGTCCGGGTTTCCCGCCGTCAGCACGTTGAACAAGGTTTCCCGCAGGCGATCTGAGGTGGGGCGTATGTCCATGCCGCGCAGAGATCGCAACGGGCGGCTTCGATATTGTCCGGCGATGACTCGCATGGCAAAAGACTTTAACCGCAGAGAACGCAGAGAGAGCTCAAAAGCAGGCTATTCGGAATCGAAACTGTATTTGGCTCATGCTCTGCCAACTCGGCGATTTCTGCGGTTACTGGCTTTTCATACTCCGACGCTGGCCGAAATGTATAAGATTACAGAAGACGCATGCGAAGCTGGTCCATCCCCGCGGGAAAGATATTTGGAGTCGACATCCGTCTCCATCTTTCTTTTTTATTCGTTCTGCTATTCGTGAACGTGAATCTGCAAACCGGGCACGCACTGGCGAACCCCTGGCGAGGAATCGCACTGGCGGCGATCGTCTTTGCTTCCGTCATTTTGCATGAACTCGCCTACATTCTGCTCGAAAGCCGCTCTGGCATGGCGCCACGGGCGATTGTGCTGTATCCGCTTTGTGGAGTCCGGATTTTCGACGAAACCCAGCCGCCGCTGCCGGCGAACTGGAAACGAACCGTAGCGATTGCCGCAACAGGGCCGATGATGCACTTCGCAGCGGCGGGCATCGCAGGGATGTTTGTGGGCGTTTCACTGCCGCAGGCGCGCCTGTGGAGCGACCCCTTCATCAGCCCTGCAAATCTTCCTCACAGCTTGATCTGGATCAATCTCTGGCTTGGAATCATTCATTTTCTCCCGGCATATCCCCTGGACGGCGGACGCGTTCTACGGGCAATCTTCGGGCTATCTATGGATCCTTTGCGTGCCACGCGGAGGGCGATAAGCATCGGCCGCGGCTTCGGGATGGCCTTTATTCTGGCCGGTTGGTGGCACATGCCGCAGACCACGTGGTTCTTCGTGATCGGGGTTCTGCTGTTCATTGCCGCGCAGATGGAAGACCGTTCAGCGGTGTTTCATTCCGTGCTGGAGACGGTGCATCTTGAAGACATCATGCTGACTGATTTCGCAACGCTCTCTCCTGCCGACACTCTGGAGGATGCGCTCGAAAAAGCCGTGCATTGCCTGCAGGATGATTTTCCGGTCATCCGCAGCGGCGATATGGTGGGGGTGGTGTCACGGCAGAGAATTCTGCAGGCCCTGCGGACCGAGGGCAACGGCTACGTGCAGGCGGTCATGAACAAGATCTTCGACGTTGCGCCGAAGAGCGAATCGTTGTCTTCCGCGTTCCGCAAGCTCAGCGCGCGTAATGTCAGCATTCTTCCCGTGGTCGAGAACCAGCAGCTGGTGGGAATCATCACTTTGCAGAACCTGATGCACTCGATGGCGCTGCTGGCCGAAACCCGCAAGCTGCGAAAAGCCGCGCTTGAATCCTGACGCGCGGTTCTAGAACAGCATTTCCATAAAAACATCTGCCCGCTTATAGGGAGAAGGCTCGAGCTTCGCGGGATCCAGGTGTTGAAATCCAATCGATTCATAGAGGTGGATGGCGTTGGTCAACTTGCTGTTGGTGCCGAGTGTCAATTTGCGCGCACCAAGAATTCGGGCCGCATCGATCACGTGGGCTAACAAAGCCTTGCCGATGCCCTGGTTGCGAAGGTCTTCGCGCACGGCCATCTTTGCCAACTCGTAGGAGCGCTCCCCGTTCACGATCAGCGCGCAGCAGCCGGCAATTTCGTTCTCGAGAGTCGCGAAATAAATACGCCCCTCCGGGCTGGAGGATGTGCTTCTCCGGTTCGGTGAGTACCTTCACGTCCGCTTCTTCGATGCGAAAATATTTTCCGATCCAATGTTCATTCAAAGTGCGAAATACTTCCGCATCTCCGGCGCGAAACTCACGGAAAGTAACCTGCATCACGGCCTGCATCTGGGCACCTCTTGATTGTCATTCAACTCCGCGGATCGTAAGATGTCCAATATATTGTTTGTATCTATTAAGACGTAATGAATATCAATCATCTTGAGTTGCGTCACCTGCGGTATTTCGTTGCAGTCGCTGAAGAACTGCATTTCGGGCGCGCCGCGCAACGGCTTCGGATCGCGCAGCCGCCGCTATCACAACAGATCCGCAAACTCGAAGATGTGATCGGTCATCGGCTGCTTCTCCGCACTTCCCGCAACGTAAAACTCACCGCCGCCGGCGAAGAGTTGTTGAAGCGCGCCCAGCAGACATTGCGCAAAGTTGCGGAAGACCTGCACAGCACCCGGCGGGTCGGACGAGGCGAAGTTGGCACGCTGACAGTCGGCTATGTGCCGACTTTCATGCTCACTGTGTTCCCGCAATTGTTGAACGACTATCGCAGGCAATTTCCACATGTCGAATTGCGGTTGCGCGAGTTTTACACCAGCGGACTGTTGCGCTCACTGCGCGAGGGGACTACCGATATCGGCTTCACTCGCGATGCCGGTATGGACGAAGAAGGCCTGCACACGGAACTGTTGCTGCCGGAGCCTTATGTTGCGGTCGTACCAGCGCACCATCGGCTGGCAAAGAAGCGGTCGTTGCAGATCGGCGACCTGCGTTCGGAGCCGTTTGTGCTTTTCTCGCCAGACGTCGGCAAGGGAGCGTGGGAAAAACTTGAGCACCTGTGCCAGCAGGGAGGCTTCAGGCCACGCGTGATGCAGGAAGCGCCTCACTGGCTTTCGATTGTCCGCTTGGTGGGGGCGGGTCTTGGCGTGACCATCGCTCATGAGTGCGTGCAAAAGATCACAGATGAAGGCGTGCGGTGCCTGCCCATTCGTGACGCAAAGATTGCCAGCCACCTCGAACTGACTCACCGCCAGGAGGCACTCAGTGAATTGGAAGTTGGCTTTCTCGCGCTCGCCAGACAGGCGTTTCGAACCGGCGGATCCAGTCCGTCACGCAAGAGCTAGAACTTGATCACCAGCCCGATCGCGGGCTCGGCCATGTGCCCTTTGGCATGGGTGGAGAGACCGGACTGGCCGAAATTCGGGGCTTTGAAAATCAAGCCGCGATATTGCAGGCGGACGCCCAGGAATTTCCAGAAGTTGTAATCAGTCCCGCCGCCATAGAGGAATGCGATCCCGGTTTGCTGCTTCACGGGAAACGAGGCCTGCAGGCCATTGATAAAGGCAGTGCCTGGGCTGAAACGAAGCGCTCCGGCCCCGCCAAACAAAAACGGCTCCCAGTGAGCGGTATGGATCGGACTCAATACGTAATCTCCGCTGAACTCTGTGATTCCGGTCGAAACGCGGAAGCTGTTGGGCGGAACGGTATATTCCTGCGAGTTCATGATGTGACCGATGTTGAGTTCGAGCCCATGCCAATGATTCAAGCGCCAGCGAACGCTGCCGAACTCTTCCGCGGAGTTGGTCGGCTTCAGGGTAAGCGTGCCGTTCGAGGAGGTAGAGGTCCTGCTCGAAACTGCGGCAGCGCCGATGCTGATGTTGAAGCGCTCGACTTCCTGGGACGCGGCGAAGGGCGCCATCGCCAAAATTATCGTAAGCAATCTCAAGCTCGATCGCATTGCTTCCTTTCAAAACTTCAGTATGTCCGCACATAAGCACAGGCGGGCCGCCTGTGCTACACGAATTGCTAGGCTTCCAGCCGGATGGCCTTTGCCTGCTGAACCGCTGGAATTCCGCTCAACTCGCTCACAACGGATTCGGGCACGCTGCCGTCCACCTGCACCACAGCGATGGCGGCGCGCGGCGAACCTGCGGCAGCCTCACTGCGGCGGCCCAGCGAAAAATTCGCGATATTGATTCCGTGTTTGCCGAGAATCGTCCCCACTTTGCCGATCACCCCAGGCACGTCCTGGTTTCGCATGTAGATCAGGTTTTGTTCGAGCGGCGCTTCGGCGTCGATGCCGTCGACGTGCAGCAGACGTGGCGTGTCCTCGCGCAAGACCGCGCCTTTAACGGTATGGGTTTCCTGCTGTGTTCGGATGGAGATGGTCAGAACGCTCCCGGCACCGCCGGTAGCCTTCGGCTTTCGTTCTTCTTTAACGGTGAGCCCACGAGACGAGGCCAGGCTCGCAGCGTTTACCAGATTTGCCTTCTCCTGAACCGACACGTTCAAGATTCCCTTGATCGCGGCGTTGCGGATCAACTCGGTCTTCCATTCCGTGATGTGCCCGCTGTAGCCAATCGAGATTTCTTCCAGCGAACTGCCGCTGATTTGCGCAAGAAACGATCCCAGGCGCTCGGCCAGCGTAACGTACGGCTTCATCTCCAGATATTCCTCGTGCGAAACCGAGGGCACATTCACCGCGTTCTGAATCACGCCGTGCTTCAGATATTCCTTCACCTGCAGCGCGATCTGCTGGCCGACGGCTTCCTGGGCCTCGTTCGTCGATCCGGCTATGTGAGGCGTAAGGACCACGTTGTCCATTTTCTGCAGCGGCGAATCTTTGAGCGGCTCATTCACGAACACGTCGAGCGCCGCCGACGCAACCTGCCCTTCCTGCAACGCCGTGGCCAGCGCGGCTTCATCGATCAGTTCGCCGCGGGCACAATTCACCAGGCGTACCCCCTTCTTCATTTTTCGCAGGGATTCCGCGTTGATCATGTTATGAGTTTGCGGAGTCAATCCCACGTGAAGGCTCAGATAGTCTGATGCGGCGTAGACCTCATCCAGCGCCGCCAATTTGATTCCGTGGTCTTTGGCAATGGAAGCCGCGACAAACGGGTCATGCCCGATGAGCTCCATGCCGAACGCACGGGCACGTTTCGCGACTTCGAGGCCGATTTTTCCCAGACCGACGATTCCCAGCGTCTTGCCGCGAAGCTCCGTCCCTTGAAGCGATTTCTTGTCCCACTTGCCGGCATGCATGGATTCGTTGGCTCGCGGCAGAAAACGCGCCATGCACAGCATCAGACCGATGGTCTGCTCGGCGACGGCCACGGCGTTCGCGCCCGGCGTATTCATTACTGCAATGCCTTTGCGCGTGGCCGGCTCCAGCTCGATGTTGTCCACGCCGACTCCGGCGCGGCCGATCACTCGCAGCTTATTTGCATTCGCCAACAACGCCGCATCCACCTGCACCGCGGAACGGACCATCAGCGCATCGGCATCGGCGAGTTGGCCGGGCAAATTGCCGTTGAGTTGATCCGGCGTGATGACAGTCCAGCCAGGCTCTTGCAGCAGCTTCAGCGCAGAAGAAGACATTTTTTCGGCAACTATGATTTTCATCGCAATGATTCCTTTACAAGAAAATGACAGCCTTCCGACACTCTGCCACGGGTGTGTTTCTTAAGATCTTCTTACCTTAGCACTCCCCAGGAGAAACAAACTTATGAAGCTAGCAATGGTTCTGCTGCTCGCGATCGCATTGGCTGGCTGCGGTGGTTATGGCAGCAAGTCCAACACGCCGCCGCAGGCTGGCGCGGTACCCACTATCGCCAATCTGAATCCGCCCAATGTGGTGGCTAACAGCGGCCAATTCTCATTGATCGTGACCGGCACGAAATTCAGTTCGAATGCAGTCGTAAATTTCAATGGCGCCGCAATGACGACAACTTTCGGAAGCGCAACGTCACTGACGGCCACCATCCCGAATTCCGCGATCGCAAATCCCGGAAACGTGCCAGTGACAGTGACCAATCCCGGCACTCCCGGCGGACCGTACGGCGGAGGCACGTCGCCGGCGACATCGACGGCCATGACTTTCATGATCAATTAGCTCAACCAACGGCCGCGCATCCGAAGCTGGTCAGGGGTACTCCGCCGGGTCAGCTCTTTGCCCCAGCTACCTCTGCAACTTCCCGTGAGCGCGCGAACACTTCCTGGGCAGCGCGAACTGCTGTTCCGTATTCGACCGATTGATTTGTGACTGTCGCGAGCACGTGCTCCAGTGCGGCGAGAATTCCGATCGTGTCGAGGAAATCGTAGTAGCCGATGTGCGCGATCCGGAACAGCTGGCCCTTCATGTCTCCCTGTCCGTTCGCAACCACCGCGGAAAACGACTCGCGGAATTCCTTGACGATCTTTCCAGAGTCGAGGCCTGCGGGTGAGGTCACGGCCGTGAGAGCCGCGCCAGGGCTTGAGGTGAACATTTTCAATCCAAGCGCTTTGACGCCTGTGCGCGTCATTTCTGCAGCTAGTTCGGCGTTGTCAACCAAAGCCTTGCGACCTGCGGCAAGATCGCCGCTGCCCATCTGACGAACGAAATCGAGCGCAGCGCCAAGTGCGGCGAACAGTGATGTCGCGGGTGTAAATGCGGACTCGCCCTTGGCTGCGGCTTTGCGTTCTTTGCGGAAATCGAAGTAATAACGCGGATTTTTAGTGGTTTCCATCCGCTTCCATGCGCGCTCACTGATCGCGCAGTAAGCAAGGCCGGGAGGAATCATGAGGGCCTTCTGCGATCCGCCGATGATTACGTCAATGCCCCAGCCGTCTACATCGAGATGCGTAGTGCCGAGGCCGGTGATGGCATCGACTACGAGCAGGGTGTCATCGCCATTTGCCCGGACGAGTTTGGCGATCCCTTTTACATCGTGACGCGCTCCGGTCGAGCTTTCCGTCGCCTGGACGTAGACGGCCTTTGTTTCCGGTGTGAGTTTGGCGCGCACTTCATCGAGCGAAAAGGTTTCGCCGTACGGTTTCTCGACCAGATCAACCTTGCATCCGTAGGCCTTCGCCAGGTCGCGCCAGCGCTCGCCGAATTTGCCTGCGGTAAGCACCAGAACGCGGTCGCCGGGCGAAGTCAGATTGGAAACAGAGCCTTCCATCGCGCCGGTTCCGGATGAAGCAATGACCAGCACGTCATTCGAGGTGCCGACGAAATCTTTCATATCGGCCAGCACACGGGTGTAGAGCGCCTTGAAATCAGTGGTGCGGTGATGGGCGGTGAATGCTGCCATGGCGTTCTGCGCGGCCGGCAGCAAAGGCGTGGGACCCGGGGTAAAGAGACGGTTCTTCAGCAGCATGGTATTAGTCCTTCTGAAATGAATTTGGGCGCACGGGAAAGGTACTTATTAGTGTATCGCGGAAGGCAGGTGGCGTGGATTGGGATTGGGAATGGGAGCTATCGGGAAAAACGATACGACAGTCCTTGGCCCTTGGTCGTTGGTCGTTGGCCAAACCGGTACTCCGTTCACTCAGACCAGCCTGCAAGAATTGCGGTATTGACGATTGAAACAACAGACCCACGGCCTCTCGATTGATCGGGTTTTGCCAACGACCAAGAGCCAACGACCAAGAGCCAACGACCAACGACACGTTGTTATACTTCTCCCATGCCCCTGGTAGACCAGATCCAAAAAGACATCGTCACCGCCATGAAGGCCCGCGATGAAGCCCGCCTGTCCACGCTGCGCATGGTGAAGACTGCGCTGATGAACAAAAAGATCGAGAAGATGGCCGATCTCGACGACAAAGAATCTCAGCAAGTGCTGAGCACGCTGATCAAGCAGCGCAAAGATTCCATCGAACAGTTCACCAAGGGCGGCCGCCAGGAGATGGCCGACAAAGAAGCAGCTGAGATCGCCGTGATCGAGACCTACCTGCCTAAAGCTGCCAGCGAGGCGGACATTCTCTCGGTTGTGAAATCCGTGGTCGCCGAGATGGGCTCGCCCACGATGAAAGAAATTGGCACCGTCATGAAGAACGTCATGGCCAAGTTCGCCGCCAAAGGCGCCCGCGTGGACGGGAAACTCGTGAGCGAGGCGGTGAAGAAGGAACTGGAAGGAAAGTAATCAGCGCGTGCGAAGCAGTGCTCGTTCAGCGGACTGCGGCAGGTGAATCGGGATGAAGAACTCCTCTGGATACAGATAGTCCTCTCCCGACTCATCAATGCCGCGAATCTGATGGAGTTTCATAGCTTGCTGGTCGGGGATAGACCGGTACAACTTTCTCACTTCCAATGATGCTGGATAGCCTTTGTTGCTCACGCACACGACAAAACCGTTCTCAATACGTTTCATGGTTATTCCAAAATATGCTTAATCTTGAACTCCTTAGTCCCGACGCCTTGGGCCTCGTACCAGTGAACTTCGGCTAAAGAAATCGTACCAACAGCGAACTCGGCGATGCCTTTGCGTTCTCCAGCGCTTGCGGCCGTAGGGCTTTCGTAATCGACGGATCTCTCGAATACCGTTCCCGCTGGCGATCGTCTCGACGCCGGAGAGTTCGCTAACAATTTTGAAATGCATGGCCTTGAGTTGTCCAGACATGCTAGCAGCAGAGCAGCAAGAGAAGTCAGATCCTGAGGCAGTTGCGTATTCTCACTTTTCTGTTTGGAACCGACGGTAGGCTTCACTCTTCGATATCCTGCGCTCTTTGGCGACCCTCTTCAGCGCAGATTTCTCGTCCATCTTCTCTTCTTGCATGATTTGCGCGACGCGATCACGGATGGACAATTGCTGGCTAACAGCTTCTTCGCCGGAAGCTGGAGCGATCAGCAGCACAATTTCTCCCTTTATGTCGCCGCGGCTTTTGACAACTTCCAGCAGCTCTCCAACCGTACCGCGCAGAAACTCTTCGTGAATTTTTGTAAGCTCCCTGGCGACGACCACCTGCCGGCCCGGCCCCAGAACAGCCGCGATATTCTCCAGCGTTTCGCGAATGCGGTGCGGCGCTTCGTAGAAAATCTCGGTCTGTTGCGATTGCCGAATGTCTTCCAGCTCGCGCCGGCGTGCGCTGCTCTTTGGCGGGAGGAAGCCACGGAAGGCGAACGACTCAACTGGCAACCCGCTCGCGACCAGCGCGGAGACGAACGCCGCCGGTCCGGGAATTGGAACGACCGGTATGCCGCGATCAATCGCCAATGAAACCAACCGAAATCCTGGATCGTTGATTCCGGGCGTGCCGGCGTCACTGACGATTGCGATTCGCGCTCCCGCGGTGAGCTTCTCGATCAGCTCCGCCGCGCGCGAGGCTTCGTTGTGTTCGTGGTAGCTGACGGTTGGCTTCTCGATTCCGAAATGATTGAGCAGCTTGTGCGTCTGCCGAGTGTCCTCGCAGGCGATCAGATCAACCTGCTTGAGCACGCGGATGGCGCGCATGGTTATGTCCTCAAGATTGCCGATGGGAGTGGCGACAAGGTACAGTCCGGGCGCGAGGTCGGGCGGGGGTGGCACAGCCGGAGTGTAGCAAAGTCATGAGCGGTGCGACCCCTGAATCAACGGATCATTGAGGGATTGAATGCTCTTGGACAGGATGGCAATATTTCAATTGATTGATGACTTAATCCTGCTCTGTGTCTCTGTGCCTCTGTGGTGAAACAGTCTTTTTCCTTCGAATTTCTTCGAGCCGCTCGCGAATCTGTTTCTCTTTCCCTTCGTTTGTGGGCTGGTAGTAGACGCGGTCCTTCAGGTTGTCGGGCAGGCACTGCATGTCGGCGACTTTGCTCTCGACATTGTGCGCGTATTGGTAACCCTTTCCGTAGCCCAGATGTTTCATCAAGCCAGTCGGCGCGTTTCGCAGATGCAGGGGGACTGGCTCGGCGGCAGTGTTCTCCACGTCCTCCTGAACGGCGCTGTAGGCTGTATACAGCGCATTGGACTTTGGAGCCAGCGCGAGATGGACGACAGCCTGCGCCAGCGCGAGGTCGCCTTCGGGCATGCCGATGAAGTCGACGGCGTCGCGTGCAGCCATGCACAAGGCGAGGGCGCCGGGATCAGCAAGGCCGATGTCTTCGACGGCCATTCGAACCACACGACGCGCAATGTAAAGCGGATCTTCGCCGGCTTGCAGCATGCGGCCGAGCCAATATAAAGATGCGTCGGGATCGCTGTTCCGAACGGACTTATGCAAGGCCGAAATCAGGTTGTAATGCTCTTCGCCGGCCTTGTCGTAGAGCAGGACACGCTTTTGCAGCGCGTCCTGAATGATTTCAGTGGTGATCTCATTTGTGGCTGACGACTTCACGAGTGCAGCGGCAACTTCGAGCACGTTGTATGCGCTCCGCGCATCGCCGCTCGAGTAGGCGGCGACTTGCTTGAGAACATCGTCGCCGGCGGAAAGCACCAGGTCATCGAGACCGCGTTCTGAGTCGGTCAGTGTACGCCGCAGCAGCAGCACGATCTGCTCCTCGGTGAGCGGCTTTAGAACGTAGACTCGGCTGCGCGACAACAGGGCGGAGATGATCTCGAACGATGGGTTTTCAGTCGTGGCGCCAATAAGCCGGATGTTGCCTTTCTCCACATGCGGAAGAAACGCATCCTGCTGCGCTTTGTTGAAGCGATGGATTTCATCCACGAAGACAATGGTGCGCGTGCCGTACTGGCGAGAGCGTTCGGCATCGGCCATCACCTGCTTGATTTCTTTGATCCCGGAGAGCACCGCGCTGAACTCGATGAACTCGGCGCGCGTCATGCGGGCGATGATCTGGGCGAGCGTGGTCTTACCGGTTCCCGGCGGTCCCCAGAAGATCAGTGAGGAGATATCGTCGCGCTCGATCTGCGCGCGCAAGGGCTTGCCCGGGCCAATCAGGTGTTCCTGACCTACGAATTCGTCGAGCGTGCGCGGGCGCATGCGATCGGCGAGAGGGCGGGATTTATCGGATGGATCGGGACCCGGGACTGTCTGGAATAGATTCATACGACCCGTTCACTATCGGGGCACAGGGAATTGAATCATTGAATCATCTGGGGATTGAATCGTTGAAAATCTTCTCCTGCCACCATGATCTAAACGCCAATGACTTAGATGAATTTCGCGGTGCCCCTGTGGTGAATCGCATTTGGTGAAACTTGGAGGCATAGAATCGCAATATGAAGGCAGCTGTTCTCACCAACCCTGCTCCGATCTCAACGTCACCACTCGAGATCGAAGACGTTCCGACGCCTGATCCGCAGCCTGGGCACGTTCTGCTGCGAGTGCTTGCCTGCGGGGTTTGCCGGACCGACCTGCACATCGTAGAAGGTGAGCTCGCGCCGCGCAAACCGCGGGTCATACCAGGCCACCAGATCGTGGGTGAGATCGTTGCAGGGGACACCGCGAGTGCTGGGCTCCAAAGCGGCACCCGCGTGGGCGTCTCATGGCTGGGCGGTACGGACGGAAGCTGCGTCTACTGCCGACGCGAGATGGAGAATCTTTGCGATTTTCCAACCTTTACTGGATATTCAGTAGACGGCGGCTACGCGCAATATGCGCTGGCTCGCGCCGATTTTTGCTATCCCATTCCCGGCAAGCTCGACCACCTGCATGCGGCGCCACTGCTGTGCGCGGGGATCATCGGCTTTCGCTCCATTCGCGTTGCCGGAGTTGAGAAAGGCGATCGCGTGGGACTGTTTGGGTTTGGCGCGTCGGCACATCTCACCATTCGCGTGCTGCAGGCGTGGGGCTGCGAGGTTTACGTTTCGACGCGCGGCGACTCGCATCGGAAGCTTGCGGGTGAACTCGGCGCAACTTGGGTCGGCACGGAGATCGAGAAGCCGCCGGTCGAGCTGGACCGCGCCGTAACCTTCGCACCCAGCGGCGATGTGGTCATCGCTGCGCTATCGAGCCTGCGCAAAGGCGGCATAGTGGCGATCAATGCGATCCATCTGGATCGCATCCCCGAATTTGATTATGACCGGCTGCTGTGGGGAGAGCGCCAGATTCGCAGCGTGGCCAACATGACCCGCCAGGACGCGCGCGATTTCCTTCAGCTTGCGGCCGAGATCAAGCTGCAAGCGGAGATCACCAGCTTCCCTTTGGATAAGGCCAATGAAGCCCTGCAGTCGCTGAAGAACGATGCGATCAATGGCGCGGCCGTCGTCGTCCCCTAATCCGCCAAGCGGAGACGGCCTTGACAGGAATACTTGCTCTACTGTAATTTCTGTAACAACAGAAATTACAGAAGTGTATGACATTGGGTTCTGTTGAGCAAAAGTTTGTGTTGCATTGGGGCGAAATGGGGACTCGATGGGGTATCAATCGTAGCGTCGCCCAGATTCATGCTCTTCTATACCTCTCCGCAAAGCCACTGCACGCCGAAGAAATCGCGAACGCTTTGAGCGCTGCACGGTCCAACGTGAGCACGAGCCTTCGCGAACTGCAGGGTTGGGGGATAGTGCGGGTGGTGCATGTACTTGGTGACCGGCGGGACCATTTCGAGTCAATTAAAGATGTATGGGAGATGTTCCGCATCGTTGCGCAAGAACGCAAGCGACGGGAGATTGATCCAACACTCCGCGTCCTGCAAGAATGCGTCAACGAAGTAAAGGCTACCGGCGCCAGCAGTCACTACACGCGGGAACGACTGGAGCAACTGCTCGACTTCCTCACCGGTACTTCCAGCTTATTTGACGAACTCGTGCACATGTCCGCCGCATCCGTGAAGCGCATAAGTCGTCTGAGAGGGAAACTTAAGCTTCTTTTGGAAACTGGAAAGAAATCATGAGTCATCGGTGGGATGTCCTATGAAAATCGTACTCGCTGACCTGTGGCGTTCGACCGGAAGCGTTGACCGCGGTACATATGCCCTTGTGGGTGCGATAGGCTTCGCGGTAAAGCACAATCTTGATCGTTTCATTGCGAGTTATGGTTTCCATCGCAATTGGGGGTTGTTCAACTATTGGGTGCCGATACGAAGCATCGGCCGCGTTACCCAACTTGCGCCCAATGACGCGCGTTTCCTTGCCACCATGCTGGCGACAGCCCTTCCTTTTATTTGGGTAGGCGTGGTCATGACGCAGAAGCGACTCCGAAGTGCAGGCCTCCCCATCCAATTAGTCGCTCTGTTTTTTGTTCCGTTCTTGAACCTCTTGTTTTTCGCTGTCTTGTGCCTGGTACCTGAGAGAACGAACCTTGGAGTAAATGGCCGTCAGGGCGAGCCGATACTTGCACGAATTGTTCCCGAATCGGCTTGGGGAAGCGCAGCCTTCTCGTTAGTATTCACGGTACCCATCGGCTTGGCGCTCGTGTGGCTCGGCACCAACGTCCTGCTAACCTATGGTTGGGGACTGTTCGTGGCTCTGCCATTCACGATGGGGTTTTTGGCTGCAGTGGTCTATGGCATCCGCCAGCCACGAACGAAGTCTGGCTGTATTGCCGTTGCCTGCGCTTCAATAACCATTTTAGGGCTTGTGCTGACCGCATTAGCGATTGAAGGTGTGGTGTGCCTAGCGATGGCTGCGCCAATCGCGATTCCGATCGCGATTTTCGGCGGGACTTGCGGTTACTATGTTCAGAGGCAGCGCTGGGGTGACAGCTCTCCGATAATGGCTTCCCTGTTTCTTCTGTGCGTACCCGGCATGCAGTGGTTCGAGCATGCCCGCTCGAGTGTGCCTCCAACTTATGTGGTGCGCTCGTCGATCGAGATTCAGGCTCCACCGGAACGCGTGTGGGAAAGTGTCATCGCGTTTTCACAAATTCCTGCGCCAAAGGAATGGGTTTTTAGGACCGGTATCGCATATCCCATCCGAGCAGAAATTATGGGCCACGGCCCCGGGGCGGAGCGACACTGCGCCTTCTCCACAGGCGCATTCGTAGAACCGATTGAAACCTGGGACGAGCCTCGCCAGCTGAAGTTTTCCGTGACGTCGAATCCCTCACCTATGGAAGAGTGGTCTCCATATGCTCACATTGATCCACCTCACCTGCACGGATTCCTTGTCTCAAAGAAGGGAGAATTCCTGCTTAGCCGCTTACCGAGCGGCGGAACGCGGTTGGATGGTACAACGTGGTACAGCCACGGTCTGTGGCCCGCGGTGTACTGGCACCTGTGGTCAGATGCGATCATTCATCGCGTCCACATGCGAGTTTTAGAACACATCAAGCACGAGGTCGAGACGACTTCCGGCCAAGGATGACATCCATTGGTAAGAACGATGCCATTCATGTCATCGTCCGCTAGTACAGATTCCGCAACGTACTTTTGCACATTTCTGCTGGAATATTCTCGCTGGCAATCCTTGTAAAATTCCGCAAAAATAGAGTGAGGACGGGGGATGGCAGCAAATCCACAAAAGCCGATACTGGTGCAGGACAACTCGCCGGCGGCGAAGATCGCGCGGCTGGAGCGCCAGAATGCGGCGATGAAGCGCCTGGTACGGGCCGTGCAGGACCTGTCGCTGGCGCGCACGCTTCCAGCGGTGCAGGAAATTGTGCGAACAGCGGCGCGCGAGCTAACCGGCGCCGATGGAGCTACATTCGTGCTGCGTGAAGGCGATGAGTGTTTTTACGTGGACGAAAACGCGATTGCGCCATTGTGGAAGGGACAGCGATTTCCGCTCTCGGCATGCGTGAGCGGCTGGGCGATGCTCAACCGGCGGACTGCGGTGATCGAAGACATCTATTCAGATTCGCGCGTGCCCGCGGACGCGTACCGGCCAACGTTTGTAAAAAGCCTGGTGATGGTTCCGGTGCGGACTGAGAAGCCGATCGCCGCGATCGGCAACTACTGGGCAACGCGCCACCGGGCCACTACGGAAGAAGTCGAACTGCTGCAGGCCCTCGCCAACACCACCGCGGTGACGCTGCAAAGCATTCAACTCTACACCGAGCTCGAAACTCGGGTGCGTGACCGCACCAGCCAGTTGCAGCAAGCCAACGATGAACTGCAGGCATTCTCGTATTCCGTGTCGCACGATTTGCGGAGCCCGCTGCAGAATATCGCGGGATATTCCGAACTCCTGGCGCAAGATCATTCCTCCCGGCTGGGAGAGAAGGGCCGCCGGTATCTTTCGGGAATCACGGCCGGCACGCAGCAGATGGGGAAGCTTATTAACGATCTGCTGAGACTGGCAAAGGTTTCACACGCGGAGTTGAAGTTCGAACGCGTGGACATGACGGCGCTCGCCCGCCATGTGGTGGATCACTTCAAATTCGGTCACGACGCGAACGCTCCCGAATTCCGCATACAGGATGGAATCGAGGCGGAGGGAGACGAAGGTCTGCTGAGAGTGGTACTGGAAAACCTGCTCTCGAATGCGCGGAAGTACTCGGCTAAAAAAGCGAAGGCCCACATCGAGTTTGGCTGCGTTCTCGAGGGACAAGACAAAGTGTATTTCGTTCGTGACGCCGGCGCGGGTTTTGACATGAAGCATTCGGGCCGGCTTTTCGCTCCGTTTCAGCGGCTGCACTCGCAGCAGGAATTTCCTGGGCACGGAATCGGTCTGGCAACGGTGCGCCGGATCATTCACCGCCATGGTGGATTGATCTGGGCACAGGCGGCGGTGGGTAAAGGGGCGATTTTCTTCTTCACGCTAGGGAGCCACTTGGCAGTTGGCACTTAGCACTTAGCGAGGAATCCGAGTGGTGTGCGATTCCGCTAAGTAACCCGCTGTCCTTTGTCTCAGACATCTGTAATAAATTCGGCTGGGCGCATCGGGCATACTGGCAGCCGTCGTTGTAGAATTCCTGCACTTGATTTTTTCCGCCGGAATCAAGGTGAAGGGGTAAGGCAACCTGCAAGTGCTTGGAGTGCAACCATGCGTTCCGATATTGTCCCCGGCGGCGTCTTCCCCGACTATGAACTTCCCGATCACACGGAAAAGTTATGCAAGCTCAGCGAGCTGCAGGGCGACGATCCGCTGATCCTTACTCTCGCGCGCGGACACTACTGCCCCAAAGAGCACCAGCAGCATCTTGAACTTGCCACGTTTTATTCCAAGATGGCGGTCGCGTACACGCAGATCGTCACCATTTCGACCGACGAACACCACACGCTGCAGGAGTTTCGCCTGTCGGTCGGCGCCCAGTGGACTTTTCTTTCGGACACCGGGCGAAAGATTCAGAAAGACCTCGACATTCAGGAATACACCGATCCCGAACACGATCCAATGATCCCGCACACTCTCGTGCTCAAGCCAGGGCTGGTCGTTCACAGTATTTACAACGGGTATTGGTTCTGGGGGCGTCCGTCGGTGGTCGATCTCTGGCACGATCTGCGAGTTGTGACCAGCGAGATCCGTCCGGACTGGGACCTGAGCAAGCCTGGACTCCGCGAGGCGTGGAACGCCGGCGATTTCTCGCAGTTCCACGGATGGGACAAGCGCGCGGGTAAGGAAGCGCCCGCGACTCCACAGAAGAAACAGACGAATTAATTTCGATACCAAGAATGGCAAGCCTCCTCTCAGTGAACGTTGGTCTCCCGCGCAATATCTCATGGAACGGCCAAACCGTTTTCACCTCCGTTTGGAAGACTCCGGTTGCCGGACGGCGCATGGTACGCAAGCTCAACATTGATGGGGATGGCCAGGGCGATCTCGCCGGCCATGGCGGAGAGCATCGCGCGGTATTCGTCTATCAGATGGACTCCTATCACTACTGGGAAAAATTCCTCGACCGGAAGGATTTCACCTTCGGTCAATTCGGCGAAAACTTCACCGTCGATGGGCTTGCGGATGATGAGGTCTGCATCGGCGATCGATACCGCATCGGTGATGCCGTGTTTGAAGTGACGCAGCCCCGCGTGACCTGCTATCGCGTCGGTATTCGCATGAACGAGCCGCGCATGGCGGCCCTGCTGGTGGCGCATCGCAGGCCGGGGTTTTACTTTCGCGTGTTGCAGGAAGGTGAAGTTGGCGCGGGCGACGAGATCACCAAAATTGCTGCCGGTCCCGAGCGGCTTACCGTCTCCGTTGTTGACGGGCTTCTCTATCTGCCGGGGCATTCTCGCGAGCAATTGCAACGCGCCCTGCGGATTCCCGCGCTGAGCAAGGGCTGGCAAGGCTCGTTTCAGGCCATGCTTCAGCAAGACACGGACGGCAAAACTTCGGCTGGAAATCCTGGCCTCGCGAATGAAGAGCAGGCACCAGCCTGGCCCGGATTCAGGCAAATGCGGGTGGCACAAATTCGCAAGGAAAGCGACAGCGTGGACTCTTTTGTTCTCGCGCCCGTTGATGGCCAGCCTCTTCCTATTTTCCAGGCGGGGCAGTTTATTGTCTTGCGGTTGCTTGTCGATCGGGCCAAGCCGGCAATCCTCCGCAGTTATTCATTGTCCGATCTCGCGGCGAGCGATCACTTCCGCATCAGCGTGAAGAAAGAAGCGCAAGGCGCCGGCAGTTCGTTTCTGGATAGTCGCGTCCGCGAAGGCGACGTACTCGATGTGAGCGCGCCGCGCGGAAGCTTCACTCTTCGGCCCGGTGAGAGTCCTGTTGTGCTGATCAGCGCCGGAGTAGGCGCAACGCCCGTCATGGCGATGCTGCATGCGCTCGCGTCCAAAAAATCGCAACGGCAAGTCTGGTGGATTTACGGCGCGCGCAATCGCGCCGAGCAGCTGTTCGCAGAGGAATCGCGTTCGCTCCTCAAACAGCTGTCTCGCGGACGAAGTTATGTCCTCTACAGCAAGCCCGCGCCGGGCGATCGCGCGGATATCGATTTTGACGCTTCCGGGCACGTTGATGCCGATCTACTCCGGAGAATCGGAGTGTCACCCGATAGCGATTTCTATCTATGTGGTCCGCCTTCGTTCCTCGCGAGCATGCGCGATGGCCTGCAAAAGTGGGGTGCGCCCGCCGGAAATGTTCACACAGAAATCTTCGGCGCGCTTGAGAGCATGACTCCCGGCATGGCACGAGTTGAGCACACGCCGCATGTTCCACAAGGGCCACCCGGGTCGGGCCCTTCGGTCTCGTTTGCCCGCAGCGGGATCACGACTGCATGGGACAGCAAGTATCAGAGCTTGTTGGAACTGGCTGAGGCGTGCGACATTCCGGTCAGATGGTCATGCAGGACCGGAGTGTGCCACAGCTGCATGACCGGTCTGATCACTGGATCGATCAGCTACAACCCGGAGCCGCTGGAGAAGCCAGTCGCCGGCAACGTTCTCTTATGCTGCGCCCAGCCGGACGTGGACGTCGTCCTGGACGCGTGAATCAGACGAACTTAGCGTGGAGTGCATCTGCTCAGTAAACCTCTCTGTCCTTTCTGTTCCACATCTGTAAGAAATTCGGCATAGTCTGAGTTCACCCACCTCGATCTGAAACTGGAGACACATTGGAGGGCCAATGCCAAGTACTAACTGCTAAATGTCTTGCGGGACCTCGGCCACCCGCAAGTGCATGTACTACAAGACTTTAACCCTCGAAGTGCAATGACTTCGGTAACTTTCGCCACCTCGTAGTGCCATGTAATCTGCCTCTGATGTCCAACGATTCTGTCAATTCCAGCGGTGCTGCAAAGGCCGTGCGCTCGCGTTATTCCGAAGTGCAGGGCGCGGCGCGTTTCCCTGTCAAACTGCCCATCCACCTGAAGTCGCAGGCGGGCGAGGCTGACACGGAGAGCGACAACATCTCTGCCAACGGCGTGCTGTTCCACCACGACATTGATATGCCGATCGGCTCGACGATTGATTTCACCATCTCGCTTCCGGCTGACGTTGTAGGTGCCGAGCAAGACGTGAAGGTCGAGTGCCGTGGACGCGTGGTGCGAGCCGATGGGCAAGACGGACGACGCGGTGTGGCTGTGGTGATTGACGAGTATCGTTTCGAGCGCCGGTAATTCGGCGCGTGGACAGGCAAGCCGCCTGTCCTACATGGGACACACAGGCATATATGGCTAGCGCGGCTTTGAGCACGGGAGAACCGAGAGTGGCCCCTCCGGAGATGGAGAGCAGGGAGCAGTTCATACGTGTGATTGTGGCCGACTCGCAGGCCATCTTCCGCGCCGGCTTGCGCAAAATCTTTGCAGTTGAAGATGACATCCGCGTAGTGGGCCAGGCGGAGACGCTCGACCAGGCGATCTCTGCAGCGAAAAAATTCTCCGCCGAAATTTTGATCTTTGAAGCTGCACTGGCCGAAAATCCAGTCGAGGCGGCGCAGGAGATGCTGAAACAGGCGCCTGCGCTGCGCCTAGCCGTAGTCACCGAAACCCCAGATCAGGAGCTGACGTTAGAGCTCTTTCGCCGCGGCGTGCATAGCATCGTTTCGCGCGAAGTTGATTCCGAGCTGTTCGTCGAATGCCTGCGCACGATTGCCAAAGGCGAACCCTGGCTTGAGCCGCATGCAGTGAAGTGGGTGCTCGAGGCCTATCGCACACACGGCACGCGTGGTCATGCCGGCCGCACCAAGGTTGCGCTCACGCCGAAAGAGTCGCTGATCGTTTCCTGCGTCACGCAGGGGATGAAGAACAAAGAAATCGCGGCGCGCGTAGGCACGACCGAGCAGGTGGTGAAGAACTATCTGCGCAAAGTTTATGACAAGCTCGGCGTCGCTGACCGGCTTGAGCTTGCGCTGTATTGCCTGAACAATCGCGTGGTGCTGGATGCAAAGCAGCCCGCGCCGGCAGCTCCTTCAACTGCAGAGTCATCAGCTCCTCAAACTCCGGCTCCCGAAACCGCCGAAAGCAAGAAGCCTTCGTAGCGCTTACCACTTCTCGTCTCACTTCGCTTTGTAATTTCCTCTGTGATCTCTGTGGTTGACCGTTTTCATTTCCACTGAACCGAATCCGCCCGGAAGCACTCATCTGCGTTACCCGCGGTAAGTCTCGTTTTCGACTGCCCCAGTTGCGATGGGCACGCTGCCCCAATAGAATCGAGGGAGCGGGCCAACACCCTGCTCATCGTCCTGCAGTACCTTCCCAAAGCGCCGGAGAGATGGCCGAGTGGCTGAAGGCGCACGCTTGGAAAGCGTGTTTAGGGGAAACTCTAACGTGGGTTCGAATCCCACTCTCTCCGCCATTACCCTTGTTATCTGGCACTTGCGTGCTGGTGATACCTACACTGATACCTAAATCAGAAAGGATCACCAGTGGCCAACCGCGAAGCCAACGTCACCAAACGAGTCCAAACCAGCAGGGGCCTGCGATACTGCCCGGTCGTGCTGTCTGCAAATGGTCGCATTAAGCCTGATGTGGTCCTCGTCGACGGAAAACCAGAGCGCCACGTTGAAGGCGCGTACTACCTTGAATGGCGCGATGCCAAAAAGCGAAAGCGTGTATCGGTGGGTAAAGACCCGGCGGACGCAACTGCGCGGCGCCTACGCAAGGAAGCCGAGTTGAACGCGAGGAACAATGGCGTAACCGTGACGATGCCTGAATCAAAGAACGGACGCCAGCTCCTCAGCACTGCCATTGCGGACTATCT
>JBKPSP010000016.1:0-5822 GCA_046735175.1 Acidobacteriota bacterium
GCCGCAAGCTCCGCGAATTCCTCCCCGAGTTTATCGAGCAGAAAAAGGACCTCGACACTGGTGCCTGCTATTACGTGAAGTCGCCGGTCTTTCCATGGAACAAATTTCCCGGCGTTGATACCGTCCTTGGCCCGGAGATGAAGTCCACCGGCGAGGTCATGGGAGTAGCGGACAACTTCGGCGAAGCTTTCGCCAAGGCCCAGGTCGCCGCCGGACAGAAGCTGCCCACGCAAGGCTGCGTTTTCATCAGCGTCACCGATCATGACAAGCTTCACGTTGCCGAGGTTGCGCGCAAGTTCGTGGATATGGGATTCAAGCTGGTCGCCACCGCCGGCACAGCCGACGTAATCGAAGCCGCCGGCATGGCATGCGACCGCGTGTACAAAGTGAAGGAGGGCCGCCCGAATGTGGTCGATCTGATCAAAGGCGACCGCATCCAGCTCATCGTTAATACGCCCGAAGGCCAGGACCCCTTCTTCGACGAAAAAGCCATCCGCCGCGCCGCCGTCACCGCGCGCATCCCGACCATCACCACTCTCGCCGCCGCCCGGGCCGCAGCCGAAGGCATCGCCGCGTTACAGCGAGGCGAGGTGAATGTGAGGGCCTTACAGCAGTTGCACGCAGAGCGAGCCGTCTCGAAGGTCTAATTAACATCTATCGTCGCTGGCGCCAAACAACAAAGTGTGGAACAGGCGGCCCGCTTGTTCAGTCGAGCGCAGCTCGACATAAATTGTGAGTACATGCGAGCAGCATGCCAAAGCATCACAATGCCTATCGCGTTACCCCGCTTCCAGTCACCGTCTGCGCGCGCGCAAGCGCTTTCGGAACAGTCTGGTCGCTAATCAAAAGACTGCGATCTCTGCCTTCGAGAATGCCACGCAAGAGTTTGTAAATCCTCTCTTCCGCGGGATCGAAGTATTCCCCGTGAATCTCGATGCCGTTCACATCACGTTCAAACAGAGTGGTGCAGTCAACATCCCAAACATTGTCGGGTAGCGGATAGGTGCGATCCAGACCCGCGCGTCCCAGCCGGCGTTTGCCAAAGTGTTTAAGTCCTGCCGACGCGCCGAGAACGTTGTCCCGCCCGGTGTAAAGCGCGGTGATGCGATACGAAAGGTTCGCCAGTCCTTCACCGTCGCCATGCGAAACGTTTTCGCCATTTCGAAACAGGTCGTTGTCGACGTCAGCCGCCACCATAATGACCTCCTGCATAAGGCTCACCAGCAAAGGACGGTTCTTGCGAGTCCAGAGCGCATTCATGGCGTACTCGAGGGCGTAATTTCCCATGCTGTGAGCAATAATCGAGGTCTTGGCGCGGCAGGCGTTCTGGGGATCGTCGGCGGCGACCTGAGCTTTGTCGGCCATCCAATCGTAAAGCTCCTCCAGAACATCAGTTAAGTTATCGCCAGTCTGGCGGGCTTCTGCGCGGTCCGGAAGATAGGCGAGCAGCTCGCCCTTGGAGGGCCAGTCGAAACAGATCAACTCACCGAGGGAATCATCGCCGTCGAAAAGTTCTTGCGCGATGGTGTTGTACCGCGAGATCGAATCCACCCATGCATTCTTATAACCGTGGATGAACAGCGTGAGATGTTTCTGCTTTTCCGGAGGAGTTGGCGGAGCAGGCGGCGCGGGCACGGGCGGAGGAAATTTCGACGCAATCGCAATCAGATCGCTTTTGAACTGCTGTAACGTGCGCCTCGTCCAGGCCGCAGGGTCGGTGATCTTGGCTCCCTTTTCAGAGGGATCAAATGTCCAGAATGTGAGCGCGCCAAAATCGCCGGTAAATTGTCCCCCGGCGACTTTGCGATTGGTAATAAGCCAGCGCATAGATACACCTCAGGTGGTTGAATTTTCGGGGAAGGAGCGAAGCATATCACAGGATGGAAAACACCGCGACGCTTTCCTTCGTGTACCTTCATGACCCTGTGGTTTAGCTTCTTCAAACTGAGCTCACCCAGCTCCATCGGGCGCAGGAGTATACTGCTGCTCGCTAAACCGGCATTACGCCGATCATTGAGGAGTTCACATGCCCTGCAAACAAGGCGATCTCGCATTACTGGACCATCCTGCGTCGCAGGAACTGCTGCAGTCGAAGATTCCCGCTCGCCTCGCGTATGTGTGGACCGACGGCACGCCGCGCGTCGTGCCAATCTGGTTTCATTGGAACGGCAGCGAGTTCGTCATGGGCACGCCGCCGAAGGCGCCGAAGCTGAAGGCGTTGGCGAAAAACCCCAAGGTCGCCCTCACCATCGACGACAACACCTTTCCGCACAAAGTACTGATGGTTCGCGGCACGGTAACAAAAATCGAGCCGGTTCAAGGCGTGGTCCCCGAATACGCGAAGTGTGCCGACCGCTACTTCGGACCAGAGCAGGGAAAGGCCTGGGTCGCGCAAGTCGGAGCGATGCTTCCTTCCATGGTGAGGGTCGTCGTCAAACCGGAGTGGATAGGCCTGCTCGATTTCCAGGCGCGATTTCCCAGCGCGCTTGGGATTTGAGTGTTTCCCCCCGGACCTCCGCAATATCATCAACGACCAAAGAGACTTCATGACCGCCGCACCCATTCCGAGAGACCGTCGCGCAGCCCGTCTCGCGATTGTTGAAGAGCACATCCGTCTCGAAAACGCGCACGACCTCGAAGGCGTTCTCAAAACATTCGGCGCCTCAGCCCGATACGACGATGAAGCCTGGGAGGAACATTACCAGGGCGTTCCCGGCGTCCGCACCTTTTATTCGCAGCTCATGGCGGCACTACCGGATTTGGTTATCGACGTACAAACCACGCACGTGACCGATGATGCGATCGTAGTTGAAGTGATCATTCGTGGAACACATCTTGGCGCGTGGCGCGGATTGCCTGCAACCGGGAGGCGGGTGGAAATCCCGCTCTGCGGCATTTACACCTTCGACGCCGTCGATCGCCTGGCCGGAGAAAAGATCTACTACGATCGCGCAACCGTGCTCAGACAACTCGGTGTGTTCCACGAGCCCGAGACCCTCGTCGGAAGAGTTGCAACGCTTGCTACGCATCCCGTGACCGTCGCCCGGGCTCTGGTGTGGAAGCTGTTGAGCAGGTGAGCAGACAATCAGAGAAGCGGAAGGCTCAAAATCTCGCAATCGCCTCCCGTTTCGCTGTGCTAGAATCACGCACTAATCGCGCCTCCAGGGGTAATAGTGTCGATTGGTTCGGGTGTAAAGCGGTTTCTTCCCAAGTCATTGTCATCGTGGCCGCAGGCCATCTTTGCGAGCGCAATGGTCCTGCTGGTAGTGTGCCTCATCACCATCTATCTGTCGTTTTCCTATTTGAGAGTGGCCAATGATTGGGTCATCCATACGCAGGAAGTAAGAGGCGCGCTGGGGGACTTGGAGGCCGATCTCAATCATGCGGCTCGCGCCCGCTTCAGCTACCTGATGGGCGGAAATGACGCCGATTTGGAAGATTACAAAAGAGCGCTTCCCAAAATACCAGCCGAAGTCAACGAAGTGATCAGACTGACCCAGGACAGTGCAGCCCAGTCTGAGCGCGGCAAACAGCTTCAGATCGTGATAAATGATCGCATTCGCGCCTGGGAGCTTTCGATTGCTCAAAAGCAGGCAGGCAAGGCCGTCGACCTGCGCGCCTTGCTGGCTCAGAACCTGGACCTCTCTGCGCGCAACGCCGCCGTAATGGAAGTAATTCGAACAGAAGAAGGCAATCTGCTCGGTCCGCGAATCCGCGCGGCGCGACGCAGCTTTGTCATGACTAGCCTGATGGTAGGCGTTACCTTTGTGGTGGCGCTGGCGTTCCTCTCTGTGTATTACGGATTACTGAGCCGGCAACTTCACGCGCGCGAAGCTGCCGAACAGCAGGCGCGAGACGCATACGACCGCGAAGCTGTTGCCCGGCGAGAGGCAGAAGATTTCAAGCTATTTATCGGCGCTGTGAAAGACTACGCAATTTTCACTTTGGACGCCTCAGGCCATATCCAGAACTGGAACGAAGGTGCGCAGCGGTTGAAGGGTTACGCTGCCGCGGAAATTGTGGGTCAGCACTTCTCGCGTTTCTATCCTGAGGTGGACATCAAGAACGGCAAACCCCAAAGGGCCTTAGAGACCGCCGCGCGCGAAGGTCGAGTCGAGGACGAAGGTTGGCGTGTTCGCAAAGATGGTTCCCGGTTCTGGGCGAACGTGGTAATGACGGCAATGCGAAATGAATCGGGACAGCTGGTCGGATTTACCAAGGTCACCCGGGACTTTACCGAGCGAATGCGCGCGCAGCAGGAGCTGCAACGCGCAAACGCATTACTGACAACACAGATCTCTGAAAGAGCGGCAGCAGAAGAGAAGCTGGCGATTTCCGAACAATCGTTGCGACAGCTCTCCCTGCACCTTTTAAGCACACAAGACGAAGAGAGGAAAAGAATCGGCAGGGAGTTGCACGACAGCCTTGGTCAATACCTGGCGATCTTAAAAATGAGTCTGGACGCACTGCACTCTGGGGTCGGCCGGAACGGAGCAAGGGAAGACGTAGAGCGCTGCATTCGACTCGCAGATGACTCGCTTAAGGAAGTTCGCACCATATCGTACCTTCTTTACCCTCCGATGCTCGAGGAAATGGGATTGAAGTCGGCGATCCCGTGGTACCTCGACGGTTTTTCGCAGCGAAGCCGCATTCAGGTCACATTTGACGCTGATCCCAACTTCGAACGCTTGGCTCCCGAGGCGGAACTGGCCCTGTTCCGCGTGTTGCAGGAAAGCCTTACCAACGTGCATCGGCACTCGGGAAGCTCAACCGCGACGGTCTCGTTGTGTACAGCGCATGACAAAGTGGTCTTAGAAATAAGGGACAAAGGAAAGGGCATTCCCGAACACCTGTTAGAACAGGCAGGCGAAGATTGGATGGGCTCGCTGGGAGTGGGCTTACGAGGGATGAATGAACGCCTGCGCCAACTGGGTGGAAAACTCGAGATTACTTCGACCGCACTCGGAACAACTGTCACGGCAAGTGTTCCAACCGCCAACAATGTGGCCCTGGCAGATTCTGCATGAGCACGATACCGCAAAGTGGATGTAAGGAGGGTAGATGCCGCCGAGAATCCTAATCGCCGACGACCATGAGATCGTGATCGAGGGCATACGAACGCTTTTAGCGCGGTCACGCCGTGATTGGGAAATCTGCGGCGAGGCACGAAACGGGGAAGACGCGTTGAGCTTAGTGAAGGAGTTGCGCCCCGACGTGGTTGTTCTGGACATTACCATGCCCCGGGTGAGTGGCCTTCAAGCCGCCATGAAGATCTCCAAGCTGAACACCGGCTGCCGGATATTAATGTTCACCATGCATGACTCGCCCCGGCTCGCGGCTGAGGTGCGAAACGCGGGAGCTCACGGCTTTGTACTGAAGTCACAAGCCGCGCGCGATCTGGTTCGTGCCATCGAGTGTCTCTTGGGCGGCGATACTTTCTTCGGGGCTGATCCAAAAGAGAAAAGCAAAGACAAGTCAGAGGGTGCATCGGGGCCACTGTTCAGATGGGCATACGCAGGGTTCTAAACTACTTAGCTTTCCGATGTGACAGTAGCCGGCGTCTTTCGATTTGACGTCCTCTTAGTCGCGCAAACTATTCGTGCGCATCCATCATCACACCTGATGTACTTCTGATTTTTCCACCCGCAACTTGCCACGATCATGCGGGTTCGCAAAAGCAGAAAGTCTTTGCCCGCTGTTGGCGGCGGGCCTATTGCTGGCCGTAATCGTTTGAATCTCTCGGAGCCGTTCTGTGAAATCCAGATTCTTGAATCAATTTGTCCTAGGTGCGGGAGCCTTGTCTCTGTTGGGCTTCTTAACAG
>JBKPSP010000017.1:0-17308 GCA_046735175.1 Acidobacteriota bacterium
GTCATACCTAGCGGGTCAGAATTCCAGAGATGCGACACCATTTTCAAGTTCTGGTTCATCAGCATACGTCCGCCAGAGCGATGGAGCATACGTTACCGACAATCGCACGTTTGAATTCGCAAATGTACTTCACGACGATGGAAGTGGATACATGCGCCTGTTGTTGCTCAAGAACTTACACAACGAGCACATAGATGGCCACGAAGAAACGACGGGTCAAATGGCGGTTCAGGCGTGGTCGCTGGAGAGAAATGGCACACGGAATGAGCGTTGGAGTTTTAAAGCCGCGGGAAACGACGGCTTCGCCTTGAACGGTGTCCGATTTTTTCGATTGATCGAGTGGGGCTGCTGTGACTGGCCTGATGTTTATTCATATTTCAGCCTGGTGTCTGGCAAGAAGCTGTACGTCTCCAACTCCGATTTAACGGAAGTCGTCGTGCTGAACAGTGGGCCGCAGGGCGCGAGATATGTGGCCATTGGCTGCTACAAACACGGAACTCCCCCGATGCTGCAATACGGGACGGATACTCGAGTCAAACAGCGGTTCTCGCTTTTGTCGTCACGTCATTGCGACGACCGACCCGAGATCTTTGTCACTTTTGGTGAAAAGCGTGAGAAATCACTCTCGCTTGCTTCAAATGAACCTCTCAATTTCACCATCGTGCTGGCATACGCGGACGGGACTGAATTGCTCATTCCAGTCCGAGGTGATGTGATTCGACAAGATGAAGCCAAACTGCCACGCGGATACACCTTGAGCAGTGAAGCGGTGGGTAATTTGGATTGGTGAAACATCTCGTGGCTGTTGAAAAAGTCCCTTTTTCGTGAAAAACGGTCGAGATTTCGGGGATGCGAAATGCCTTGGAATCCGAGAGAATCGTTTATAGCACATCCTGACGCAATTCTATTTTTGCGATTTCGGCGCGAAAGAGTTTTTCAACAGCCACTCTCCATATTGATTCCATGACAATGTCGGCTACCACGCCCGAGTAAGCTTTGGGGGTGCAAACCAACCAAGGCCCGGGAGAAAGGAGCCGAAGATGATTATTATAGGTTGCGATTATCACCCGGGAGTTCAGCAAATTGCATGGGTTGACACCGACACGGGAGAGTTCCAGTAGACTCGGCTGCAGCATCGCGAGCCGGCGGAGCAGTTTTATCGCGAGCTTGCCATGCGCGGAGTGCAGGTACGGCTAGGGATGGAAGCGAGCGGGCAGGCGCGGTGGTTTGAACGACTGCTAGCGGAACTGCAGATGGAGTTGTGGATCGGCGATGCCGCTGAGATGCCGCGCATCCTCGCGATCAGTCTTCTTCTTGCGTACTCGCTTCGCTCGGATGGCATGGCAGTGGTTCAGCTAGAGCGAAATGGCGCGCTCTCCGGAGTGCACGGATCAGTGCGCCCAAAACCAATTGACTGAGCCGACATTGTCAGAGACACTCATTGAGGTGGGCTGCGGTGGGTACGTGGAAATGGTAGGCCAGCCGTTGATCATCGACCTTGGCTCGGCAAGGTGCTCGATTTACGCTTGCTGGAGTAAGAATTGGCGCGTATTGTGTGTGCGTGCTCGAGAAATACAACCGCCCCGTTTCTGGCACGGAGGCGGTAAGCCACGCTGCGCTCCCTCCCCCCTGGAAGTGCGCTGTGGGCTTGGCTTTTGATGGTTCGTGAGCTGCTTGTGTTTTGCCGGACGATTAAATGAAACGCCCGCCGAGGATGGCGGGCTTCGCTTGGGTCGTTTTTTGGGGGGCGATGGTTCCAGGCCATCACAGTGCCGCAGCAAGGTGACCTAAACACGGTGAGCCGCTCATGGTTGGACAAAAAACTCGATTGACCCCGCTCGGGCGTCAACCATTGGAGAGGGACGCGTCAGGCTGCGTTGCGAACGATCGGCAATGGAATCCGTACCCGTTTGATTCGTCCCGAATCTCCGTCAAGCGCATCCACCAGAAACTAGATTGCGAGTGACAACTATGGGTTCACTCACGACCTCATAGTTTCGTCCATACAGCCACACCTGATTGCCGGGTGAGAATCCTAATGACGTGCCAGGAACTCGGATGCCCACCATTGCAGGAGTTCGCGGACACCGGGCTGGGGATGATGAGTTAGTTCGAGAGCCGCCGTTAGCCTTCAACTCGCAAATACAGGCGATAGCCTTCGTCCATGATGCTGGCGAACGGCCTGAAGGCGATGGCGCCGGACTCGGTGCGGACCACCCAATCATCAGAGGAGGTTCGGGCTGCGCTCATTAACTGCTCTCGAGTAAGGCGCGAGGGAACGGGATTGACGGCGAAAAGCGCTAACGGGCCACGAAGCAGCGCCACATTGTTGCGGTCCGAATCATCGATAGCCTCAAGCCGCATCGGCATCTCAAATTCCACTTCAACCCGATCGCCGTCCTTCCAAGCGCGCCTCAAGGCCGAAAACTTGCCCGGCTCAACGGCTGATTCCGCCTTTCCGCCATTGACAGATACCGTCGTTTTCGGGCCTGCCCAGGCCGGAATACGAACATAAACTGTAAAGGTCTCCGGGCGTTGCAAGGAAAATGCGAGCTGCGTGGTCTCTTTCTTGGGATAGTCAGTGGTTTGGGTCAACGTGCAGCGGGTGCCGTTCTGCGACCAATTCACACGAGAGGGAACGAACAAGTTGACGTAGATTCCGTCGTCAGCTTTGTAGTAGGAACTGATGCCGTAATCCGCGCTCAGTTGCGGGAAGGTGCCCGAGCAGCACGGCCACTTGTCTTTGTAATGGACCTTTTTCGCTGAGTTATTGTAGTCGGCGTAATAGAAACTGGTGCCGTCCGACATTACCGGGAATGCGCCGGCAATGGTGTTGTACAGGATCCGCTCCATGCTGTCGCCGTAACGCGAGTCGCGCGTGGTGCGCAGCAGATACCGCGTGATTTTGAAATGACCGTAAGCACCGCAGGGAGTTTCAAAGCTGGCGTGCGTTGTTCCCAGACTCGCATTCAACATTCCTTTGCCGGGCGGCACGAACGCTTCGTCAGGGCCCCAGCCACCGGTCGCGAAACTCTGATCGTGGACGAACTGCAAGCCATTCTTCGCTGCGCGCAGATATTTTTCGTCGCCCAATACAAAATAGGACTGCATCGCCGAACTGAAGGCATTCACATGACTGTAGGCGTGCTCGCCCGGTAAAACATTCTGACCCTCCGCCAGAGGCCCGAAGTAATCCTGCTCGATGAAGCGGACCGCAAGATCGCGATATTCTTTTCGGCCGCTGCGGCGATAAGCCAGGAAGAAATTTTCCGGCAAGGTATACGTCTCGTCCCAGGTGTCGGCGACCATTCTGTGCGGGCGAGCACGTTGCTCATCACGGCTGAGCGCTTTCTCCGGAAGGTAAGGCAAAGCGGCCTGGGTTGCGCGCCAGTGCACGTCGAGGGCATCGGGGCATTTTGCAAACTCATGCGCGTCAATTAGACCGCAACTGGTTTTGTCATAGGTGTAAGCCGGCAGGTGATAACCACGATAGAACTTACCCTCAGGTCCAACGGTTTCCCCAAAAGCACGTACGAGCCGATGCACTTTTTCCTGTGTTGCCTGCGAGCCGGTGACGGCGTACGCCCGGGCCAATCCGGAGAGATACTGGCCAAAGCTGTGTCCGGGAATGAAGGCGTGAAAGTTTTCCGGCGGGCTGAAGTCGTCAGCGTTGTCGTACCATCCGCCCATGTTGGGACCCGGAGCGGGCATTCCTTCCCGCTCACGGAATGGCTTCAACAGGGCGTCTTCATCCAGACGAACAAAGACGTCGTGGTTGTGATCGAACTGCTCCCGCAGCAGCCCGGGGAGCAGCTGCACCTGGGCGTAGTCAAACACGGAGAGGGGCGGCTCAACCGCAACCGAGACCGGCGCGGCACTCGTGGCAGCCAACAGACGCGATGTTTTGCCGAGTGCGCTTGCCCCAACCGCGGCCGCACCGGAGACCTGGAGAAATTTACGTCGGGATGTTTTGTTCATAAGGACGATTATTCACGCGCATAAAGAAAGTACAGGAAAAGGGTATTGGCAGGCATAGTACAAGTGTCTTATGCGGGTTTGGAACTCGGAACTCCACTGAAGCCTTCCGTTTCGGAAGTGAGACATTGTAACGCAACAGCAATCAAGACACATTACAGTTAGTTCGAAACTGCCAGAATTCCTTGCTTAATTGAAACCGAGGCAGCTTCCGTGCTTCGGCGAACCGCCTCCCTCCCCGCCCGGAATCTGGTCGCTGACATCAGTTTTTGGGTGATGTTGTTGATGAGCGCCGGGCGTACCGCAGGAAGGGGAATTCCCCCTCCCCTCCAACTCCATCCCCAAAATCTACCCAACCCAAGCGCAAGGGTACAACTTTGAAACGGGACACTCTACTTCCTACAAAAACCGGACATTTTAACTTGTTACAGACACATGGACGATTGCTCTTGCATCTTTCCTTCCGGTGGAATATTATTTGCGCCGTCAGTAGGGACGCGTCTCTTCCCCGGTGTCCCACAACAACAAACAACCAGAGATATTCTCCCCAAGAGTGTCTGTAACTGCTCCGTGAGGATGGAGAGGCAGGTGTATCGTGGAAGTCTTCTTCGACTTCGGCCTTTTCGAACTGCTGGCTGCAATTGGTCTAGCCGCTGTTTCCCGAACTGTTTATTCGAGAAAACTTGTCGGGATTACTTTTCTGATCGCGAGCATAATTGCACCCGCCATTCTTCTCGTGATGGTATCCGGGTCCAGCCAGCGATGGATTGCGTCTCTGTGCGTGGGTACTACGTTGGTGAATGTGGCGGTAGTGGCAGCTGTCCTGCAATCGGGCCATGTTCCCCAACTCAAGTTCCCACGGATGATGCGGAATCGTAAACCGAATGTCATTAAGGCAGAGTGAGAGGCTCTCGTTCCCCGGGAAGAGCCCCCGCGAAACTATGAAGTCAGGGCTAAGGAGGAGAAAACCGATGCCGAATGCTCGCAAGACCACACGCACCACCAGGTTACCATTAACCGGCGCCACAGCGAAAAAGCCACTCACACCGTTACGGCCTGGAATGCCCGCCATGGATTCGATTCAGAAGACCATGACGATCGTTCCGAAAGCCGGAGGGCCCACCTATCACATCATGAGAACGACTGAGACGGATGGTTACGAAAAGACAACCACTGCCGTCGACCTTTCAAAATTACTGAGAACCAAGGGGGCGCCGCCGAGCGCGGCACTAGCAAAGGCGGTCAAGAAAAAGCCGTCGACGGGAGATAACTACGCTGGCACTGATAGAAAGGCAGCCAAGTTGTCCAAGGCACCAGGTGCCGCGACCACCTTTAGCGATCTGAAGGATCTAATTGCGTCGCTCCCGGCGGAAAGCATAATGATTAAACACAAACCGCCGATTAAGACAGTGGCGACGTCCGGCCGCGTCAAAGAGGAACACCGTAATGTCAGCGTTGAGGCGTTTCTGTATGCGGCCAGCCGCGAAGCGGATAACGACTTTCATCTGATCATTGGGCGAGACCATACACTAACTCCTGAGATGTACATGACGATGGAGGTCTCGGGATTACCTCCGAAGAATAATCCGGCTTTCGACTTTACAGATCTCAATGCCGCCCGAAGAGCGTTCAAAAAGTTCTTTGGCACGAAACTGCCGGGGGCCGGCTACGATTTCTATGACCCTCCCATTCCCGTCCACATTGAGGGGTCACTCTTTTTTGATATGACGCATGCCACTGGCGCGAGGCCCGGACCACAGAGTTTGAAGAGTCGGATGCCGGTCATCTGGGAAGTTCATCCCCTGACCTCGATCAAGCTGGGGTAAATCGTGAACCAGGAGGTTTGGAAAGCGTGCCTAGCTCCAAAAAGAAGAAGCCCCGCCCGACCGTGAGCAACCCGGAGCTTGACGTACGGGACCAGTTGCGGCCAGGGATGCCGGCAAAAGACAGCATTCGAAAAGTGGTGGATTTTGTGCCGCCGCAGAAACAGCAGAACGTTCGGTACAAAATTCTTAAGACTACAGAAATGGATGCATACGATACAGTCCCAAAGTCGAGAAAGAATCCAGGCCGAAAACCATAAGCTGATTGTGCAGGCACTTTGACCTGACGTGGAGTGAAATTATGGCCTCCAAGAAAAAGAAGAAATCCAACAGTACGAAATCGAAAGTCGCAACGAAGTTCGTTCCACCTAAGAAAGGCACGGCAGAGCGCGAGCATGGGCCAGCCAAATGGTTCCTGCCAACCGTGGAGTCTACGTACACCAAACTGAAGCCGCATGAGGCTCCGCAACCGTCTGCCGCCTCGAGGAAAAGCGCGAATGGGGAGTTGTTGAAAAAAGTAGTATCGAAAACGACTTTCAGGAGCGCGCTCCAGCCCGAGCGCGGAGAGGAAGTGTTGGGACTCGCCGACAGCAATCTCTGGCGCGATAGATTATCTGAATACAAGAAACGCAAGGCGCAGGCAGCAGCACGCCCTCTTGCATGGCTGGCCACGCGAATAGCGCCCACGGCCCCAACGATAGCGGGCGCAACTAATTGGTCTCCGTTGGGTCCGTCCGTAGTAATGAACGGACAGGCCAAAGGCGAACCACCGATTGCAGGAAGGGTTTCTGGTGTGGCGGTTGCCCCTGGAGGACTGATTGTGTATGCCGCATCTGCCAATGGTGGTGTGTTTCGGTCGGATGATGGTGGTGTCTCGTGGAAATCGCTAATGGATGGTTTCGATCTTGCCCCGACTGCCTTCGCGACGACCAGCCTGGCGTGTGGAGCAATCGCGATCGACCCAAGCGACCCGAACCGCGTGTACGTCGGTACAGGTGAGGGCGACACTTATTCAATGTTCAAGAACCGACTAGTGAACGCATTGCCTGCATATCGCGGTGTCGGACCGATCCGGAGTGACGACGGGGGGACTACGTGGATAGCGGAGGCGACGGCGCCTGGTTCGCCGGAGCTGGCAGGACAGGCATTCTTCGCGCTCGCCGTAGATCCCAGCAACCGCGAAAACGTTATTGGCGCAACCTCCGAAGGGTTGTACCAACGCGTAGCCGGAACGACTGGTACGGCGCAGTGGGTTCAGCGTCGTAAAGGCGCGTATTCGAGTGTAAGGGTAACAGTCAAAAACGGCGCGGTTCTATTCTTCGCCGCCGATTGGGGCGGGAAGGTGTGGCAATCCTCCGACGGATCCGCCTGGACAGGCAGCGGCACTGGTTTTCCGGCGTCGGATATTGGTCGCATCGCGCTTGCCGTGCAGCAGCTTAGTCCCGACGTGGTGTATGCATTCGTTGCGAATTCGAAAGGTGCATTGAAAGGGATATATCGGATGGATGGTGGCGGAGGACCATGGAAGAACATTGCTAACCCGCCGGATGTGTTGCCGGTTGATGAAGATGGAGGCAGCCAGGGAGATTACGATCTGGCTATCACGGTAAATCCGACAGATGCCGATGTGATTTATCTGGGCGGAAGCTACTTTGCCGACAACCAGTATTGGCCGGGATCCATCTGGAGATGCCAGGTCACCCCAAGCGATGCTGCTTATCGGACGACTGGCGTCTCTATCGGCGCAAATGCGCATGCTGACATCCATACACTAGTGCACACTCCGGGAGATCCAGATTCGCTGTGGGTAGGTTGCGATGGCGGCCTATTTTTGAACCGTGATCCGCGCGGCTCCGGAATATTCAAATCGCGCAATAATGGGTTGTCGTGTTTGTGCTGCAACTTTTTTGCCCAGCATCCGACCGATCCGGGGATTCTGCTGTGCGGACTCCAGGACAACGGTACCGCGCGTGCCGCGGGTGGTCCGATTTGGATGCATGTGAACGGAGGGGACGGCGGCTACTGCCTGATTAACTGGGCTGATCCCATGCAGGTGATTGCGTTCGCGAACGGGACGGTCTATCGCGCTACCGATGGGGGCCAGAACCAAGATTCATGGCGCGAGACGAAATTCGACTGGTTAATGATGACAGAGCCGATCGTCAGTCCGCCATACAATCCGGGTAATGCGTCGGAAGCTTCACTGGTGGCCATAGCATCGGGCAAAAGTGTGCACCTGTCGACAAACTTTGGTGCGACCTGGCTCAAGAAGACAGTTGACGTGCCAACCGATGGAGGAATCTATGCGATGGTATTCACCGGCGGAGATCGGTTCTTTATTGGAACCACCGCCGGTGAGGTTTTTCGCGCCGACAAGACGGCCGGTTCGTGGCAACTAACTCAAATCGACAATGTCCACGCCGGGCCGCTTCTACTGCAAGGGTTGATTTCCGACATTGGAGTCGATTGGGAAGACCCGACGAGAAGTTCAATCTACATTGCGTATGGGGGTACCGGAGACTATCGGCACGTTTGGCATTTTGATGGTACCGCCTGGGAGCAGCGGAGCGGTCCTCCAGGAGGAGACACCAATCTTCTAGATGTCGAGCACAATGCTATTGTGGCTGATCCTGAGAATCCGGCGCATGTATATGTCGGAGCCGACATTGGCGTGTGGTTTTCTCCGGACAAGGGCACCAACTGGGCTCCGCTTTCTAATGGTCTTCCCGAGGCGCCAGTCTTTGACCTGCAGGTTCATCCGACTAAACGGCTACTGCGTGCGGCCACTCACGGTCGCGGGATGTACGAACTCCCGCTGTAGTGGGACATAGAAATCAACTCCGGCCGAAGGTGCCAGTCCGCCAACGAGCGGGCCAGACCAAAGCCTAAACCCCTTTGGTATCGAGGAGCTCCGTATGACAGTGCCATAATGATGATGCGCACTGGTTATACCGACCATCCCGACACTGGCCATTTTCCTGAGGGAGGTGCGGGAGAAAATATGTTCATACGTATAACGGGTTGGTCGTGGGGTGGGGGCAGGAGTACGAAATCGAATTCGTAGGAAAGCATCTTGGCCCCCTGCTCAGGAGCAAGGGGATCGAGACAAAAATCTGGCTTCTGGACCACAACTACAATCTTTGGGGCCGCGTAATTTGTGAACTCGATGATCCCGACGTTCGTGCCCACACGAACATGGTCGCCTGGCATGGATACGCCGGCACTGCGGAGATGATGTCCAGAGTCCGCGACGCGCATCCTGACGCCGAGATGCATTGGACCGAAGGCGGTCCGGATTACACCAGCCCGAATTACGCAACCGACTGGGCGGAATGGGGGCACATCTTTACCGAAGTTCTGCGCAACTGGTGCCAATCCATTACCGGTTGGAACCTTGCCCTCGATGAGCGCGGACGGCCAAACATAGGTCCATTCTCGTGCGGCGGACTTGTGACCGTTAATTCGCAGACAAAGGAAATTACACGCAGCGGACAGTATTCGGGTTTTGCGCACTTCTCGCGCACGATCCGCCGTGGCGCGTATGTCGTCAAGAGCGACGGAACAATCGCGGACGTAAACCATGTAGCCTGCGAGAATCCCGATGGAGAGAAAGTCCTGGTCGTGACCAACCGGGGAGCATCGCGTCCTGTTGGATTGCGTCTAGGCCCAACGACCGCCGAACTGACACTTGCCGGCAATTCGGTTACAACCCTGAAGTGGAAATAATTAGAACAACCGGCCAATAAAGCCCGATCTCCGCCAACTCCCTTAAGCAGGTTGGAGGCTAGCATCAGATGTGAAGGACTGACCTCTTTGTCTAGGGAATAGGTACTCGTTCACCCCAATATCGTGGTCGATACCGCTCGAGTTTACTGTGGTTTGACTCGTACTATCACGTCCGTGGCGTTGCCGTTCGAGGTGGAAAAGTAGACGAAGCCGTCGGGTCCTTGAACGACGTCGCGAAGGCGTCCGAATTGGTCTTTGAAGAGAACTTCTTCTGACGCGATCTGAGAAGATCCCGGTTGGCTGAACTGAATGCGATGGAGATGGTGGGCGTAGGTATTGTTCGTCAATCCCATGAGCGCAATCAGCATGCTGCCGTTCCATTGAGGGATGACGGAACTGTTGTAAAAGGTCGTACCTGACGGAGCCGCGGTTTCGGGCTGCCAGAGTTTTACTGGGTCTCTGAATTTCGGATCGTTGCATATGCCGATGCAAGCGGGCCAACCGTAATTCTGCCCCGCCTCAATCAGATTTACTTCATCGTTAGAAACCGGACCGTGGTCCGTGCCGTAGAGCGCGCCTGAGTTGTCCCAAGCAAGCCCCTCAGGATCGCGAAAACCCAGTGCATAGACGTACGGGTTTGCCAATCCAGCACCCATGGCGTTGCCGTCGAAATCCATTCGCAAAATCTTGCCTGCGAGGGACGAGGGATCCTGCGAAAAGCTGAGACTCTTCTGATCGCCTGTGGTCAGGTACAAGAGATTGTCGGGACCGATCTTCAACCGGCCGCCTATGTGGTCGCGATTGATGGTCGTGAAATCGATCAAGACCTTGTCGAGCGTGGCCGTCCCGTTAGATTCGATCAGCCGTTCAACTCGGCAGTGCTCATTGGGGATCTTGCCGAAGCAATAGAACACATAAATGCGATGGTTGGCTCCGAAGTCCGGATCGAGCACCATGCCTGTCATCCCGTCCAGGCCTCCGAGGCTCACGCTGGTTTTGTCGTAAACGGGCGTGGACTGCACTGCTCCATTGCTGAAGACGCGCAAGTCGCCTATTCGCTCGGTAAAGAAGAGCCGGCCGTCGGGCGCGAACTGCAACGACCAGGGAACCGTCAATCCTGACGCAATCTTTTCCGTGGTAATCGAGACGGAAGATGGGCCGCCACTTCCGCCTCCTGGACCGGGCGACTGGGAAGGAGCGCTCGAACCACCGCCACAGGCGACTACGAGCAGTAGACAAGCGGACATGCTGCAGAATGCAGCGCTGCGTGTGGAAAAGGGCGTGAGAGTCGGCTTCATAATTTGCCTTTGAAAGATGCCGGAACTACACGGAGTTTTGCCAGCCGGTTGGGTTCTAGAGAATCAGCGGAAATGTAGGGGCACCTTACGAAGATGCGGCTTGGCGTTCAATGGCAGTTCTCGCGTGGCTCATCCTTGCGATTGTTTGAAGTTGCTGCAGAGCGACCGTCATCGTTGCCAGATGGCACTGGGAAGAATATGATTTGCTGCGCGATGCCGATTACCACATTCAGCAGCTTCGCCGATGGCCTCGATCCTGCTCGAAGGAGTCGCGAACATTTCATCGCGAACACCAATTTGAACGAGGATCGTCTCTGGGTCCCTTATGCCGATGGTGTCTGGCTTCAACCCTGCTGCTTCAACGTTACGTCCGGCGGCTTCAGCGTAATTTTGAAGGGGCTGCCCGGCCGCAGGATCGGAACCCACTACCACGTCGGCACGGTTCACGGCTACACGATGCGAGGTCACTGGCGATACCTGGAACACGACTGGATTGCCAAGCCCGGAACCTACATCTACGAACCCGCGGGTGAAGCGCACACGCTGGTAATTACGGATGATTCACCGGAGCCGATGATGACGATGTTTGTGGTGGAAGGCGGCCTCATCTACCTGGACAAGCCGGAGCACGGTGGATTTGCCGCCTATGAGGACGGGTTTACGCTTCTCGAACTGTGCCGGAAATACTATCGCGATGCTGGCCTTGATGCGCGTCAACTCGACCTGCTGATTCGCTAAATTTTCATTTTGGTTCGTCCAGCTTAGGGTGAATTTCCCTGTCGAGATCAGTCGAGCTTACACGTTTGCGGCTTCCGTTCGCCCTTTTCCGGGTCGGTGAGTGATATAAAGACATTTCGTCAATCAGTCTGCTGTCGAATGGGCCTTATCATGCGCCAAGGCCTTCGATTTGTGAACGCCCAAGGCAGAATTCGCCCACAAAAGCGTCCTCTGTTTGAGTTCATCAGAGTGTTGCATTAACACACTCGCTTGCAATACCAGACTGGCCGCCTGTTGCCTAGACTGTTGTGCAGCCTGACGTGTAGCACGTGTTTTTTCTCTGATGTGACGAATGTTACTGATGAATTCGGAGTTCACGATCTACTAAAGATGCCGATCATTTGAAGGTTGCCAAGCGCCAATAAACGCAATGGCACCGAATGCCGCGACTAGACTCAAACTATGGGCTATGGCGATTTAATCGCCAACTCGATTTCACACAAACAGGGATGAATCAGTTCGTCTCCGCTTCCCACTCCTGTAATTGTTGCCGGACTATTCCGTAGCATTCACAAGCTGCGTCCTCAAGTTTCTCGCGGTTTAAGATCGTAACGCTACCCCGCGTATGAGAAATGAGACCCGCCTTTTGCAGCGTGCCAGCGGCAACCGTCACGCTAGAGCGGCGAGTGCCGAGCATCTGCGATAAGAATTCTTAGGTGAGGGGCAGATGTTCTGATTCAATACGATCTTGGCTCATCAGTATCCATCGAGCCAATCGTTCTTCGACATCATGCAGCCGGTTGCAGGCTGCAATTTGCGTCGTCTGCATCGCTAGTCGGTGACCATAGCGATGGAGTTCTTGCGCCAGCTCCGGGCACTGCCGAACGATCTGCCTGAGCCCCTCCCCATCGCAACGGTACGCTGTGCCGTCCCCTTGCGTCACAATTCGAGTCGGACTGCTGCGGTAGCCCACAAGCAGCGGGAGACCAACGAAGCCTTCTTTTCCGATTAGTCCAACCTCTACCGACTTTCCGTCGGGCTGCACCGCCAGAACTGACATCAATCCGGTATTCACAAAGTAACCCGATTTGATCGTCTCACCCGCTTCATGAAGCACCTGATGAAGTTTCAACCGCACGAATTCCAATCTGGGAAACAAAATGTCGCGTTCTTTGCTGCTCAACCCGAGCAGGATTTTATTCTGAATATGGTTGCCATCCCCGTCAGTGCGAGGCGGCTTCGGAGATGACACTGTGGGCGGACGTGGTCTTTTGGCCATTGGCGGCTCCTTGGAAAGACGTAAACCGTCTGTTTGTCGCAAGGAACCGTCGCCCTGTCGGGCGCGGCGGAAAGATGCTCGAAGAGACTCTTTTACTGTACGCCCTTTCAGGCACGAATACTAATGAATCGCTGGTGATCCAGAGCGCGCAAGCCTTTGTGGAAGCCTAATTTGCTGCGAATGATGTGCTTTCCCGACCTTCGATTTCAGTGATTTTCCTTTGAATGCCTAGCTTTAGGCGGGCAATTTCAGCATCATCCGAACTGGTCATGCGGAGGGACTCCAAATGAGCCAGGCATTCCCGCAACTTTCGAAGTAGTTGCTCGGTAAGAGACCGCGATTGAATGATCTACCTGATTTCTGCAACCAGAGTCTCATAGGGTTAAGGTTTGCACCATACAGCACTAAGTGTATTTTCGTGCGCTTCCGCACAGTGAACGGTGCGGAACCGTATCGACCCAACCAATTCTCTATGAGACTCTTTACATGCTACAGGCAAGCGTAGCTCAACTGCCCCGGGCGCCGATGTTGGTGCTTGGGGCGGTGCTATCTGAGATCTGAGGGCGACGCCATGAGTTTGATACAGCATTTCGGAGCAACCACAATGCAAGGGGAAAATTTGGAACGATGGCAGAAGCTATGTGCCGAAGCAGCCGGAGAGCAAGACCCGGAGCGGCTGATGCAACTGGTCCAAGAAATTGATCGGATGTTGTCGGAGAAGGAGCAGCGACTCAAAGGGACTCTGCAAACCCAGAAGCACGGTGCAGCGTGATTGCCTTGGTACGGGCGTACCGTTATAGCCAGCCCCCTTCGCGTTCGGGCTGCTGCAAACAATCCTCGACCGGTGACAAATCGCCATTGTCGGACAACTGAAGCCGAATAGCGCGATCGACAAGTTCAAGCAGTCAATTGTTGATACCAGCCTTATCACTCGTTGACCTGCTCAGCGGCTTGCCAGCCGACACGACCGATTCTAGAACCGGCGGCCTAGGGCCGCTTCGCAGAGAAGATAAGGAAATAATCCATGCCGTCGGGCTTCACGAAGTCCTGTGAGTCCTGCAATTCGTAGCCGGCTTCGGCGGCTTCACGAATTACGACATCTTTATTTACGCCATGATTTGTTCCGTCACCATTGCGATCAATGATGCCGATCCTGGCTCCCGGCTTGAGCGACGAGCCAAGGTTCTTGAGTAGCGCCACTGGATTTGCTACCTCATGATAGGTCTTGAGCAGTAGCACGGCGTCAACAGAGTGAGGCGGGAGCTGCGGATCGTCGGGCTTGCTGAGGATCGTCTTGATGTTCGGGAGTTGGTCTTTCTTTGCGCGCTTGTCGATGTAAAGAATCGCTTCGGGGTTGATATCCACGGCATATACGGTGCCTGAGTTAGTGACGCGGCGGGCGGCGCGAACTGTGAACCAGCCCGACCCTGCCCCGATGTCTGCAACGTTCTTTCCCGGCTCAATGCCAAGCAGATCCATAACGCGATTAATCTGCAACCGCTCATCGCGCCCGGCAGATTCGAAGATGGAGAGGTCGCCAGTGTAAGGGTTGCTAGTTTTGCGTTGCTGGGACGGTACTGCCGGAGCTGACTGCGCCGGCGCGGGAAGGTACGAGCCTGCTAACAATACGACAGTCAATCCAAGCCGTTGAAGCGTTCTGGCGAATGGTCTGCAGCTCATTCTTCTTCCCGGACAGAACTCAATCTTACGCAATTGGGATCATCTGGATGATGACATGGTTCGCGTGATCAGTTCCAGACGGAGTAGATAGTCGTTAAATTCCGTCCCGCGACTGAATTAACGGAATTGTTATGGCAAATTCACGGTTCTTTAACTGTGCAGTGCGTACATTCTCTGCATAGGCTCGATTTCTGTTAGAAGCTTGCGGCTTTGCCGAGCACGCACCAAAAACCTGGTTCTGAGGTACGGCCCAAGTCTCTTCGCCAGCCTTACGTTTGGCAGACGGTTCATAGATACCTGCCAGACGGACCTGGACTCATGACAGTCGTAAATGATTGTTCCGTAAATTGACCATTCACTTTTTTCGAGGAGATCTAGAGATGAAGCGAGTGACAGCGTTGGCGCTGTGTCTTACATTGACCGGCGTGTTGGCGGCGCAGACCCAGTCGGGTACAGCTAGTACCACGGGCAAGACTGCGAAACGCAAAGCCACCAGCAGCAACACTGAAGTTTTGAATCAAATCAATCAATTGAAACAGGCGGTCGATGCGCAGCAGCAGCAGATCAAACAGCTGAGCGATCAGGTGCAGAGCCGCGATCAGCAGATCCAGCAACTGCAACAAAAGCTGGACCAGGACCAAAGCAATTCGCAGACAACGCAAAGCCTGATTCAGCAGGTTGACACCAAGGCGAGCAACGCCTCCACTCAGGCTACCCAGGCGTCTGACAGCTTGAGCAAGATCCAGTCGGATGTTGCCGATATCCGCAACAACACCACCAACATGGCGCTCAGCCAGCAGGACGAGCAGAAGAAGCTTGCCACTCTTGCGAGCGCATTCGGCCGCTTCCGCTTCACTGGAGACGTCCGGGTCCGCGGCGAATCGTTCTTCCAGCAAGGCACCCAGGACCGCAACCGCGGCAGAATCCGCGTAAGGCTCGGTCTTGAAGGCGCGCTCAATCAGGATTTCGTCGGCGGCCTGGCGATCGCTACCGGCAGCATGGGCGATCCCACAACTACCAATGAAACTCTTACCAATGTCTTCGACCGCAAGACGATTGCGCTCGACAAGGGATACATTACCTACAATCCGGTGAAGCATCCATGGTTCTCGGCCACGGGCGGCAAGTTCGCCTATCTGTGGCAGAGGACGCCGGTAACCGGCGACAGTGATTTGAACCCGGAGGGCTTCGACCAAAAGATCTCGTTCGACATCAAGCACTCGTTTATTCAGAACGTGACCCTGCAGGCACTCCAGTTGCTCTACGGTGAAGTCTCTTCTGGCCAAGACTCTTATGTAATTGGAGGTGCTGGACAGGTGAAGTTCGGCTATGGCCCGTGGACGGCAACCGCGTCGGTGTTGAGCCAGAACTGGAACCGTCCTGATTCAATCCTCAACGCCAGCGCTTTCGCAACACAGGCCACAAGCACGGGAGGAGTAGTTACGATCGGTGGCGTTCCCACTACAATCACCGGGTTCCCAACCCCTGGTGAAGGCCCCGGTTGCGCAAGCGCGTTCGGTAGCGCAAAGTTTCCGCCATGTATCTTCGCTCCGAACGGCATGACCAACGCGACCTATCTGGATACCGCCGGAAAGATTCACTTCTATTCTGGGTTCAACATTGTTGACACTATCCTGAACAACACGATTAAGACTCCGGTGGCCCGGCTGCCCATCAACCTGCTGCTCGAGTTTGAAGACAACCTGAACGCGGCCACTCACCCGCCTGATATCACTGGCACGCCGATCACCAACCTCGGTAGTCAGAACAAGGAATACGGCGGCGACATCAGCATCGGCCAACAAAAGAGCAAGAATGACCTGCAGTTTGGCTACGGCTGGTATCGCCAGGAGCAGGATTCGGTGCTCGCCTCAATCGCTGAAAGCGACCAGCGGTCACCGACTAACGTCATTCAAAATAAGATCTACGCCAACTGGAAGATCCAATCGAACACTGCCGCACAGTTCACCTACTGGCGTGGACGCACTCTGAACACAGCACTCGAGAACAACGCCGCATTTGGAAAGACGGTTACAGCTCTCGGAGCTGAAGAACCATGGTTGAATCGTTTCCAGTTCGACCTGGTTTACACGTACTAAGCTTCCTTAAAGTGATGAAGCCGGCGGGGAATCCCGCCGGCTTTCTTTTTGGTGACTCGGGTTTGCCGAGTTCCACATCACGTATCGAGAGGATCCCGCAAAACAAAACGTCCCACCCTCGAATGAGGTAGCGGGACGTCAAGTCGAACAGCCCTCCCCCGAAGTCTGCTCATAGTGAGATTAGCCTGCAGCGAGCAGTATGAACATGGCTCTGATGGGCTACAGAGAAATACTGATCGTGGGATCAGGGTTTGGATGATGGACGGCGTTTCTCAAGCTGAGAGCGATTTGGCGATTTCGCGGTCTCCAAACGAGCTAAAACGCTTTTCCACTGGAAGTACTTCTGAGTTGACCCCCAGTGATCTCTCTTCTTTCCGAAACCTTGGTTACAGTTTGTGCAGTAAACACTGCAAATAGTTCCCAGATCTCTCCCAAGGTTCATTCATGTCATTTCAGCAAATCGGCAGCAAGCATTCTCGACGGCTTTGTCGCCGCGCAATTTATGCCTCTTTTAGCTTGATCGCGTTCGTGCTGATCCTCTCTATCTTGGCCGGTGCGAGTTCGGACATCAGGATTGCGATTTCGCCTGCTGCGACTCGCATGGCCTCAGGGAAGAGCCAGCAATTCAGCGCGACCGTGCAAGGTACGGGTAATACCGCTGTGATTTGGAGTGTGAGCGCAGGTTCGGTGTCAAACACCGGAGTAGTTACC